>DAOUEP010000025.1:0-1618 GCA_034430515.1 Dehalococcoidales bacterium | reverse complement strand
CGGCCGCGCCCCTTTCGGGAGGCGGCGGTACACGCCTGCTGCTATCTCTGTAAAAGGAGATGACTATTATGGACATGTCCCTCAAAGAACGATTCCTCAAGCTCTGGAGGCAGTACTTCAACGACGCCGAGCTGCCCATTACCTTTTATTATGCCGACACGCCCGGCAACGCCGAAACCGCCCAACCCGCCGGGGCGCAGCGCTGCGTCATCGGCGACCTGGCCAGGGTCAGAAAAGGCCAGTCGCTGGCGCTGGACGTAAACAGCGTCGGCTGCGCCGGGGGCAGGCGCTACCTGGGCTTCGCCGCCGACCTCATGCCGGACTTCGAGTACTTCCTCTCCTGCGGTATCCCCGGCAAGCTGGAGGGCGAGCGCTACAAGAAGACGCCGGAGATGGTCAAAGAGTATATGGCCAAGCACGCCCCAGCCATGAAAGCCCCCGCCAGATACATCGTCTTCAAGCGGTGGGATAAGCTGGACGCCGCCGACGCGCCGGAAGTCGTCATCTGCTTCGTCTGCCCCGACGCGCTCGCCGGGCTGTTCACGCTGGCCAGCTACGACGAGACCGACCAGAACATGGTCATCGCCCCGTTCGGCTCGGGCTGCGCCTCCATCGTGCAATACCCCTATCTGGAGAAAGACCGCCCGCACCCCCGCGGCGTCATCGGCATGTTCGACGTCTCGGCGCGCCCCTTCGTCCCCGCCGACGTGCTCACCTTCGCTGCCCCCATGAGCAAGTTCGCGCAGATGATTGATAACATGGCGGAGAGCTTCCTCATCACGCCATCCTGGGCCAGAGTGCAGCGGCGGATTAAATAGGCTAGAATTAAAGTAGAAAGACCACCACAGGAGATAACCATGACCACCCGGATAAGTCTGGTGCGCACCGCCGACCGCGCCGCCGGCGTGGCGCGCGCCATCGAACTGCTCCAGACCAACCCCGTTAAGGGCAAGGCCGTCGTCCTCAAACCCAACTTCAACACCGACGACCCCGCCCCCGGCTCCACCCACAACGACACCTTGCGCGCCCTGGTGCTCAAGCTCCAGGAGATGGGGGCTAAAAGCATCACCCTGGCCGAGCGCAGCGGCCCCAGCGATACTACCCGCAACATCATGGAGCACAAGGGCATCCCGGCCCTGGCCGCCGAACTCGGCTTTGAAATCCTGAATTTACAGGAGATGGACAGAGACGGCTGGGTGAAGGTGCAGCCCGAAGGAAGCCACTGGAAGGACGGCTTCCTCTTCCCCCGCATCTACGCCGAAGCGGAGTGCGTCGTGCAGACCTGCTGCCTCAAGACCCACCAGTTCGGCGGGCACTTCACCCTCTCGCTGAAGAACTCGGTCGGCCTGGTGCCGCCGGGCCTAGGGCCGGGTGGCGAGTACCCCTACATGAACGAGTTGCACTCCTCGCCCTACCAGCGGCAGATGATTGCCGAAATCAACGCCGCCTACGCGACGGACTTAATCGTCATGGACGGGGTGGAGGCCTTCGTCGAGGGCGGGCCGCACGTGGGCAAGCGCGTCAGGGCCGAGGTCATGCTGGCCGGCCGCGACCGCGTCGCCATCGACGCCGTGGGGGTGGCCGTCCTACGCCAACTGGGGACGACGCCGGAGGTCAG
>DAOUEP010000024.1:0-4880 GCA_034430515.1 Dehalococcoidales bacterium | reverse complement strand
TGTTCAACCTGGCGTCGTCCACTATCGGCGGCTTTTTCAGCGCTATCCAGATACCGGCCAATTTTGTCGCCCTGGGGCTGGTCTATTTTATCCTGGGCTATCTCTTCTTCGTCGTGGTCGCGGCCGGCATCGGCGCCATCAGCACCAATACCCAGGAAGGCCAGCAACTGGTCAGCCTGATGACCATGCCCGTCTTTATCCCCTTCTGGTTCGGCTCGCTGCTGTTCATCTACCCGAATAACCCCATCTGGGTATTCCTCACCATCTTCCCGATTACGGCCCCGGTGACAACATTACTGAGGCTGGGCGTGAGCGACGTCCCGGTCTGGCAGGTGGTGGTCAGCCTCCTGGTGCTGGCCCTCTCCATCGTCGGCATGCTGTGGGTCACCATCAGGGTCTTCAAGACGTACCTGATGATGTACGGCCAGAGGCCCCGGATAGGAGAGATTATCCGCAGCCTGCGGAGGGGCTAGGCCGGCTGATTCTCCAGGTTCATCAGCGACTTTGAGAACATCGCCAGGGGCAGGATAATCAGCCAGGCTCCGGCGGCAATCCAGTAGAGCGAGCGTATCCCCAGCCAGTCCGCCACCGGCCCGCCGATGACCAGGCCGAGCGGCACTGCCGACGCGACTACCGAGCTATACAACGAGAATACCCGCCCCTGCATGTCTTTGGCGATAATGGAATTCATGATGGCCGCAATCGGTGCATTGACCAGAGCGATACCCACACCCATCAAAAGCATGGCGGGAACCGTGGTGGTATAGAAAATTGCCGGGTAGGTAAATCCCACCGCCACGCTGGACGGTATCATCAGCATAAAACCCAGCAAGGCCGTCCCCATGCGCTTCTTGAACCCGCCCCACACCCCCCAACGCCAGACCCCCTAAAATCCCGCCGATTCCCGAGGCGGAACCCAGCCAGCCCAGCTTGACCACATCGCCCTCCAGGCATTTACTGACCAGCACCGGCATCAGGTTAGCCGGTGCCGCGAGGGCGGTTTGGGTGGGAATAGATAATCCCGACGGGGGCGGCGGGGGGTATTTGACAGCCGGAAGCGGGCGGGTTTATCGTGATAAAAGCACGGATAATAAAAGGAGATACAAAAATCCATGAGCAGCCAGAGGATTTTCACCGACGAGGAACTCAAGGAAATGGGGACGCGCACGCTGGATTTGGTCCTGGCGGCCATTGGCGCCGGCGACAAGGAAAAGGCCAAGGAGCTGGCGCAGCGTATGTACCGTGAGTTCAACTACCTCCACGACGGCTATTTCACCTGGGTCTCCGCCCTGCTGAGCTTTATCTACCGCCGCTACGGCATCGAGGTGCTGGAAGAGGCGGAGCGGGAGGCCCACACCATCGAAGCGAACTTCGTCTTCAAGCCGTCCGGCGCTACCGATTTCCGCACCCGCGTGCAGGAAATGCTCGGCGGGCTGCGGGGACACCTGCAGCCGATTAGCATCACCGAGGACGACGAGAAGGTCACCATCGCCATGGAGCCGTGCGGCTCCGGCGGGAGGATAATCCGTATGGGCGGCTACGAGCCGGATATCGGCCTGGCCAGGGTCGAGGAGGCCCACCGCATTACCTTCGGCCAGAAGGACTTCCCCATTTACTGCGTGCACTGTCCCGTCATGGAGGCGCTGGACATCGAGCGGAGCGGGGAATTCGGGGCGGTGCACATCGTCTCCGACCCCATCGGGAAAGAACATTGCAAGTTCGCCCTCTACAAGAACAAGGCGGATATCCCGGAGGAATCCTATACCCGGATAGGCAAGCAAAAACCCGGCGCTAAGTAGCCCTTTCCCCTACTCCAGGTAGTCCTTGAGCTTGCGGCCATTAGCCGGCCTCTACTTGAGGAGCTCGAGGAATTCGTCTCTTTTGAGACCGGCCTGGCGGATTATCTCGATGAGCGTGCCTTTGTCAATTTCTTTGTGGTCGGGCACGACGACGGCGTGTTTGCCGGATGGGTCGGTTTTAACAAGAATAACGTGACTCCCGGATTTTCTAGCAGGCTTAAAACCCGCCTTACCTAAAATTCGTACCAGCTTACGCCCTGATAGCACCGGAAGTCTTGGCATGCTTTACCCCGAAGTGAGTTATAATCAGCTCTTCGTTCCCCACACCTTCCGGGAGGCCCATCTCTTCAATATACAAATCCACCGCTTCCTTGAGATTAGCCACGGCTTCTTCAACCGTCAAGCCCTGACTGACGACATCAACTTCCGGGCAAAGAGCCACGTACTGCTTTTCGCCTTTTCTGACTATGGCGGTAAGTTGCATAATCCCTCCTCACCATTACAATACACCACTACCTTCCCACCGGCAATCCCCTACTCCAGATAGTCCTTGAGCTTGCGGCTGCGGGAGGGGTGGCGCAGTTTTCTTAAGGCCTTGGCCTCTATCTGGCGGATGCGCTCGCGGGTAACGTTGAACTCCACGCCCACCTCTTCCAGGGTGCGGCTGCGCCCGTCCTCCAGGCCGAAGCGCAGTTGCAGCACGCGCTGCTCGCGGGGGGTGAGCGTCCCCAGCACATCCTCGATTTGCTCTTTTAAGAGCTGCTTGGAGGCGATATCCACCGGCGGCAGGGCGTTGCGGTCTTCGATGGAGTTACCCAGCGGGCTGTCCTCCTCCTCGCCGATGGGCGATTCCAGCGAGATGGGCAGCTGCGAGACCTTGACGATTTCGCGCACCTTGTCCGAGGACACTTCCATCTCCTTGGCGATTTCGCGGGAGGTCGGCTCGCGGCCGTACTCCTGGGCCAGGCGGCGGCTGATTCTAAGCAGCCGGTTGATGGTCTCCACCATGTGCACCGGGATGCGGATGGTGCGGGCCTGGTCGGCGATGGCGCGGGTCAGGGCCTGGCGTATCCACCAGGTGGCGTAGGTGCTGAACTTGTAGCCCTTGCGGTAATCGAACTTCTCCACCGCCCGCATCAGGCCGATGTTGCCTTCTTGGATGAGGTCGAGGAGGGACATGCCGCGGCCGATGTGTTTTTTGGCCACGCTGACCACCAGGCGCAGGTTGGCCTCGATGAGGTGGCGCTCCGCCCGCTTGCCCTCGGCGACGATGCGGGCGAAGTACTCCGCCAGCATCCGCTCGTTGTTGCGGAGGATTTCCAGAAACTTCCGGTCTTCGGTCAGCCGTCCGGTATCGGCCAGCTTGACCTTCTTGTTGATGGCGGCGCGAACCTCCGGCAGCAGCAGGCGGCTGCCCAGCGAGAGGTCGACCAGGACCTCCTCGGCCTCGGCGACGGTCTTCTCCAGCCGCTCGGAGATGTCCTGGACGACCTGCGGGTCGATGGTGTTATCGATGCTGTCCTGGATTTTCTCCTCGTAGATGGCTTCGAGGAAACCCTTGGCCGAAGACAGGCGGAGCTGGTCGCGGAGGATGTGAATCAGGTAGGCCGTTTCGCCCAGCTTGCGGATGATGCTGAGGACAATCTCGCTGGCGGCGGGCTGGCGACCGTACTGCTGGGCGTACTCCTGCTGAATATCGCCGATGTACTGCCCCTCTTCCATCTGCCGGGCCAGGACTTTCTCGTCGTCGGCGGTAAGCAGGTGCACCCGCCCGATTTCGTGCAGGTAGATGCGCACCGGGTCGTCGGTGATGTCCTGCTCGGCGATGTCTTCCTGGGCCACGTCGACATCCACGTCCAGCGAGGCGTCGTCCTTATCCAGGTCAAAGGGCTTGCCCGGCGTCCACTTCCCGCTGCTGCCGGTGTCTTCATCCTCATCGTCCGCGTCTCCTCCGGACGCAAGCGAGGCGCGTGGGGAGGCTCCCTCCCTGTCATCCCGGTCGGAAGAAGGAGACGCCGCGTCGTCGCTATCATCGTTCAGTTCGTCTTTAATCTCTTTATCTTTATCCATGGCTCATCTCCTTATACCGTTGCGCTGGCGGCCCCGGCGGGCGTCCAGCTCGCGCAGCTGGGTGCTGATGGCGACGTCCTCTTCCAGCTGGTTCGGGTCGGATTCCTCGCCGGTGGCCTCGGCCCGGCGTGCGGCCAGCCCCCGCAGGTAGCGGCGCCGCAGCTCTATAACACTGTCGACATATCTGGCCTCGGCGCCGTTGCCGGTTACCGGCAGGGTCTTGCCGAGGATGGCGTCGAGGTGCTCCTGGAGGGCCGGAGCGAGCCGGTCGCGCAGGGAATCGATATCGTCCGCCGCCAGCCAGGCGGCGAGTATCTCACGGTTCTCGCTGCCTTCAAAATACTCCGGTAATAGCCCCTCGGTCTGCCCTTTCAGCTCCGGGTGGTGCAGCAGCAGCGCCAGGACGTACGCCTCGCGGGCGCCGGAGGCCAGCGGTTTGAGCGCCCCGGCGGCGGGGCGGGGGGCGGCGGTGCGCCGCGCCGCCGGCCGGAGCCGGCTCAGCGATGCCCGGATGGTGTTCATGTCCACCTTCACCAGGGCGGCCAGCTTCTGCAAGTAGTGCGCCTGGCGGATGGGGTCGGCCAGGGCCGCCAGGACGGGCAGGAGCCGGTCGGCGGCGGCGGACTTGTCGCGGGCTGTAGTCAGGTCGAGGGGGGCGGCCGTCCGCGAGAACAGGAAGTCTAAAAGCGGCACCGCCTGCCCCAGCACCTCGTCCCAGCTGCCCGCTTTAATCACGTCGTCGGGGTCTTTGCCCTCCGGCATGACGACGACGCGGATTTCCGCCTTTAAAATATTCTCGTAGGCCACGGTGCGCAGCATGGCCTCCTCGCCGGCGGCGTCGGCGTCCAGGGCCAGCACCAGGTTTCGGGTCAGCTTTTTAATGATGTTTACCTGCGTCTCGGTAATGGCCGTGCCCATGCAGGCGACGGCGTTGGTAATGCCGTGCTGGTGGGCGGTGATAACGTCGGCGTAGCCCTCCATGACGATGACCGTCTCCAGCTTGCGGACGGA
>DAOUEP010000023.1:0-2229 GCA_034430515.1 Dehalococcoidales bacterium | reverse complement strand
GGCTCTCGCTCCACTGGCCCAAGGAATACGGCGGGCAGGACGCCTCGCCGTTTCACCGCCTCATCCTCCGCGAGGAGCTGGCCCGCTACCACGCCCCCGGCTACGACTCCATCGGCGCCGGCATCGTCGCCCCGGCGCTGCTGCTCAAGGGGAGCGACGAGCAGAAAAAGCGCCACCTGCCCGGCATCGCCGCCGGTAAGGTAATCTGGTGCGAGACCCTCAGCGAGCCGGGACACGGCTCCGACCTGGCCGCCATCGAGGTCTTCGCCCGGAAGGACGGCGACAGCTACGTCGTCAACGGGCAGAAAATCTGGACGACCAACGCCCACTTCGCCGACTGGAACGCTTTAGTGGCCCGCACCGACCGCGAGGCCAGCCCCGCCTACCGCGGCCTGACATTTTTCCTGCTGGACATGCGAACGCCGGGCATCACCGTCAACCCGCTTATCAATATCGCCGGCCACCACGAGTTTAACGAGGTCTTCTTCGACGACGTGCGCATCCCGGAGGCCAACATCGTCGGCGGGCTGAACAAGGGCTTTTACGTGGTCATGTCTCTGCTTGATTACGAGCGTACCACCGATACGGCCTACGCCGTGGCCGCTACGTACCTGGGCGACCTGAGCGAGTACGGGCGGGCTAATAACCTGCTGACCCTCATCCTGGAGCACCGCCTGGCGGAGCTTGCCGCCGACTGCGAAATCGCCAGACTGCTCCACTACCGCGTTGCCTGGATGCAGAGCCGGGGCATGGTGCCCAACCACGAGTCGGCCATGAGCAAGATGTACGGCTTCGAGCTGATGCAGCGCGTGGCTGCCTTCGGCATGGATATGCTGGGGCCGTACGCTCAACTGGCCGAGGGCTGCCCGCTGGCCCCCCTGGGCGGGCGGATACCCTCCTGCTACCTGCGCTCCTTCGGCTTCTCGCTGGAGCAGGGGACTTCGGAAATCGACCGCGACGTCATCGCCCAGCGCGGGCTGGGACTGCCGCGATTGCGCTGATTAGACTTACGGAGGGATTATTTGGACTTCGCTCTTAACGAGCAGCAGCAGATGATGCGGGCGCTGGCCCGGGAGTTCCTCACCGACGAGTACCCCGATAAAGTCATGCGGGCCATGGCCGCCGACGCGCGCGGCTACACGCCGGAGCTGTGGCAGGAGATGGCCGGGATGAGCCTGATGGGCCTGGCCGTCCCCGAGGCGTACGGCGGGGTGGGCGACTTCCTCGACCTGGTGGTGGTGCTGGAAGAGATGGGGCGGGCCAACTTCCTGGGGCCTTACTACACTACGACCGTCCTGGGGGCATCGGCCATCGCCGAGGCCGGCAGCCAGGCTCAGGAGCAGGAGTATTTAAGCCAAATCGCCGAGGGCAAGCGCATCGTCACGCTGGCCCTGGCCGAGGTGGGCGGGGGTTACACGCCGGAGGGGATTCAGCTGCAGGCCGCCGTCTACGACGACGAACTGGCCCTGACCGGCGCCAAGCTGTTCGTCCCCGACGCCCACGTGGCCGACCACATTATAACCGCCGCCCGCACCGGCGAACCCGATAAAGACGGGCCGGGCATCACTTTGATTATAGTTGACATAAACATGGTGGGACTGGACATCGAGCCGCTGGAGACCGTGTCCGGCGACAAGCTCTGCCGCGTCAGTTTTGATGACGTGCGCGTGCCCCGCGGCGACGTGCTGGGGGAAATCGGCGGCGGCTGGCCGGCCGTCGAGCGGGTGCTCCAGAAAGCTGGCGTCGCCCGTTGCGCCGTGATGGTGGGGCTGGCCCAGCAGGCCCTGGACATGACGCTGGAATACGCCAAGGAGCGGCAGGCCTTCGGCCACCCCATCGGGGCGTTTCAGGCCGTCCAGCACCGCTGCGCCGATATGCTCGTTAGCGTGGACGGGGCGCGCTTCGCCACCTACCAGGCCGCCTGGCGGCTGAGCGAAGGCCTCCCCGCCGCGAGGGAGGCGGCCGTCGCCGGGGCCTGGACGGGGCGAGCCTGCCGGCAGGTGATGCAGGCCGCCCACCAGATTCACGGGGCCATCGCCTTTACCGAAGACCACGTCCTGCACTACTACATCAAGCGGGCCGCCGCCCTGTCCAGCGGCTTCGGGGACGTTGATTTCCAGTTAAGCAAGCTGGCGGGGATGATATAAAGGTGGTAAGATTCTAGCAATGACCCAACCGCAGCACACCGTAATCTTTCAGCCTTCCGGCCGCCGCGGCAAGGTGGAGGAC
>DAOUEP010000022.1:0-2350 GCA_034430515.1 Dehalococcoidales bacterium | reverse complement strand
GGTCGTCCTGGCTGGTGTCCTCCGGCAGGTCGTACCGCTCGGAGTAGATGCCCAGCTCGCCGCAGGTCTTCTCCTTGGCGCCCACGTAGACCTGGGAGGCCGGGTCGGCCCCGACGAGGATGGTTACCAGGCCGGGCACCACGTTGTGCTTGGCCTTGAGCTCGGCGACCTCGGCCTTGAGCTCTTCGCGGATCTGCTTGGCGACTTCGGCGCCCTTGATGAGTTCTGCTGTCATTGGTTATTCCCCCTTTGCTTCCACTTTTATCGGTTTTAATAGCCTGTCCATCAGGGCGTTCACCGCCGCCACCGCCGGCGCCGTGTCCGGCAGGGTGAACAGCGGCTTCTGCTCCAGGTCGCAGCGGTTCAGTTCCTCGTCCAGCGGGATGATGGTCGTGGGCGTGATGCCCAGCCGGTCCATCTCCTGCTCCAGCAGGGCGTCTATCTTGCCGGGCACCTTGTTGATGATGATGGACTCCCTGGCGACGTTCAGCTTGAGCTCGGCCACCAGGTCGCGCACGCGGGCGATGGCGCGCAGCCCCTTGACCGAGTGGTCGGATACCAGCAGCAGCTCGTTCACGTTCTGGGTGGTGCGCCGGCTAAGGTGCTCCATGCCGGCCTCGTTGTCCATCACCACGTAGGCGTAGTTCTTGGCCCAGTCGTCGATGAGCTTGCGGATGACCACGTTGGGGTAGCAGTAGCACTCCGGCCCCTCGCCGCGCCCCATCGTGATCAGATCCAGCCCCTTGCTCTCGGTGATGGCCACGTTGAGCTGGTACTCCAGGTAGGCTTCCTTGGTCATGCCAGGCGGTATGTGAAGTTTCTCCCCCTGGAAATCGTTGAGGATGCGGCCGACCGTCTGCCTTACCTCCAGCCCCAGTCCTTCGGCCAGGTTGGAGTTGGGGTCGGCGTCCACGGCCAGCACCGTCCCCAGGTTGTTCCTGAGGAGGTAGCGGATGACCAGGCTGGTGACCGAGGTCTTCCCGGTGCCTCCCTTGCCGGCTACGGCAATGTTGATGTTCAATATCTTATTCCTATCTTATCTCCCTGTTTTCATCGTAACAGCCCCGGCCCCTTTGTGAAAATGACGTTTCTCACACTGGAACTATGGCTAGAACAGCCCCTGAACCTTGCCGGTCTTTACGTCCACGTCCACGCGGCGCAGGGCCGGATTGGAAGACGTGCCGGGCATCAGGGTGATATCCCCGGCGCAGGGGCAGAGGAACTTGGCGCCGGAGTAGATGAGCACGTCGCGGATGGGCAGCGTCCAGCCCTTGGGCACGCCCTTGAGGGTGGGGTCGTGGGTGAGGGACAGGTGCGTCTTGACCATCATCGTGGCGTACTCGTCGTATTTCGGGTCGGCCTCGAAGGCCTTGGCCTTGGCCTCGGCGGCGGGTGTCCAGGAGACGCCGTCGGCGCCGTAGACCTCCTTGGCTATCTTCTCCACCCTCTGGCGCAGCTTCATGTCGTTGGGGTAGAGGAACTTGAAATCGTTGCTTTCTTCGCAGGCGTCCTTGACGGCATCGGCCAGCTCCAGGGCGCCGTCGCCGCCGTCGGCCCAGTGGGTGGAGAGGGCGCAGCGGGCGCCGGCCGCCTCGGCGGCTCGCCTGACGGCGGCAATCTCGTCTTTGGTATCGGTGTGGAAGGCGTTGATGCAGACCACCGGGTTGATGCCGGACTTGCGGATAACGCCGATAAGGTGCTCCATGTTGGGCAGGCCCTTTTCCACCAGCCCCACGTTCTCCCTGGTGTACTCCTCGGGGAGGGCCAGCCCGGCGACCACTTTGGGGCCGCCGCCGTGCATCTTCAGCGCCCGGATGGTGGTGGTGAGCACCGATACGTGCGGTTTCAGGCCGCTGTAGCGGCACTTGACGTTCCAGAACTTCTCGAAACCGATATCGGCGGCAAAACCGCTCTCGGTGATGTGATAGTCGAACATCTTCAGGCCGATACGGTCGGCGATAATTGACGACTGCCCTACGGCGATATTGGCGAAAGGTCCCGCATGGACCAGGCACGGATTGTACTCGGCGGTGCACATCAGGGTGGGGTTGATGGTGTTGCGCATCCAGGCGGTCATGGCGCCGCCGACTTCCAGGTCGCCGGTAGTAACTGGCTTGCCCTTCTTATCATAGGCCAGCGTGATTTCGTCCATCCTCTTACGCATATCGGCCAGGTCGGTCACTATAGAGAGCATGGCCATTAGCTCGGAGCTGACGGCGATGCCGAATTTGGACTGCATAGTGTAGCCGTCCATCCTCCCGCCGAGTCCGATGATGATATTGCGCAGGCTCTGGGCGCAGAAATCGATTATCCAGCCCATCTCTACCCGGGTAGGGTCTATGTTGAGGCG
>DAOUEP010000021.1:0-21044 GCA_034430515.1 Dehalococcoidales bacterium | reverse complement strand
AGCACCAGCAGCGGCGCCGTCTTGACGCTCTCGAAAAGCTCGTCGTAGGAGACCTTGCTCTCCGGGCCGAAGGTGGAGCGCAGGTGGTCGAGGAACTCGGGCACCACCACGAAGAGGGCGGGCTGGCCGGCCTCGTAGCAGTAGTTGACGATGGCCGCCGCCAGGTGGGTCTTGCCGCTGCCGGTGAAACCCATGAAGACCAGCCAGCCCTCCGGGTTCTTGGCGAAACCGAGGGCGGCCTCCAGCGCCCAGTCCAGGTTTTCCTGCTGCTCCGGGGGCAGGTTGCGCCGCCGGTCGAAGCTGGCAAAGGTCATCCCCTTTTGCAGGGCGAACTCCGGCCCCCAGGCGTAGTCCTGGGTGGGCTTGTCCTCTTCGAGGACGTAGACCTGCGACAGACGCGGGTCGGTGAGGCGGGTGCGCAGCCGCTCTTCCATGTCTGCGACCGGCTTGATGGTGACGACGACGGTGGGCAGCTCGCTGTTGAAGCGCGAGGTCAAGAGCTGGTCGAGCTTCTCGCGCGCCCAGGGCGTGCCCGACTGCGCCCCCAGGTCGTCGAGGACGAGCAGGGGCGCCGCCCGCACCGACTCGAAGAACTCGTCGTAGGGGGTCTCGCTGTCGGTGCCGAAGGAGGCGCGCAGGCGGTCGAGCAGGTCGGGGGCGGTGATGTAAAGGGCGGGATTGCCCCGGCTGATGCTCTCGTTGACGATGGCCGCCGCCAGGTGGGTCTTGCCGCTGCCGCTGGGGCCGCCCAGCACCAGCCAGCCCTTCGGCGCGGCGGCGAAGGCCCTGGCGGCCTCGGCGGCACGCTGGAACTGCTCCTGGGCGCGGGGGTGGCCGCTCTGGCCGCGCGGCTCCAGGTTGGCGAAGGTGAAGCGCGCCAGCGAGCCCAGGTTGGAGTAGCGTTTCAGCCGCTCCTGGCACTCGCCCTTCGGCTCTTTTTTGGTACAGCGGCAGGGCACCGCCCGGCTGTAGTCCGGCTCGCCGGAGGCAAGGCGCGGGTGCACGATACCGGCCCCCTGGCAGACGGGGCACTCCGGGGAGGCGGGCGGGGACTCGTCCGCCTCAGCGGCGGACCATGTGTCCGTACTTGCCTTTGATGTACTTGTCCGGGTCTGCTTTTTGAGAATCTCGCTGATGTGTTCCATCGCTCCGGCCTTCCGCCGACCAGTTCTCCAATATTTTCACGATATATTTGATGTTTCTCTTATTATGTAAAACGGCCTCTTTGATGGCGTCGCGCAGCCAGGCGGCGGGATAGGCCTTTTCGGCCAGTTTAAGCTCGTCGGCTACCAGCGGCGTCAGCAGGCCGATGTTCTCCTCGTAGAGGGTGAAGACGTCCGGCGGCGCTTCGCTGGTGGCTGCCGGGTGCACCGGCTCCAGCCCGCTTATCTCAAGCTCGCCGCTCTCGATTTTGGCTACTGCCTGCCTACCCGGCGCATCATTGACAAAGTAGATAGCCTCGGCGCCACCCTCCCCGGCCAGCTCCAGGCACAGCAGCGTGCCCCGACCGACCGCCGCCTTAAGGGACGTTTCTAAAATTTCTTCCGGCTTTTTACCTGCGACCTTAAGCCCCGGCATCAGGGCGGCGTCGCCCTTAAGCTCGCTCCGGCTCACGTAGCGCGGCGAGCCTTTCTTGCGGTAAATGGCGGCCATGACGGCCAGCGTCGTCTTCAGCTCGGCCAGGTCGTCGATGTGGGGGAGCAAAGCGCTGAAGAAGAGATTGGGGACGGCGGTGAACTCCATCCGGGCGGGGAACCCATCAAATTGCTTCATAGCATCGTCGGCTCCACGCTGCCTAGGCTCTCGAACTTGGCCAGAGTGTGGCGGAAGCGCATCTTGACGCGGCCGGTGGGACCGTTGCGGTGCTTGGCGATGATGACGTCGGCCTCCTCGCGGGGGTACTCCCGGTCGGGGTGCACCGCCAGCCAGTCTTCCTCGTTTTTAAAATAATACTCGTCGCGGTAGATAAAGAGGACGACGTCGGCGTCCTGCTCGATGCTGCCGCTCTCGCGGAGGTCGGAGAGCTGCGGCTCGTGGGAGGCGCGCCACTCCACGGCGCGGGAAAGCTGGGATACCGCCAGCACCGGGGCGTCCAGCTCGCGGGCCAGGGCCTTGAGGGCGCGGGAGATGTAGCTGATTTCCTGCACGCGGTTCTCGTTCCGGTGGCCCTCCCCCTGCATCAGCTGGAGGTAGTCGATAATGACCATATCGATGCCGCGCTCGTAGTTGAGCCGGAGCGCCTTGCTGCGCATCTCGGCGATGCGGAGCATCGGCGTGTCGTCGACGTAAACGGGCGCCTCGGAGAGGATGCCGGTGGCCTCCATGACCCGCCTTTCCTCGTCCTCGGTGTGCTGCCCGAAGCGCACCCGGCGTGTATTGACGCCGGACTCAGAGGAGAGGAGGCGCTGCACCAGCGAATCGCGGGCCATCTCCAGGCTGAAGAGGGCGACGCAGGCGCGGTGGTCGACGGCGGCGTTGCGGGCGATGTTGAGGGCCAGGCTGGTCTTGCCCATGCTGGGCCGCCCGGCGATAATGACCAGGTCGGCGCGCTGGAGGCCCCCCAGCCACTCGTCCAGGCCGGGGAAGCCGGAGAGGACGTAGGGCAGGCGCTCCGGCCGGTCCTCGGTCGGGGTCGGCGGCACCTCAAAGTACTTGTCCAGCACCTGGCGGATGTGCATCAGGTCGCCGCCGGCCTGCCCGCGCCGCAGCCCGAAGAGCACGCTCTCGGCCCGCGCCAGGCTGTCCTCCACGTCCGGCCCGGACTCGTAGCCGATGGCGGCGATGCGGTCGCCGGCGCTAATCATCTGCCGCATGATGGAGAGGCGGTAGACGATGCGGGCGTAATGCTCGATGTCCAGCGAGGTGGGACAGACGGAAATCAGGTAGCTCAGGCGGGCGGCCCCGCCGCAGGTCTCCAGCCGCCCCTGGCGGGAAAGCTCCTGGGCCAGGGTGACCTGGTTGATGGCCTCGTCGCGCTGGTAGAGGGACAGGCAGGCCTCGTAGAGCCAGCGGTTCGACTCGTCGTAGAAATTGGCCGGCTGGAGGAAGTCGGCAATCTGAAAGATGGACGCGCCGTCAATGAGCAGCGCGCCGATAACGGCTTCCTCGGCGTCGCTATCGCTGGGCGGCAGCCTGACGTCGTTCAACGCTTAGGCCTCCTTATCAGGCTTGGCTTCGGTCTCCTTGTCAGCCTTGGCGGCGGCCTTCTTGGTCTTCTTGGCCGCCTTGGCCTTGGTCTTTGTCTTCTTGGCAGGCTTTTCCGCGGCCGGGGCTTCGGCAGTTTCCGCGCCGACAGTTTCCGCAGCGGATTCCTCAACCGGTGCTTCGGCTACGGCCTCTTCCGGCGCGGCCGCGGTCGTCTCCTCGGCGGCTTTCGCCTCGGCCTTCTTCTCGTCCTTTTCGGGTTTGGCGGCGGTCTCCTCGGCCTCGACGACTACCTCGATAGCGGCGCTGATGTCGTGGAGAAAGCGGATGGTCACCTCGTGCGTGCCCAGGTGGCGGATGGGTTCGGCAATTTCTATCTTGCGCTTGTCAATCTCGCGCCCGGCGGGCCCCTCCAGGGCGGCGGCGATAGTGGCGGCGGTTACCGAGCCGTAGAGCTTATCGCTCTCGCCGACCTTGGCCTTAACGGTGACCCGGGTGCCGGTGAGCTTCTCGGCCAGCTCCTTGAGCTCGATTTCTTCCAGGGCCTGCCGCTTGGTGATGCGGCGTAACTGCGCCTCCAGCTGCGTCGAGGCCTTGGAATCGGCCACCACGGCCAGCCGGCGCGGCAGGAGGTAGTTCCTGGCGTAGCCATCGGCCACCGTCCGGGTCTGCCCGGCCCGGGCGATGCCGGATACGTCTTCGAGAAAAATAACCTTCACAGTCGACTCCTTTTAGTGATTACTGCCCATTATAACCCACCGCCACGAAGCGGGGTCAATACCCGGCGGAGACTGGCGGGGAAATATTTTGGGGCTATTAGATCAGATATTTTTCGGCGGCGACGGCGGCCACGGCCCCGTCGCCGGTGGCGGCCACCACCTGGCGTATCGAGTCGGAGCGGATATCACCGGCGGCGAAGATGCCGGGGACGCTGGTCTCCATTTTATCGTTGACGACAATCGTTCCCAGCTCGTCCAGGTCGACGACCCCCCGGAGGTAGCCGGTGTTCGGCTTGAAGCCGACGGCCATGAATACCCCGGCCACGGGCAGGTCGGTTTTCTTTTTCGTCTTTACGTTGCTGACGGTGATGCCCGCCACGAAGTCATCGCCGGTGATTGCCGTAAGCACGCTGTCCCAGAGGAAGGCGATTTTCTTTTCGGCCATGGCCTTCTCCTGGAGGATTTTGGTGGCGCGCAGCTCGTCGCGGCGGTGGATAACGGTGACCCTGGCGGTGAACTTGGTAAGCTCCAGGGCTTCGGTCAGGGCGGCGTTGCCGCCCCCCACCACGGCCACCTCCTTATCCTGGAAGAAGGCGCCGTCGCAGGTGGCGCAGTAGGAGACGCCTTTGCCGGTGAACTCGGCCTCGCCGGGGATGCCCAGCTTCTGGCGCTCCGAGCCGCCGGCGATGATGACCGCCCCGGCGGTATAGTGGCCTTCGGAGGTGCTGACAACCTTTTTCCTGCCGGAGAGCTTGATGCCGGTGACCTCGGCGTAGACGGTGGCCAGGCCGAAGCCGGCGGCCTGCTGGTACATGGCCTGGGTCAGGTCGATGCCGCTGATATTGGCAAAGCCGGGATAGTTCTCCACGGCCAGCGAGTTGATGATTTGACCGCCGATGGCGCCTTTCTCGATGAGGAGGCTGGCCAGGCGCGCCCGGGCGGTATAAATACCGGCGGTTAGGCCGGCGGGCCCGCCGCCGATGATGATGACATCGTGTTCTTTTTTGGTTTCGCTCATGTTTGGCCCCTCCCCTCCTCGGAGTTATCTATTCCCACCCAAACCGCCCTCGGTAAATCCACGGCTTAGCCCGCAGTTTTTTTATCCCCATCCCCCTTTATCCCCCTTCCCCCAGGGGAAGGGGAAAGATTTTTTATGAGGGGCTACGCCCCTCAAGCTCCTCCAGGGGGATTAAAAAGCGAACTAGAGGGCGGCGTCCAGGCTCTTCTTGAGCTCGGCTTTGGGGCGAAAGCCGACGACGTTGGCCACCGGCTGGCCGGCCTTGAAGAGAATCAGGGTGGGGATACTCATCACGCCGTACTGCCCGGCGATTCTGGGGTTATTGTCAACGTTGACCTTGACGAAGCTGACCTTGCCGTCGTACTCCTCGGCCAGCTCCTCGACAACGGGGGCCACCATGCGGCACGGGCCGCACCAGGGCGCCCAGAAGTCCACCAGCACCGGCGTCTTTTCGTCCAGCACCTTTTCCTTGAATTTGGCTTCTTCAATCTCCACCGGTTTGCTCATATTTTTCCTCCTTTATTCTTTCAATAATGCAGCGCTCCACCGTCTCCCTGGCCAGACCGATGGCGTTGCGGATGGCCCGGGCCTGGCTCCGCCCGTGGGCGATGATGACGTTGCCGCTGACGCCCAGCAGGCAGGCCCCGCCGTACTCGGTGTAGTCCAGCTTCTGGGCCCAGGAGTCCAGCCCGATTTCGCGGAGCAGGTTGTGCCCGCGCAGGCGCGAAGCGCTGGAAAATACGTGTCCTATCTGCTTGACCGAGGCCAGGAAGTTATCGTTGCAGCCTTCGATGGTCTTGAGGACGATATTACCGGTAAAGCCGTCGGTAACGACGACGTCGGTCTTCTTTCTGGTGATGTCCTGCCCCTCGATATAGCCGGTAAAGTGCAGGTCTTTAGCCTGCTTGAGGAGCGGGTAGGTCTCCACGGCCAGGCGGTTGCCCTTGCCTTCCTCAAGACCGTTACAGAGCAGGCTGACGCGCGGTTTGTTAATTTTCAAGAGGTGGCGGCTGTAGAGCGCGCCCAGCCGGGCGAACTCCAGCAGGTGCTCGGGGCGGCAGTCGGCGTTGGCGCCGGCGTCCACCAGCAGCACCGGGAAGTTGGTGATGACGTCCAGCAGGCAGCCGATGGCCGGGCGGCTGACCCCGTTGGTCTTGCCCAGGGTCAGCAGCGCCGCCACCACCACCGCGCCGGTATTCCCCGCCGAGACGAAGGCGTCGCCGGCGCCCTCCTTGAGGAGGTTCATGCCGACGACGATGGAGGAGTGCGGCTTGCGCTGCACCGCCTTCAGGGGGTGCTCGTCAAAATCAATCACCTGCTTGGCCTCGACGATGGTGATGCCCGCTCCGGTCTCGGCCTTGGCGGCCAGCTTGCGCAGGACGCTCTGGCGCCCCACCAGGATAATCTCCACGCCATAGTCCCGGACGGCCTGGAGCGCCCCTTTGACCGTTTCGTGGGGGGCGTAGTCGCCCCCGGCGGCGTCAACGATGATTTTCATGCTATCTCACGACTCTCCCGGCTCGCCGGGCTTGCCTGCCGCCCGATTTCAAAGCCCTTGAAGCGGCTGCCCGCGCCGGTCTCGGCGTGCTCGCGGGCCAGCATGGCCGCGCCGATGGCCCCCATCACCTCGTGGTGGGGCGGCACGATTATCTCCGTGCCCAGCTCATCAGTAAAGGCGCGCACCATGCCCCGGTTGAAGGCCACCCCGCCCTGGAAGACCACCGGCGGGGTAATCTCCTTGCCGGAAGCAACATCGCTTAGAAAATTGCGCACCAAAGCGCGGCAAAGCCCGTAGATAATCCCGTCAACGTCGCGGCCGGTCTGCTGCTTGTGTATCATCTCCGACTCGGCGAAGACGGTGCAGCGCCCGGCGATGTTGACCGGCGCCCCGGCCTCAAACGCCCGGCGGGAAAACTCGCCGATATCCATCCCCAGGCGCGCCGCCTGGTGGTCGAGGAAAGACCCCGTACCGGCGGCGCAGACGGTGTTCATGCCGAAATCGGCCACCATGCCGTCGCGGATGATGATAATCTTGCTGTCCTGCCCGCCGATTTCGATGACCGTCCGCACATCGGGGACGGCCCGTACCGCCGCCACGGCCTGGCAGGTAATCTCGTTCTTGATTAAGTCCGCCCCGACGACGGTCCCGGCCAGGTCGCGGGCGCTGCCGGTGGTGGCTACCCCGTCCACATCGGCCTCCGGCGGCAGGTCGGCCTCCATCTGCCGCAGCCCCGCCAGCACCGCGTCCACCGGGCGTCCCGCCGTGGGCAGGTAGAGACTGGCCAGCAAGTCCTCCCCTGCGTCGAGGGCGGCCAGTTTGGTGGTCACCGAGCCGACGTCGATACCCAGGTAGAGCTTCATTTAGCCGCCCTGTCCCACTCGTCCCGCGCCGCGGCTAATACCTCCGGCCCGGCGAGGATATCCACGGCCGTCATCGCCATGGCCCGGGCGGCGTCGAGCATGGCATCCAGGGCCTCCCCGGTGTTGGCGGCGGCGGCGAAGTCCGGGGAGTGCAGCAACACGCTTTCCGGGGCGATGCCCACCAGCGGCTGGACGGTGGGCACCAGGCGCGAGACGTTGCCGACGTCGGTGCTACCCGCCCAGAGGCTGGCGTCGCCCAGGGGAATGCGCCGCCCCAGCGCCTCCAGGTTCTTCTTGAAGAGCCGCGCCAGGGTCATATTGCTTATCATGGCGGCGTAATAGGCGCTCCATTTGTAATTAAGCTCGGCGCCGGTGGCGATGGCCGCTCCCCGGAAGCAGTCCAGCACCCGCTCCTTGAGCGCCTCCAGGCGGTCGTCCGTCTCGGCGCGGACGATGAAATTGGCGGCGGTATGGGCCGGGACGATATTGGCCGCCTCGCCGCCGTCGGTAATGACGCCGTGGACGCGCTCCTTCTCCCGGATGTGCTGCCGGAGCGAGTTGATGGCGTTATAAGATTGTATCATCGCCTCCAGGGCGTTGACGCCCGCCTCCGGCTCGGCGGCGGCGTGGGCCGCCCGCCCGGCAAACTCTATGTCTAGCGTCTGGCAGGCCAGCGTATTGGCCACCACGCGGTGGCCCCCGCCGGGATGGGTTATCATCGCCAGGTCAATATCTTCAAAGGCGCCCCGCTCGGCCATGACGCCCTTGCCGCCCAGCAGCTCCTCGCCGGGCGTGCCGAAGACGCGGACGGCGCCGCCCAGCTCGTCCACCGCCCTTTTAGCGGCCACTCCGGCGGCGACCGAGGCCGTGGCGATGAGGTTATGGCCGCAGGCGTGCCCCAGCTTGGGCAGGGCGTCGTACTCGGCCAGGTAGGCGATGACCGGCCTCCCCTCGCCGTAGTCCGCCCGGAAGGCCGTGGGCAGCTTGGCGATGCCCCGCGTCACCTGGAACCCCTCCCCTTCCAGGAAGGCCGTCAAGTGCGCGGCCGCTTTTTTCTCCTTAAAGGCCGTTTCGGGGTTGTCGTGAATTTTCCGGCTCAGGTCGGCCAGCGCCTCGTAGCGGGCGCCGACTTCACCGGCCACGGCGGCCTTGAGCTTATCAATATCGCGCATGCTAACCTGCCTCGGCGACGGTTTTAAGGGCACATCATTCATTATACAGGCCGGGGCAAGGAAAGACAAAGACAATAGTCCCATCGGATTGAGTAACCTCACCCCCTGTGCCCCCCTTTTTTCGTATGTCATTGCGAGCCAAGCGAAGCAAGCTCTTCCCCACCGATACTGGAGAATGCCGCATCGCTGGCGCTCTTTGCAATGACACTAGTTAGAGGGTCAGCAAGTGAAATACATATTTAATTGCCGACCCTAGTAAATTAAAGTATTTTTGTTGCATCGGCGGGGGTAAAGTGCTATAATAAACTCGCCAAGATAAGAATAGCAGTGTAGTGAAGTGGGTTTGATTCCCACTTTTTTGTTGTAACGACCCGAGTATATGCGGAGGTTATGCGTCGGAAATGAAGAGCGATTTTCTGCTCGCCATAACGCAGCTTTCGGCGGAGAAAAACCTGCCGAAAGACGTCGTCCTCACCGCCGTCGAGGCGGCGCTGGCCTCGGCCTACAAAAAAGACCATTTCGGCCCCAACCAGAACGTCGCCGTCAAGATTAACCCGGCCAGCGGCAAGGTGGAGGTCTGGGCGGAAAAGACCGTGGTCGAAAAGCCCGCCGACCCCCTCACCGAGATTTCGCTCGAAGAGGCTAAAGCTATCAAGGCGGACGTCGTCCTCGACGAAACGGTCATGGTGGAGTCCACTCCGGCCAACGCCGGGCGCATCGCCGCCCAGACGGCCAAGCAGGTGATTCTGCAGCGCCTCCACGAGGCCGAGCACAGCGCCATCTTCGAGGAGTTCGCCGATAAGGAAGGCGAGGTGGTCAGCGGGGTCGTGCAGCGCTTCGAGGCCGGCCAGGCATTTATCGACCTGGGGCGCACCGAGGCCATCCTGCCGCCCTCGGAACAGGTGCGCACCGAGCGCTACCGCATCGGCCAGCGGCTCAAGGTGGTGCTGCTTCAAGTTGCCACCACCCCCAAAGGACCCAAGGTCATCGTCTCGCGTTCCCACCCGGAGCTGCTGCGCCGCCTCTTTGAGCTGGAAGTGCCCGAGGTCTATAACGGCACCGTGGAAATCAAGTCCATCGCCCGCGAGGCCGGCTTCCGCTCCAAGATTGCCGTGTCCGCCAAGCAGGACGGCATCGACCCGGTGGGCTGCTGCGTAGGCCTGCGCGGCATCAGGATACAGAACATCGTCAGCGAGCTTAGCGGCGAGAAGATAGACGTGGTGATGTGGAACGCGGACACGGCCGCCTTCGTCGCCAACGCCCTCAGCCCGGCGCACATCGTCAGCGTGGGGCTCAACCATGAGGAGCAGGCCGCCACCGTCATCGTGCCCGACCGCCAGCTCTCCCTGGCCATCGGCAAGGAGGGACAGAACGCCCGCCTGGCCGCCAAGCTCACCGGCTGGCGCATCGACATCAAGAGCGCCTCGCTGGCCGAGGCGGAAAAGGCCGAGGCCAAACCGGCCGCCAAGGCCGTGGCCGAAGCCGAAGCCGTCATCGAGGAGGCCGCCGAAGCCGCCGCCGAGGCCCCCGCCGAGGAGATACCGCCCGACCTGGTCCTGCCCGGCGAGCTGCCGGAGCCGGTGGCTGAGGAAGCCGAGGCCGAAGCGGCCGGGGAGCCGGCCACCGAGGAAGCCATCGACGAGAGCGAAATCTTCGTGCCGCCCGTCGTCCTGGAAGGCGCCGACGAGGGCAAAGCGCAGATACGCTTCGCCGAGGACATCATGCCCGGCCGCCGCGGCCGCTCATCTACTAAGGCCGGCAAGACGAAGACGAAGAAGAAAAAGAAGGGCAGCTACACCAAGGAAACCAGCGAAGACGCCGTGAAAGCCCGCAAGAGAACCAGCGATTTCACCGTCGAGGAGGAAGAAGAATATTAACCGCCGCCACGCCGCAAGCTCGGCGCCACAGCGCACCTGCGTGGCCTGCCGGCGGGCAAGGCCCCAGCGGGAGTTGGTGCGCCTGGTGCGCACCCCCGGCGGCGAGGTTGAAATAGACACCGCCGGGAAGAAAGAGGGGCGGGGGGCTTACCTCTGCCCGGAGCGGGCCTGCTGGGAAAAGGCCCTTAAGGGCACCCAGTTGGAGCACACCCTGCGCGGCGGCCTGAGCCGGGAGAGCCTCCAGAGGCTCGCCGCCGCCGGAGAAGAAATTACTAAAGGAGCCGATTAGTGGCCAAGGCCAGCCAACCGGATAAGACCGCCAAGCCAGCCGCGGAGAAGCAGGCCAAACCCGCCGCGGCCAAGGCCGCCGCGCCAGCTGCGGCTAAGGCTGCCGCGCCCGCCGCCAAGACCGCCAAACCGGCCGCAGTCAAACCGGCTGCAGCCAAGGGGGCTAAACCGGCGGAGACCAAAACTACTCCGGCGGCGGCCAAAACGACCAAGCCCGCCGCGGCCAAACCTGCTGCGGCCAAGACGGCGGCAGCCAAGACAGCGGCAGCGACGGAAGCCAAAGCCCCCCCGCCAGCGGCGGAAAAACCGGCCACTCCCCCGGAGGCTAAAGCCGCCGAGCCAGCCGCCAAACCCGCCCCCGCCAAGGGGCCGATAATCGATATCCCGCGCTCCATCAGCGTGCGCGACCTGGCCGACCTTATCAACGAAGACGCCATCAGCATCATCAAACAGCTGATGCGCAGCGGCATCATGGCCAATATCAACCAGGTCATCGACTTCGAGACCGCCGCCACCATCGCCGCCGGCTTCGGCCACCGGGCGCGCCTCAAGTCGCTGCGGGCCCAGCAAATGGCCTCGGCCGCCGAGGAGAGCAAAAAGCTCAAGCGCCGCTACGGCAAGGACGCCGAGAACCTCCTGCCGCGCCCGCCGGTGGTGACGGTGATGGGCCACGTCGACCACGGCAAGACCAAGCTCCTCGACGCCATCCGCCAGACCAACGTCGTCGACCAGGAGGCCGGCAACATCACCCAGCACATCGGCGCTTACCAGGCCACCATCGACGGCCAGAAGATTACCTTTCTGGATACCCCCGGCCACGAGGCCTTTACCGCCATGCGCGCCCACGGCGCCAATATCACCGACATCACCATTTTAGTAGTGGCCGCCGACGACGGCGTCATGCCCCAGACACTGGAGGCCATCAACCACGCCCGCGCCGCCGAGGTGCCCATCGTGGTGGCCATCAACAAGATTGATAAAGACAACGCCAACGTCGACCGCGTCAAGCAGCAACTGGCCGAGGCCGACCTGGTCATCGAGGACTGGGGCGGCAGCGTCGTCAGCCAGGAGATTTCCGCCAAGAACAAGACCGGCATCAAGGAGCTTTTAGAAAGCGTCCTGCTGGTGGCCGAGATGGAAGAGTTCAAGGCCAACCCCAACCAGCCCGCCGCCGGCGTCGTCATCGAGGCCGAGAAAGACAAGACGATGGGCCCCCTGGCCACAGTGCTCATCCAGACGGGCACCCTCAAGGAGGGCGATACCGTCGTCGTCGGCACCACCTGGGGCCGCGTCCGCGCCATGTTCAACGACGCCGGCAAGCGCGTCAAGAAGGCCGAGCCGTCCGCGCCGGTCTCCGTCCTCGGTCTGGACGAAGTCCCCCTGGTGGGAGATACCCTGACCGCCGTCGCCGACGAGCGCCACGCCCAGGCCCTGATGGCCCGGCGTAAGGCCGCTCTGGAAAAGGCCGCCGAGACGGTCAACCTCAATAACCTCTACGACCAGATAAGCTCCGGCAAGGTCAAAGAGCTTAACGTCATCCTCAAGACCGACGTCCAGGGCAGCCTGGAGCCGATACGCCACCAGCTGGAGCAACTGGGCACCGACGAGGTCAAGGTAAGGGTCATCCACAGCGGCACCGGCAATATCTCCGAGAGCGACGTCATGCTGGCCGCCGCCTCGCAGGGGCTCATCATCGGCTTCAACGTCACCGCCACCGAAGGCGCCCGCAAGCTGGCGTCTACCAGCCGGGTGGATATCCGCCATTATAACGTCATCTACGCCCTGGCCGACGACGTCGCCAAGGCCCTCAAGGGCATGCTGGAGCCCACCTTCACCGAGGTCACCGAAGGCCGGGCCGAGGTGCGGGCGGTCTTCTCCGCCGGCAAAGGCAACAAGGCCGCCGGCTGCTACGTCACCGAGGGCAAGATAACCCGCAACGTCCCGGTGCGGGTGCACCGCGGCAAGGAGGTGCTGGTCGACAGCACCGTGACCAGCCTCAAGCGCTTCAAGGACGATGTCCGCGAGGTGGCCGCCGGCTACGAGTGCGGTGTGGGCGTTAAGGACTTCAACGATTTCCAGGTCGGCGACACGCTGGAATTCTACAGAATGGAGCAATCCGGGTAGGGACTTACCCGGGCCTCCGGCCATGTCACATCGCATCGAACGGGTGAATACCCTCATTCGCAAGAAAATCAGCGAGCTGATTCAGCACGCCCTGCGCGACCCGCGCCTCGACGAGTTCGTCGCCGTGACGGCGGTGGAGACCTCCGCCGACCTGCATTACGCCAAGATTTTCGTCAGCTCCATGAGCGGCCAGCAGGAGGAGGCCAAGGTGCTTAACGTGCTGAATTCCGCCGCCGGCTTCCTGCGCTCGGAGCTAGCCAAAAACGTGCAGCTGCGCCACACCCCCGAACTGAGCTTCCACTGGGACAACTCCATCGAGCACGGCGACCACATCCTGCGCCTCATCGACCGCCTCAGCTCGGAACGCGGGGACTGACCTTGGACGGCATCTTCAACGTCGCCAAGCCCGCCGGCATCACCTCCTTCGGCGTGGTAGCCCGCCTGCGGCGACTGAGCGGGGAGCGCCATGTCGGCCACGCCGGCACCCTGGACCCGGACGCCACCGGCGTCCTGCCCGTCTGCCTGGGGCGGGCGACGCGGCTGGTCGAGTTCCTGGTCAACACCACCAAGACCTACCGCGCCGTCATCGCGCTGGGCGCCGCCACCGATACCTACGACGCCAGCGGCCGGGTCACGCAGCGCGGCGACCCCTCCGCCGTCACCCGAAAGCAGGTCGAGGCCGCCCTGGGCGCCTTCCGGGGCGCCATCCACCAGACCCCGCCAATGTACAGCGCCCTGAAACACCAGGGCCGCCCGCTCTACAAGCTGGCGCGGGCGGGGCTGGCCGTGGCCCGGCCCAGCCGCCCCGTGAAAATCCACCGCCTGGAGCTTACCAACTGGAAGCCGCCGCTGGCTACCCTGGAAATCGAGTGCGGCAAGGGGACTTACATCCGCTCCCTGGCCCACGACCTGGGGCAGGCGCTGGGCTGCGGCGCCCACCTCAAGACCCTCACGCGCACCCGCTGCGGCAGCTTCGGCATCGAGGAAGCCGTCTCGCTGGAACAACTGGAGGCGGCCTTTAGTGAGGGCCGCCAGGGCGAGTTTCTCCACCCGCCGGACACAATCATCACCGACCTGCCCGTCGCCATCATTGACGAGGCCGACGAGCCGGCCCTGCGGAACGGCAGCCCTCTGGCGCTGGATATAGAGGTGATTGACCCTCCATCCCGCTACTGGCGCGCTTACGCCGCCGACGGGCGCCTGCTGGGGATACTGGCCTACGAGGCGGGGACGGGGCTCTGGCGGCCCAAAAAGGTGCTCGTCTAGGGGTTAATTGACAAAGCGGGCCGATAAGGACTATATTCGCTTTATACTAAAGCGGAGGCGAATAAATGAGAGAGACATTCATCGGGGCGGCGGTGGGGCTGGCGCTGCTGGTTGCCGGCGCCTGGGCCGAAAACGAGGCCTGCTCCAGAATAGGCACCTTTATCCTGCCCCTGGCCTTCGTCTGGGGCGGCCTGATGAAGGGCGAGGAGCGCTTCGGCCTGAGGATAACGCTGCTCATCATCGGCGGCGTCCTGCTGGCGATGGCCGTTCAGATGCTCACCTTCTCCGGCTTCAGCCTGGGCAGCCTGTTCGGATAAAAAAAGCCCCCTCCCTCGGGAGACCCCGGGAGAGGGGAATAAAGGGGACAGAGGTATTCCGCTACCCGGCGGTGGCCTTGGCCCTCTCCTCGGCGGTCATCCCCGCCAGGCCCTTCACCTGGTTCACGTCCAGGTCGAGCCCTTGCGCCACGCGGCTGCCGTACTCCGGGTCGCACTTGTAGAAGACGGCGGCCTGCCTTAGCTGGATGCGCTTGGCCGTGTTACCGAGGTGCGTGGTGATATTGCCGACGAGGTGGTCGCGGTCGGTATCGGTCATCACCCGCCGGTAAAGCTCGCCGGGCTGGAAGAAGTCGTCGTTGGGATGGGTATAGGGGTGGCGGCGCGCCTCCCCGGATACCGCGAACGGCGGCTCGGCGGCGGCCGGCTCCGGCTCGGGCCCGCCGAAGCTGTTGGGGTAGTAGTTAGGCCCGTCGCCGAGGTCGTCGGCGACGTTCATGGAACCGTCGCGCTGGTAGTAGTTTACTTTAGCATTCTTGGGGCGGTTGACGGGAATCATGGGATAGTTCACCCCCAGGCGGTGGATGTGGGTATCGTGGTAGGAGAAGAGCCGCCCCTGCAACAGCTTATCCGGCGAGGCGGCGATGCCGGAGACGAAGTTGGCCGGCGAGAAGGCCGCCTGCTCCACCTCGGCAAAGTAGTTCTGCGGGTTGCGGTCGAGGACGAGCCGCCCGATGGTGAACGGCTTGGCGTCGGCGTGGAACCAGACCTTGGTGACGTCGAAGGAGTCGAAGCGGTACTTCTCCACCTCCGCCGGCGTCATTATCTGCATCTCCAGCCGCCACGAGGGGTAGTCCTTGCGCTCGATGGCCTGGTAGAGGTCGCGGACGGCGTGGTCGGGGTCTCGGCCCTTGGTCTCGGCGGCCCCGTCGCGCGTTAAGTTATCGATGCCCTGCTCCGTCTTGAAGTGGTACTTCACCCAGTAATACTCGCCCCTGGCGTTGTACCACTTGAAGGTGTGGGAGCTGTAGCCGTTCATGTTGCGGAAGGTGCGCGGAGTGCCCCGGTCGGAGAAGAGGATGGTCACCTGGTGGGCCGATTCCGGCGTCAGCGAGAGGAAGTCCCAGAACATATTGGCGTCCTTTAAGTTGCTGCCGGGGTGGCGCTTCTGGGTGTGGATAAAGTCGGGGAACTTGAGCGGGTCGCGGATGAAGAAGACGGGCGTGTTGTTGCCGGTCATGTCGTAGTTGCCCTCTTCGGTATAGAACTTGAGGGCGAAGCCGCGCGGGTCGCGCTCGGCGTCCGCCGACCCCCGCTCGCCGCCGACGGTGGAAAAGCGCGCCAGGACCTCGGTGCGCTTGCCGATTTCGGAAAGAAACTTGGCGCAGGTGTACTTGGTCACGTCCGCCGTCACCTCAAAGTAGCCGTGCGCCCCGCCGCCCTTGGCGTGGACGACGCGCTCCGGGATGCGCTCGCGGTCGAAGTGCCCCAGCTTCTCCAACAGGTGGGTATCCTGGATGAGCAGCGGGCCGTAGGGGCCGGCGGCCTTGGAGTTCTGGTCGTTATCGACGGGGGCGCCGAAGCCGGTGGTGTAGGTCTTTTTAGGCTTTTTTTCTTTGGCCATAAGTTATCTCCTTATCGGTTGAGTCACACATTATATTATCCCCGGACAGCGGGGATGTCAAAAACAGGACGGGGGTTAGGCCGAGCGTATAATCGCCCGGAGGGCTTCTCTATCGCGGATGACGATGTTGCGGCGGTCGTAGCGGATGGCGCCGCTGTCCTCCAGGGACTTGAGCGACTTGCCGACGACCTCCCGCACCGTCCCGGTCATGGCGGCCATGTCGGCCCGGGTGAGCGCCGGCGGCGCGCCGTCCCGGTCGCCCTGCGCCAGCAGCATGCGGGCCAGGCGGCTGCGGACACGGCGCAGCGAGAGGTCTTCCACCAGGGACATGTAGTGGTGCATCTCGGTGGTCAGGGCCTTGATGACGTTAAAGGCCAGCTGGGGGTGCCCGGTGAGGAGGACGCCCAGACGGCTCTTGGTAATGCCGTAAAGGGTGGTATCCGCCAGGGCCTGGGCGCTCTCCGGGTGATGGCCCCCGTTGAAGGCGCCGGCGTGGCCGAAACAGCCGCCGGGATAGACCAATCGTAATATTTGCTCCTTGCCGCCGGGGGAGGTCTTGAACAGCTTGACCAAGCCGCGGGCCACGAAATAGACCGTCTCGGCGGGCGCCTGCTCCAGCCAGAGAATCTCCTGGCGGGCCGCCGTCCGGGGCTTCATCAGGCGGGCGATTTCCGAAAGGACCTCTTCGTCGGCCCCGGCGAAATAGGGGCTGAGACCGAGCAGGTCGGTGCTTATCGTTCGGGCGGGGGTCGGTGTTATCGTCTCGGTTACCATAGTTTCCATCCTTGCCAGCGGCTTCGGCACGCGGCAGGCCGGCGGGCTTACTGGTCGCTTTCGGCCGGTCTTTGGGCCAATTTGGCTGCGGTCGGGTGCGCCTCCGGCCCGGTCACGGGGGCCAGGTCGCGCGTATAGCCGCACTGGAGGCAGTACTCGTACCACCCGTACTCGTCCTTGTCCAGGGTAATCACGCCCTGTCCGCAGCGAGGACAGCCGTCTATCTTTAGCTTACCCATCTTTCCTCTCCACGTAGCCCGCCCGTAGCGGGCTTGATATGGAAATAATAGCCTCCCGGCGATTAAGAAGTTATAAAATCGTGGGAGGAAAAGTTACAAATCTATGACATCGTAGGTAAACAAAAATCCCCGGCGCCCGTGAAGACACCGGGGATTCGTTTGTTACCTTAATTGAGATTTAGAGTCCGGCGGCCTGGATGATGGCCGGCACCTTCTTCTCCCAGCCGATGGCCATGATGTGCACGCCCTGGCACATCGGCTTCATCTGCTTGATGAGGTCGGCGGCAATCTGGATACCGGTCTTCTCGCGGTCTTCCTTGGGGGCGTCGGCCATCTTCTGGATAATGTCGTCGGGCACGTGCACCCCGGCCACGTTGGCGTTCATGTAGCGGGCCATACCGGCGTTCTTGAGGGGGATGATGCCGGCCATGACGGGCACCTTGAACTTCTCCACCCGCTTCATGAACTGGCCGAAGGACTTAGCGTCATAGACGGCCTGGGTCTGGAAGAATTTGGCCCCGGCGGCGATTTTACGCTCCATCTTGGCAATCTGCAGCTCGGTGGAGGCTTCGGTGTTGGACTCCACCTTGACCACCGCCCCGGCGTAGAAGGCGGGCTTGCCGCTGAGCTCGTTGCCGGCCAGGTCGTAGCCCTCGTTGAGGCGGGCGATGGCCCGAAGCAGCGTTACCGAGTCCAGGTCGAAGACGGCCTTGGCGTCGGGGTGGTCGCCTAATTGCGGCAGGTCGCCGGTGAGGGCCAGGACGTTCTTGATGCCCAGCACCCAGGCGCTGAGCAGGTCGGACTGCAGTGCGATGCGGTTGCGGTCGCGGCAAGTCATCTGGAAGATGGGCTCCAGCCCCCCGGAGGCGGCCAGGTAGGAGGTGACCAGCGACCCCAGGCGCATCACCGAGCTTTGCTGGTCGGTGACGTTGGCGGCGTCCACCTTGCCTTTGAGGACTTCGATGTTCTCTTTAATCTCGTTGGTATCGGTGCCCTTGAGGGGGCCGAACTCGCAGGATATGGCGAACTTACCCGATTCCAGTTTTGATTGCAGGCTCACGCTTTCACCTCCTGGTCATTATTCTCCAGCGCGTAGCGGGAGGTGGCCAGCATCTCGGGCCGGGCCATCAGCTTGCCCTGGTCGAGCGGGTCGAGGTTGACCTTGAGCTTGTCCAGCTGGCCCTTGGCCTTGAGACGATTATAGATGAGCTCCCAGCCGCAGTCCTTGTCCGGCGAAAGCTCGCACTTGCCGTTATTGGCGCCGCCGCAGGCCCCGCTGACCAGGCTCTTGGTGCAGGCGGTCAGGGGGCAGATGCCGCCGGTATAGTCCAGCAGGCACTGGCCGCACTCGTAGCAGCGCTCGCTGCCCCGCCACTCGCCGCGGCTGCCGCCCAGGTTGACGGTGTTGCAGGCGGGGTGGCAGACCTTGTTGACGGCGGCGGCCACCGCCTGAATGCCGATGCCGCAGGTCATCACCAGGATGGAATCGGCGGCGGCGACTTCGTCCACCTTGCCGCGCAGGCCGCTCTTGACCAGGGCCTTGTCGCAGAGAAAGTCGATGACCTTGGTGCCGGTGACCTTCTTGCCGGCCTCCCCGAGCCGCTCCTTCATCTCGGCGACCTGCACCGGGCCGCCGCTACCCGATGACTGCGCGCAGCCGTTGCAGCCCAGTATGAAGACGCTCTTTTCATCCTGGAGATAGCCCAGGACTTCTTCCAACGGTTTGGGCTCTGATAAAATCATTTCGCCTCCTTTGCCTACACGACCCTGAACTTGCCCAGGTCTCGACCTTTGGGGGTAACCATATGGATGGAGCAGGCCAGGCACGGGTCGAAGGAGCGGATGATACGCACGATTTCAAAGGGGTTCTTCTCGTCCTTGACTTTAGTGCCGATGAGGGCCTGCTCGATGGGGCCGTGCTGCCCCTTGTCGTCCATCGGGCCAACGTTCCAAGTGGTGGGTACCACGCACTGATAGTTGGCAATCTTTTTGTCTTTGATTTCAATCCAGTGCCCCAGGGCGCCGCGGGCGGCATCGGTCAGGCCCATGCCGGACGCCTCCTCGGGGATTTCGTACTCCACGTAGGCCGGCTCGCCCGGCTTGAGCTGGAGCGCCCAGCCTTCCAGCGAGTCGGCGATTATCTTGGCCGAGAGCGCCCGCGCCAGGTGGCGCCCCAGCACCGAGAACAGCGCCGAGGCCGGGGCGTTGAGCGCCTTCAGCGAGGCGTTGACCAGCTCCTGGGCCTTTTTATCGCCCCTGGCGTAGCTCACCGCCACGCGGGCCAGCGGGCCCACCTCGTAGACCTGGCCGTCGTAGCGCGGCGACTTCGTCCAGGAGTAGGCCCCCGGCTTGCCGTACTGCGGTTTGGTATCGCCCTGGGAGGGGTGGCGGTTGGTGGTGACGTCCTCGTACCAGGAGTGCTTGACGTACTCGGTTATCTTGCCGGTGTCCAGGTCGCCGGGCTTGAGGTCGGCGCCGACGGTGCCCTGCTTGAAGAGCCGGGCGCGGCGGGTGTAGTCGGGGCTGCCGCCCTCCAGGTCGAAAGAGCCGTAGGAGAGCAGGTTGCGGCAGCCCGCGCCGATTTCGGCGTAGTCCATGTAGGCCCCGGCCACCGCCAGGACGTCGGGGATGTAGACGTTATCGATGAAGTCCTGGAGGATTTTTATCTTCCAGATATAGGCCATGATGTTGTCGGCGGTGGGGGTGGAGGTCACGCCGCCGGGGACGACGCCGACGCTGTGGGGAATCTTGCCGCTGAAGATAGCTACGGCCTCGTGGCCGATGCGGCGGATTTCCAGCGCCTTGACGTAGTGGGCTACCGCCTGCTGGTTGACCTCCGGGGGCAGGCGGTAGTCGCCCTCGTAGCGGGGCAGGAACGGCCCCAGCGCGCCGCGGGCGATGAAGTCCTTGACGGAGTTGAGCTGCGAGTCGTTGCCTTCGTAGGCGGCCACGTCGGCGACGTTAACGTAGTCCAGGGCGGTGAGGTGGTAGAAGTGGAGGACGTGGTCCTGGGCGATGTGCGCCCCCTGGATGAGGTTGCGGATGATGCGGCCGTTATCGGGTATCTTAGCGGCGATGCCGAAGGCGCTGTCCAGGTTGAGCGTGGCGGCGATGCCGTGCGACTGCGGGCAGACGCCGCAGATGCGCTGGGTGATTACCTGGGCATCCCGGGGGTCACGGCCGCGCAGGATGATTTCAAAGCCACGGAAGAGGTTGCCGGTGGTGCGGGCGTCCCTGACGACGCCGCCCTCCACGGTGCACTCCACCTTGAGATGCCCCTCGATACGGGTGACGGGGTCGATAACAATCTTGGTCATTATTTCTCCTCCTTATCGGCCCAGTAGGCGCCGACCACGGGCAGCTCCACGTCGACGAGCTTCTCGTAGAAGGGCGCCGTGTCGTCGGGGAACTCGGGCTGGGTGCAGCCGTTGCAGGGCGCCCCCGCTCCGATGACCCAGTTGGTGCCGCCGTTCCAGCGCCGCAGGGGGCAGTCGGCGTAGGTGATGGGCCCCTTGCAGCCCAGCTCGTAGAGGCAGCCCTCGTCGCCGAACTTCTTGGCGAACTTGCCTTCGTCAAAGTAGGCGCGGCGGGGGCAGTTCTCGTGGATGAGCTTGCCGTAGAACGCCTTGGGACGGCCCAGGTCGTCCAGGTCGGCGGCGGTGGGCAGGCCATTCAGGATAATCCCCGCCACCGTCCCCACGAACCAGTCGGGGTGGGGCGGGCAGCCGGGGATGTTGATGAGCGGCTTGGCGATTTTAGCCGCGGCCAGCACCGCGCTCACCGGCTTGGCCTGGGTGGGGTTGGGCCTGGCCGCCGGGATGCCGCCGAAGGCGGCGCAGGTGCCCAGGGCGATGACGGCCAGGGCGTCCTGGCTTAGCTCCAGGACGCGCTGCAGCATCGTCACCGGCTTGCCATTGCGCTCGCCGATGGCCCCGTAAACGGCCGCGGCGGTGGGGACGGCCCCGTCCACCACCAGGACGTACTCGCCCTTTTTCTCCTGGGCGGTGTCCTCCATCACCTCGATGGCCAGCTCGCCGGCGGCGGCCATAATCACCGGGTGAAAGCGCAGGTTGATGTGCACGCCGGGGGCAATCTGGTCGATGAGGACGTTTTTAATGGTGGGACTGGCCGAGTTCAGCAGCGACACGGCGCAGCCGCTGCAG
>DAOUEP010000020.1:0-3151 GCA_034430515.1 Dehalococcoidales bacterium | reverse complement strand
CTAGTCCTTGCGCTTGTACTCCGGCGAGAAAAAGAGGTCGTGGAAGAGGACGGGTTTCTTGGGGTCGTTGACTTTCTTGAAGTTGAGCGGGCAGTGGTAGAGACCGGCGGGGACGAAGACGGTGGTGGCCTCGGTGATGACGAACTTCTCCAGATTCTTGCCGTCCAGGCTCAGGGTCAGCTCCACCTCGCCGCCTAAATCCACCATATTGGTCAGGTCGCCGCCGGCGAAGACGAGGAACTGGTCGAAGTCGTGGGCGTGGCACTCGTCGACCATCTGGAACGGCTCGGTGATGGCCCACCAGCTCATCGAGAAGTCGCGCTGGCCGTAGCCGGCGTCGCTGTGCAGCCCCAGGCGCGGCGCCGAGACCTCGGGGTGGGGCGTGGGCGCGGTTACCAGGCTCTTGCGAAAGTACTTTTCCAGTTCGGCTCTTGACATCGGAAACACTCCTTGGCAAGTTTTTCCTAAGTATAGCCGGGTATCGCCGCTACTTCAAGCGGCCGGTTTAGGTGTTGGCCGCCTTGACCTGCTCGTAGAGGTTGTAGCTTTCTTTAATCATCTCGCGGATGGGCAGGTCGTAGGGGCAGCGGGTCTCGCACTCGCCGCACTCGATGCAGTTGGTGGCCTTCTCCATCAGGGTGGGCATAAAGCCGCCCCGGAGATACCAGTCCGGCGGCAGCCGCTTGACGAAAGACGGGAAGGTCATCAGGAGGGAGATGGGTACCTCCTGCTCGCAGGGCTGGCAGTAGTCGCAGCGGCGGCAGAAGCGAGTGCCCAGCTCGGCCTTGAGGCTTTCCATCCGGGCCTTTTCGGCGGCGGTCATGGCGGGCGGGCCGGCGAAAATGGCGGCGATTTCCTCAATTTCGCCGGGTTTCTCGATGCCGGGGATGACGACCATGTCGGGGAACTGGAGGAGATATTTGAAGGCAACCACCGGGTCTTCCAGCATGCCGCCGGCCATGGGCTTCATGACGATAAAGCCGACGTCTTGCTGGCGGCAGAGGGGCAGAAGCCCGTCGGCGGGCTCGCTGGTGACGAAGTTGAAGGGGAACATCATCGTCTCGAAGCGTCCGGTGGCCACCAGCTTTTTGGCCACGTCCATCTGGTGCGAGGTAACGCCGATGTGGCGGATTTTACCGGCCTTTTTGGCATTCTCGAAGGCGGCGTAGAGGCCGCTTTCCGGGTCGAGCACCTGCTCCATAGCGGCCGGATTACCCACCTGGTGGAACTGGTAGAGGTCAATATAGTCGGTCTGGAGGCGTTTCAGGCTCAGCTCCAGGTGCTCGTTGATTTCTTTGGGGTTGCGCGCCCCGGTCTTGGTGGCGATGTAGACTGCCTGGCGCTTTCGGCCTTTGAGCGCCTTGCCGATGCGCTCCTCGCTGGTGGAGTAGCCGTTGGCGGTGTCCAGGAAGTTGACGCCCAGGTCGAGGCATTTATGCACCACGGCGATGGCCTCTGCCTCGGTGCAGCGCTGGATGGGAATGCCCCCGAAACCCAGCCGCGTTACCATCAGGCCGGTTTTGCCCAGTCTTATCTTTTTCATGGGTTCTCCTTAGCGGCTCGCCTCAATACGCGCCCGGAGCGCCTCGTAGAACTCCGGGGGCGTCTTGCCGATGGAAAGCTCCTCCATGGGGCACATGTTGACGCTGTCGGGCCGCAGGATGTAGGGGACGGTCTTGTCCAGGTGGTAGGCGATGCCGCTGGCCTCGAGCGTGGCGACGGCCAGTTCACTCCCCAGGGGGCTAAAGACCTCGCGGCCGCGGGCCAGCACCGTCAGCAGGGCGGCGGCGTTGCCCATGATTTTATCGAAGACGACCACCGGCTCAGGCGCGGCGCCAGAGTTGAGGTAGTCGTAGAGGGGCAGCAGCCGCTCCTTTCGCGACGCGAAGGCCAGCGCCCCGTCGCGGTAGATACGCAGCGTGTCGGCGCTGGCCAGAAAGTCGCGGTATAGCTCGGAGTAGTCCATCTAGGCGGCTGGTTTCCGGCGGAGCCGGCCCGCCACCCAGAAGGCGGCGGGAATGAGGACGATTTGCGCCAGCATCCCCGGCCAGGCCAGCGCGATGGTGTTCCAGACGGCCTCGGGCGGGGTGGCGGCGGGACCGAGCGGGCTGTAGACCTTGCCGGTGATGGCCAGCACCAGGTAGACGGCGATGAGCAGGAAGAGCCGCCCGCCGACCATCGCCCCCAGCACCGACCAGAACACCCGCAGGTTGAGCTTCTGGCGCAGCAGCCCGGCGATAAGCCCGTACAAGGTGACCTCCACGGCTATCTGCGGCAGCACCGTCGCCGCCGGCATCCCGGAAACGGCGAAACTGGCGAAGGGCGTCAGCAGCCCGACGATAATGCCCGCCTGCCAGCCGCAGGTGAGGGCGGCCACGAAGACGAAGAAGTGCATCGGCAGGTAGGTGGCGCCGGCCAGCTGGAACTGGTGGAAGGCCCAGGGCACGGCCACGCTCAGCGCCACGAAGGCGGTGATGATGACGTAGGTCTTGATGTCGGCCAGGCGCATCGTCAGGGGGACCGGCCGGGCATCGATGGCGATTCTCTTGAGCATGTTTTCCTCCTTGTGAGCAGGGGTACTACTTTAATGATATATAGCCGTGGGGCGAATGTCAAAAAGGCGCGTATTGACAGCCGCGCGCGCCGGGGTATATGGTAAGTTTGAGAGAGGGTACAGGCTAAAAAGCGAGGTTCTGGCGATGGGTTTAAGGTCTTTTTTCAAGAGCTTGTTCGGCGAGGACGAGGAGCTGGACGCCCTGCGGCAAAGGCATGACATCGTCGCCGGCGGGGAGGGCAATAAAGAGGGCGGGGGCATTAAGAAGCCGGAGCAGGATATTCCCGATTTCTGGGAGGAGATTGATAACTACCGCATGAACTTTTTCCTGGGGGGCTGGATTACGCGCAAGTTCCGGGGTGCAGCGAGGAGGAGGGAGGAAGACAAGAAGAAGGGGGAGGGGGAGTAGAGGGTTAATACCACCATTCCGGTGGATTATCGGGGGTGTATTGATACCACCAGTTGGCTTCAATTATCCTGTTTATTTTTTAGTCTAACCAATACCAACCAGGTGGGAGTTGAGGTTCACCATTTATGGTAGGATATTCAGTAAATAGCTGAACAGCATACCCATTACCAATAGCATATCCAGTATAT
>DAOUEP010000019.1:0-2304 GCA_034430515.1 Dehalococcoidales bacterium | reverse complement strand
CCAGGGCCTTAACGCCGTCGCGCGTCATCTGGCCGATACGCTTCTGGCGGGCGAAGACGCTTTGGATACCCTCCTTGAGAATCATCTTCAGCGCCACGGAGAGCCCGAAGACCACCGAGACCGCCGGCGTCCAGGGGTTCTCGCCCCTCTCCAGGTAGCTCCTGGCCTTGCCGAAGTCCCAGTAGAAGCGGGGCATCTTGGCCTTCTCGAAGGCCTTCCAGCCCTCGGCGCTGATACTCACCATGGCCAGCCCCGGCGGCACCATCCAGCCCTTCTGCGAGCCGGTGATGACGACGTCGCAGCCCCATTTGTCCACGGGGAGGTCGATGGAGGACAGGCTGCTGATAGCGTCGACGAGGAGGAGCTTGCCGGCCCCCTTGACGACCTTACTGATGGCCTCCAGGTCGTTGGTGACGCCGGTGGAGGTCTCGTTATGCGTCACCAGCACGGCCTTGATGCCCGGATTGGCTTTAATGGCTTTGGCGACGGCGTCCGGGTCGGCGGCGGTGCCCCACTCGAAGTCGAGCTTGACGACATCGGCGCCGAAGGTACGGGCGATATTGGCCCAGCGGTCGCCGAAGACGCCGATGGAGACGGAGAGAATCTTATCCCCCGGCGAGAGCGTGTTGACGGCGGCCGCCTCCAGGCCGCCGGTGCCGGAGCCGGTGAAGATGTAGAGGTCGTTCTGCGTCTGGAAGACCTGCTTGAACTCCCCGGTGACCTCCAGGAGCATTTTCTTGAATTCCGGCCCGCGATGGTTGACCATCGGCCAGGCCATGGCCGCGAGAACCTCGGGCGGACATGGTGTCGGTCCGGGGACGCGTAGCTGTGACATGCCTTTCTCCTTTTTGGCTCTATGTGTCCAGTATCAATCGGGCAAACTGGCGTTTGCCGACCTGTATAATACACTCGCCCTTGATGGTGCAACTGAAGCCGGTGACCTTGGCGCCGTCAATCTTGACCGCCCCCTGGTTGATGAGGCGGACGGCCTCGGCCATGCTGGCGCAGAGCCCGTTGGCTACCAGCAGCCGGCGGATATCCGGGTTGGCATCGGCGCAGGTTATGGTGGGCATCTCGTCGGGCGTCTCCTTGTTCTGCACTACCTTCCGGAAGTGCTTTTCGGCGGTATCGGCGTCCTTTTTGCTATAAAGCTGGGTGACCAGCTCGCGGGCCAGGCGCTTCTTGAGCGACATGGGATTTTCGCCGCCGTCAAGCTGCTTTTTAAGTTCTTTCAACTCGGCGTCGGGGACATCGGTAAGGAGCTCGAAGTAGTTGAGGATGAAGTCGTCGCGGATGGACATCGTCTTGCCGTAAATGACCTCCGGCGGCTCGGCCACGCCGATGTAGTTACCCAGGCTCTTGCTCATCTTCTGCACGCCGTCGGTGCCCACCAGCAGCGGCGTCATGAAGCACTGCTGCGGCGGCTGTCCCATCATGCCCTGCAACTCCCGCCCCACCAGGAAGTTGAACTTCTGGTCGGTGCCGCCGCACTCGACGTCGGACTTGATGGCTACCGAGTCGTAGGCCTGCATCAGGGGGTACAATAGCTCGGTAATGGCGATGGGGCGGCCCTCGCTGTACCGCTTGCTGAAGTCCTCGCGGGCCAGGAACTGGGCCACGGTGAACTTGCTGGTAAGGCGGATGACATCGGCCAGGTCGAACTTGCCGAACCACTCGCTCTGCCACCTGACCTCGGTCTTTGCCTTATCGACAATCCGGAAGAACTGCTTCATGTAGGTATCGGCGTTGGCCTTGACCTGCTCGGCGGTGAGCATGGGGCGGGTCACCGAGGCGCCGGAAGGGTCGCCTATCTGGGCCGTCCAGTCCCCCACGATGAGCACCACCTGATGCCCCAGCTCCTGGAACTGGCGCATCTTGCGCAGCATGACCATGTGCCCCACGTGGATATCCGGGGAGCTGGGGTCGAGCCCCTCCTTGAAACGCAGCTTGCGGCCGGACTTTAAGAGCCGGACGAGCTCGTCCTCGACGATAATTTCGGCCACGGCCCGGTGGAGCACGTAGTCGATATCTTTCTTGTTTACGGATTTATCCGCGGTCTTCATGGCTGCTTCACACCCCTGGCGTCGAGGATGGCCCTGCCCCTGGCCACGTCCTCGGCCACCTGTTTCCTGAGGTCGCCGGCGGAGGCGAACTTCTTCTCGTCGCGCAGCCGGGCCACGAAGTCCACCTTTAGCTCGTGGCCGTAGAGGTCGCCGCCGTAATCGAGGAGGTAGGCCTCGATGGAGCGCTCTTTATCGCCGAAGGTGGGGTTGCGCCCGATATTGGTCATCGAGGGGTAGGTAT
>DAOUEP010000018.1:0-16835 GCA_034430515.1 Dehalococcoidales bacterium | reverse complement strand
AGACGACGGCTCAGGCCATCCGTGAGGCGGGCGGGGAGGCGGTGGCCTTTTTCGGGGACATTGCGGACTTCGCCGTCGCCGGAAAGCTCATCCAAACCGCTATCGATAGCTTTGGCAAAATCGATATCCTGGTGAACGTGGCCGGGGCCTTCGGTTTCAGCCCCATCGAGAAAATGACCGAAACGCTCTGGGACAGGGTCACGCTGGTCAAGCCGAAGGGCTATTTCAATACCATCCGTCACGCCGCGCCCCACATGATAAAGCAAAAATGGGGCCGCATTATCAACTGCACCTCCAAGGCCTGGAACGGCGACATCATCAAGCACGCCGAGTACTGCGCCGCCAACGCCGGGGTCGTCGGGCTGACCAAGGCGGTGGCCATCGAGCTGTACTCCCGCGGCATCACCTGCAATGCCTTTTCACCCTTCGCCAGGACACGGGCCTCTTACGAGCTGGATGCGGCTACGGCGGTAATGAAGGACGAAGACGCCGTTTTTGTCGTCAACCGGTTCGCCGGCGACGGAAAACCGATGATGCTGGCGGACTTTACGCCCACCCCCGAATACATCGCCCCGTTCCTATGCTACCTGGCCTCGGAGGCGGGCAAGGATATCAGCGGCACGGTCTTCTCGCTGGGGGGCAACGGCATCGGGATGTACTCGGAGCCGGAGATTTCCCATAACCTGATAAAGTACGACCAGGGCCCCTGGACGGTGGATGAGCTGATGCAGCAGGTGCCGCGCGGCCTGCTCATGGGCTACCGGAGCCCGGCCGCCGACCCGTACTAAGGGGGTGGCATTCCCGTGGGAACGGGAATCTATTTCTTTACCTCACCCCCTGTGTCCCCCTCTCCTGACGAGGCTGGTAGCTGGAGAGGGGGAATTTGTTTTTGAAAGAGGGGCGAAACCCCTCTTAGACACCCTGTGGGTGGGGTAAAGGGGTGGCGTCTCCGGGCTAAGCCGCGGATGACCGAGGGCGGCTCGGGTGGGAATAGATAACACCGAACCAGAAGTCACTAATAGCTTTCTTAAGTACTGCCTACTTCGGAGCGAAGATGGACGACCGCGGCCGCTTCTCCATCTCCTTGACCAGCTCGGTGACGGGGCCGTAGAGGATACAGCTGGCCTGGCAGTGCTTGACACAGGCGGGCACCTCCTGGACCAGCGTCCGCTCCACACAGAGGTCGCAGAAGCGGGTGGTGATGGGGACGAAGTCCACCTGAACTTTATCCGGCCCCACCGTTACCAGCTCGTCCACGCGGATGCCGCACATGCCCTCGCTGAAGTTGTGCTCCTGCTTGCAGGCTACCTCGCAGGCATGACAGCCGGTGCAGTATTCGTACTCTATGAGTAAGCCGTTTCTGGCCATGGCGGCTCCTTTCAATCCTTGATTTTGGTGACGCGGCAGAGGCCGGAGCGGTAGTCCGTCCCGCCGAAGCCGGATTTGCCCTGGTTGCCCATCGTGGTCAGGTTGTTGATGTTGTACTCCCAGGTGCTGAAGAGGTTGGGTGCCCTGCCATCGGTCTCCGGCAGCCACCAGCCGTGGGGAGCCGTGACCACCTGGGGGTGGGCGGTGGGGGTGACCTTGGCTTTCATCTTGATTTTGCCATGCCGGTTCTCGATGTAGACCCACTGGCCGTTCTCCACGCCGAGCGCGGCGGCTGTTTTGTCGTTGATTTCGCACTCAGGGTCGGGGTCCAGCTCGCGGAGCCAGGGAATCATGCGGTGCTCCGAGTGGAAGAAGACCGGCGAGCGCCGCCCGGTGGTGAGGATGAGCGGATATTTCTTGGCTAAGTCCGGCGTGGCTACGGGGCTTTCCTTCGGCTCCTCGTAATAAGGCAGGGGGTCGAGGCCCCACTCCTCGTAGCGCTTGGAGTAGAGTTCCACCTTGCCGGTGGGGGTATCGAAGCCGGGCTGGCCGTCGCCGCGCAGCAGGCCCCGCTCGTAGCGGTAGTAGGGGCGGCTGGGGTGACCCTCCGGCGGGTACTCCCAGCATCCTTTCGCCTTGAGCTTCTCGAAGTCGGTATTGCCGTCCTTGAGGCGGTCGTTAATGAGATCCTTGACCGTATTATATTTAATGGGGGTTGTCGCCAGCCGTTTGGCCAGCTCCAGGTTGATTTCCCAGTCGCTTCTGGCTTCGTCCACCCCGTCCACGGCCGGGACGCTCACGCCCAGAGGCTGCCACCAGGAGCGGAAGCTCTCCTTCTCGCAGATGGTGGCGGCGGGGAGGAAGATATCGGCCAGGGCCATCGAGGTAGGGTTCTGGAAGAGGTCGACGCAGACGATGAAATCGAGCTTCTTCATGGCCTCGTAGTGACGCCGGGGGTCGGCGGCCTGCCCGCCGATGATATTGGAGGTCTGTATCCAGGCGCCGCGGACTTTGTAGGGCTTGCCCGTCTCCATCTGCTCGATGAGGACGTCCGGCTGCACCCAGCCGCGGAAGTTCTTAATCATGGGGTAGTCGTTGGCGCCGATGCGCTTCTCGTTGAGCTTTTTCACCAGCTCCTCGCCGTAGAGCTTGGTAAGCTCGGCGGAGGAGAAGGGATAGGTGGTCACGCCGTGGGAGTTACGGGCGATGACGTTGCCGCCGGGGTTATCGATATTACCGGTGATGGCCCAGAGCTGGTTGATGGCCTGGGCGACGACGGAGCCGGCCGGCATGGCGTCCACCGGCTCTCCCCACTGGATGGCCGAGGGCTTGTTCTTGGCGTAGAGCCGGGCGGCCTGGCGGATGAGGTCGGCGGGCACCCAGGTAATCTCCTCGACCTTCTCCGGCGGGTACTCCTGCACCCGCTCCTTGAGCTCGTCGAAGCCGTAGCACCACTTCTCAACGAACTTCTTATCGTAGATGCCCTCGTTGATGATAACATTGAGCATCCCCAGGGCGATGGCGCCGTCGGTGCCGGGGCGGTTCTGCAGGTGAATCTCGGCGCGCGAGGTAAACCAGGTGTGGCGGGGGTCGATGACGATGAGCCTGGAGCCCCGCCGCATGCAGTCGATAATCCAGTGGCCGAAGAAACCGTCGTGGCAGCCGGCCGCCGGGTTCTGCGCCCAGAGGATGATGTACTTCGGCGGCTCCCACTCGGGGGAGTCGTAGCGCTTCTCCAGGAACTGCGAGCAGTCGGCCACGCTGTAGGCCCCCTGCGTGGCGAACATGGCCCCCAGCCGCGGCGTGTAGCAGGCGTGACCGGCCAGCCCCACCTGCACCCAGTTGGGGCTGCCGTAGGCGTACATCAGGAAGGTAATAGGCCCGCCGATGTCGCGGCCGGTGCCCTGACAGAAGATGACCGATTCCGCCCCGTGTTTGGCGCGGATGTCCTTGAGCCTGGCCTCGATGGTATCCAGAGCCTCGTCCCAGGTAATGCGCTCCCACTTGCCCTCGCCGCGCTGGCCGACCCTCTTCAGGGGGTGGGTGACGCGATCGGGGTGGTACATGTACTGGGGTATCGCCAGGCCCTTGGGGCAGAGCCGACCCTGGTTGAAGGGGTGGTTCTTATCCCCCTCGACCTTGACGACCTTGCCGTCCCTGACGTATATCTCGCAGCCGCAGCCCCCGTGCGAGCCGCAGCCCGCCGACCACAGGGTGGAAAGCGTTACCTTTTCCTTGTTTTTAGCCATGCATCATCTCCTTTACGAATAGTAAAAACAACGACCGACATTATAAATATTAAGGGTTATCCGGCGTGGGTGTCAAATTGAGGAGGGGCAGAACTACGGGCCAAGCCGCGGATGACCGAGGGCGGCTAGGGTGGGAATAGATAAAACCGAAAAGGGGTGGGGTGGCTAAGCCCGAATAGATTGCCGCGTCGCCTTCGGCTCCTCGCAATGACATTTGGTATGGCTTGCGATAAAGATGGCCGGACAAGTATAATTTACGGAGAACCCCCGCTGCCGATTGAGTTCCCCATGACGGAAACGAACCCCCGCGATAAACACGGCGTCTTTTACGGCTGGTACGCCCTTACCGGCGTGATGCTGGTTATCTTCACCGTCGGCGGGGTCTTCGTTCAATGCTTCAGCGTGCTGCTGCCCGTCATCACCACCGAGTTCGACTGGAGCCGGGGGGTGGTGGCCGGTGCGCTCTCGGCGGGGATTATCGCCTTGGGGCTGCCCAGCCCGTTTTACGGCGGCATCGTAACCCGCTTCGGGCCGCGTAAGACCTTAATCTTCGGCAACCTGCTGGCGGGGCTGGGGATAGCCGGGGTGTTTTTCGTCCAGGAAATCTGGCATCTCTACGTGCTCTATATCATAGTCGGAATGGGGGGTGGCACCGGGGGCTATATCTCCTGCACCACGGTCATCAATAACTGGTTCATCAAGCGCCGCTCGCTGGTGCTGGGCATATTCATCGCCTCCTCCGGCCTGGCCGGTCTGGCCTTCCCGCCGCTGACAACGGGGCTTATCGCCGTGGTGGGCTGGCGGCTTACCTGGTTGATACTGGCCGGGATAATTATCTTCATCGCGGTGCTGCTCGGCAGCGTCGTCCTGGTGAGGAACCGCCCCGAGGATACGGGGCAGATGCCCGACGGCCTGTCCGACGTATCGTACGCGGATATGGTGCCGGAGGAGCCCGCCTCCAGCAGGGTAGAGACCTGGAAGGTGACGCAGGCCTTCCGCAGCGCCACGCCCTGGCTCATCGGGGGTTTTACCGCCGCTAACGCCTTCACTATGGGGACGATGATGACCCACCAGATTGCCTACGTGCAGGATATCGGCTATAACCCGATGACGGCCGCCACTACGCTGAGCTTCATGTCGGTGTTCAGCCTGATAGGGAGCCTGGGCTTCGGGGCGCTGGCGCTGAGGTTCAACCCCAGATACCTGGCCAGCGCCGGCTTCGTCATCCAGCTCCTGGGGCTGATAATACTGATAACCACCCGCGAGCTGGGCTTCATCTATGTCTACGCAGCCTTCCAGGGGATGACCAACGGCGCCCTGTTGACGGCCATGCCGACCCTGGTGGGCGCCTACTACCCCCGCCACCGCTACGCCCGCGTGCTGGGGGTCATCCTGCCCTTCCAAGTAGTCGCCAACGCCGCGGCCGCCACCATCGGCGGGGCCATCTATGACGCCACGCTCTCCTACACCCCCGCCTTCATCACTGCCGCCGCCTTCAGCCTGCTGGGGGTATTCTTCGCCTTTAACGCCCGGAAGCCGCGAACCGCCTGAGGATGAATTTTCTCTCGCGGCGGTGTACAATCGGGGCGTATGAAAATCGCGGCCCGGTGGATCTTCATCCTCTGCCTGCCCGTGCTGCTGGTAACGGCCAGCGTCACCGCGGCGGCCAGCTGTCCCGCCCTCTATAAGCACGGTTTCGCGAAATACGATGTGAGCCAGACGACGGGGCTGGCCCAATCCGAGCTGGATAAGGCCGCCGCCGGGCTGATTAGTTATTTCAGGTCTGGCGAGGAGCTTATCGACCTCACCGTCGTCAAGGACGGCCAGCCCTTTACCATCTTCAACGAGCGCGAGGTCGCCCATCTCAAGGACGTCAAGGGGCTCTTCCGGCTGGTCTGGTGGCTGCTCTGGGGGACGCTGGCCTACGCCCTGGCCTTCGCGGGGAGCTGCCTCTGCTGGTGGCGGCAGCGCCGGGCCCTGGGCTGGGGCCTGCTCGGCGGGGGCGGCCTGACGCTCTTTCTGATGCTGGCGCTGGGGATAGCGGCGCTGATAGACTTCGACGGGCTGTTCCTCCAGTTCCACCTCTTGAGCTTCGCCAACGACCTCTGGCTGCTCAACCCGGCCACGGACTACCTCATCATGCTCTTCCCGCAGGGCTTCTGGTTTGACGCCGCCCTTTACTGCGTGCTGGGCGCCGCCGGCGGGGCGATTATTCTGGGTGGGGTGGGGTGGTGGCTTAAGAGGCGGAGTTAGCCTCCCTCTATACCTCCACCTCCACCTTCGCCTTCCGCTTGTAGACAAAAGACACCACCAGCAGCACGATGCCAATAGCCAGTATTATCAGGCTGTAGCCCAGCAGTATCCCCGTCACGTCGCTATAGACGTTGTTGATAATCGGCGTCAGCCACTCCGGCACGTCGGTGATGAGTTTCGCCGGACTCATCGCCTTGGCGACGATAACGCCCGCCAGCTCCAGCACGCCGTAGACGCAGAGGCTGATGCCCAGGGCGCGGCAGGTCTTGCGCACGTCGCGGTTGATGGCGAAGATAAGCCCGGCCAGCACCACCATGACCACGATGGCGACCCAGTAGCCCGTCTGGAAATAGCCGACATAAAGGCGGGCCATGAGCAGCGTGTCGTAGGTATCGGCGTCCAGGTCGGCCTGGCTGAAGGAAAGCTCGTCGGGTATCTCGGCGGAGAACTCTCTATAGAATTCGTCGTAATAGGGCCGCAGGATATCGCTGAAGAAGCCGGCTACCTGCGGGTCGTTGAGCTGCTCCCTGATAGTGGCCTGGATATCGCGCAGGTAGTCGTCCAGGAAGGGCAGCAGCTGCTCCTTGGTAAGCCCTGCGCCGCCCGCCGGCAGGTACCGGGACTCAATCAGGGGGTAAACCTCGTCCCAGTTCTGTTCCAGGTAAGGCCGCAGCTCGTTGCCGATGAGGTCGGACAGCACCTCGGACAGCTGGTCGTTGAGGGCATCCCAGAGGCTTTCCTGAAGGTCGACCTTGAGGCTGGCCAGCGAAACGGTTACCGCCAGCCGGTCGGTCTTGCCGAGGAGAAAGTCGTATCCGGCGTAGATGGCGTTGTTCAGCTGCTCTTTGAGCCACGGCTCCTGGGAAGCGACGATATCGCTGATGTTGTCCTCCAGAAAGGCCAGCTCGTCCGGCAGCATGCCGGCGTTTTCGTCGATGACGTCCTCTATCACCGCCGGTACGTCGACGTCGTTCACCTGGTCGGCCACGAAGTCGGGGCTGAGGACGGTGCTGTGCACCAGGTAAGCCACCCCGAAGAGGGATACGGTGAGAAAGAGGAGAAAGCTCAGAATGCCGGTCGCCACGCCCTTGAGTGCGCTCATGGTATCGCCTCCACGCTGGCTGTTTATTTCGCCAGTATTCTAGCACATCAGGTGCCCGATTGCACCCGCGGCGGCTAGAACCTAAACCATGTTGACGCTGGGGGTGGTATCTAGTAGAATTATTACGGCTGGGGCGGTTAGCTCAGTTGGTTAGAGCGCCGCGTTGACATCGCGGAGGTCAGTGGTTCAAATCCTCTACCGCCCACCACGCCCACCGGGATCTCACCATGTTTTCCCTTGATTTATCTATCCCCCGGAACTGGCGGCATCTCCCCGTTTTGTTATATGATATTACGTCCGTATTATTGATAAGTAATCGAGCGTACCTGAATCTTAACGAAAGGTAATGAAATGACCAAGACCGCCCGCCAGCTGCGCCGCGAAAGAGAGAAAAGGATAACCGACGCCATCCAGCTTAAAGTGCCGGACAGGGTGCCCATTATCTGCGCCATGGGCTATTTCCCCGCCAAGTACGCCGGCATCCCCTGCTCCGCCGCCTACTACGACTTCGACGCCTGGTACGCGGCCTACGAGAAGGCCCTCAAGGTGTTCCAGCCGGACATGATTTTCCCCCAGTCCTTCCAGCCGGGGAAGGCCATGGAGATGCTGGAGCCGAAACAGATGCGCTGGCCGGGCTACGGGGTCGACCCGTACCAGGGGCACCAGTCCATCGAGGTGGACAACATGAAGGCCGACGAGTTCGACCTCTACATGAAGGACACCTCCGACTACATGCTGCGGGTTTTCATGCCCCGCAGTAGCGACAAACTGAAGGGTTTATCCAAGCTGCCGCCGCTCTCCGAAGTGGGCGGCCATCCCATGGTGGTGCAGATGCTGGCGATGGCCTTCACCGAGCCGGAGCTGAACCGGACCATCCGCACCCTGCAGCAAGCCGGGCGGGAGATGCGCCGCTGGCGCCGCAAGCAGGCCAGGTTTGATAACCTGCTTGAGGACATGGGCTTTCCGCAGTACTTCCAGGGGGCGGCCATGCCCCCCTACGATACCCTCTCCCACTCCCTGCGGGGGATGGAGGGGGTGATGATGGACATGTTCCGCCAGCCGGACAAGCTCATCGAGCTGTGCGAGTTCATCCTCCGCAAGACGCTGGAGCGGCCGCTGCCGCCGCCCAACGAGTACGGCAACATCCGCATGTTTATGACGGTGACGCGCGGCTCCGACGACTTCCTCTCCAAAGAGCAGTTCGAGCGGTTCTACTGGCCGACCTTTAGAAAGCTCGTCCTGGCGCTCATCGAGCGGGGGGCCACGCCCTGCATCTTCTTCGAGGGCAACTGCACCTCGCGGATGGAATACCTGCAGGACTTCCCCCGGGGCAAGCTGCTGGCGCGCCTCGACCGGACGGATATCTTTAAGGCCAAGCAAATCCTGCGCGACCACGTCTGCATCGAGGGAAACGTGCCTTCGTCGCTGTTGCAAGTGGGAACGGTGCAAGCGGTCAAAGACCACTGCAAGCAGCTTATTGACGTGGTGGGCGAAGGCGGCGGCTACATCCTCTCGCCGCGCTCCTCCACCGACGAGGTTAATCCGGACAACCTCCTGGCCATGATTGAGTTCACCAAGGAGTACGGCGTCTACAAATAGCGTTTTATTTGAGGGCTAGGCTTCCTCCGGCTGGCCGCCGGCGTCGATAAATATCATCTTGTCGCGCATCTCTTGGGCCACCAGCTTCTTGAGGGACGTCTCCGTCAGCTTGGGGGCGTACTGGCACTGGATGAAGAGGAAGGGCCGGCGCACTTTCAGTATCCGGAAGGGGCAGTGGACGAAGTTGGCCGGTATCCATATCATCGTGGACTCGGTGATGATATGGCTCTCCATCTCCGGCCCCATGCACATCTCCATGTCGGCGCCCAGGTCGCGCGGGTTGGCCGGGTCGGTGCCCAGCGCCACTAAAAGCTCCGGGTCCTGATGGACGTGGGGCCCGTGCCCGGCCCCCTTGGTGGCCTCCTCGCCCATGAGCATCACCGAGAAGTATTTACTCCCGGCGATGACGTCGTTATCGGTAAAGGCTACCATTGAAGGCATCTTGCCGAAGCCCTTGAAGCGCTGCTCGTCGGGCAATTCGTGGAGAAAATACTGGCTGTATTTCATCTCTATACCCTAACGATGGCCTGGGCCGGGCACCACCACTCGTAAGCGACGCACTCGCCGCACTCGGTGCACTTATCGGTGTCTATCCGGGTGGTGTAGCGTATCAGCCCGTCGTCCTCCTCGACCTTTTCGTCCACCATGATGGCCTGGTGCGGGCACTGGGTAACGCACAGGCCGCATTTTAGGCACTTTTTCCTATTTATCTTGTAAACCACGTTAGCCTCCGTCGCTTATTCCGGGTGGTTAGACCATTATCTCCGGGTACTTGTCGTCCGGCCACATCGACCAGTCCATGCGGGCGCGGGCCTCCCTGGGCAGAATCTGGCGATAGGACTTTTCCGTGTGCACCGGGCCCTGGTTGAACTCCATGAATATCCAGGGGCGGGTACAGCTGACCGGCTTCCAGGGGGAGTGGATAAAGTTGGGAGGTATCCAGATGCAGCAGGTACGGGTGATGTGGTGCTCCTCCAGCTCCGGCCCCAGGTACATGATGACTTCCGCCCCCAAATCCATGGGGTTTTCCGGGTCGGTGCCGATGTGGAAGAGCAGCTCGGCGTCCTTGTGGATGTGGGGCGGGTGCCCCGCGTAGGGGAAATCCCACTCCGGCTGCATGCCGAACCCCGGCATTATCCAGTGAATCAGGTAAAAGTTGCTGCCCCTGGCCAGGTTGTTGTCCATGTAGGCCATGACGGGCCGGCGCTCGTTGGGGAACATCTTGGGGTCGTACTCGTAGATGTATTTAGAGTATTTTTTATCGGCGGCCATGTTCAGTCCTCCTGACCCGATTGGTGATTAGTTTTCAGTTTACTCTTTCCGGCGCCGGCTTGGCAAACACCGCCGTTTGACAGGCGATGGCCGGGGTGTATAGACTTCTTTAACGGCTATTATCCGTATTATGGAGGCACGACATGAGAGCGGCCGTCTGCTACGAGTTCGGGAAACCGCTGGTCATCGAGGAGGTAAGTTTAGACCCACCGGGGAAGGGCGAGGTGAGGGTGAAACTAGCGGCGGTGGCCATTTGCCACTCGGACATCCATTCTCTAAAGGGCGAGCACGGCGACCTGCCCCTGCCGGCGGTGCCCGGCCACGAAGCCGGCGGCTACGTGGAGGAAGTCGGGGAGGGGGTAAGTTATCTCAAGCCCGGCGACACGGTGGTGGCCAGCATCATCCCGGAGGGCTGCGGCCGGTGCTACTACTGCCGCATCGGGCTATCCAACCAGTGCACGACTAATGAACTGTATCTCTACGGCGAGGGAAAGTACACCAATAAGAAAGGCCAGCGGCTGGCGCAGTGGGCCGGGGCGGTGGCCGGCTTCGCCGAGTACGCCGTCATCCCGGAAGTCAATCTGGTGAAAGTGCCGCCCGACCTGCCCATGGACCGGGCCTGCCTGCTGGCCTGCGGGGTAATCTCCGGGTTCGGGGCGGTGGTCAACCGCGCCCGCGTCGTCCCCAACAGCAGCGTCGCCGTGGTCGGCTGCGGCGGCGTCGGCCTCAACGCTATCCAGGGGGCGGTCTTCTCCGGGGCCTACCCGGTCGTCGCCGTGGACGTGCTGGATAGCAAGCTGGAGCGGGCGCGTCTTTTCGGAGCGACGCACGCCGTCAACGCCGCCAAAGAGAAAGACCCCATCGCTAAAGTCCACGAGATTACCGGCGGGCGCGGCGCCGACAGCGTTATCGTGGCCGTGGCGGGCATCGAGATACTACGCCAGGCGTTCCTGATGTCGGCCCGGGACGGCACCACCGTCGTCGTCGGGCACGGCCACGGTGAAAAGCTCTCCGCCTTCAACCCCACCGACTTCATGGGCGGGCGCAAGCTCACCGGCAGCGCCATGGGGGCTGTCCGGCTGCGGCTGGACGTGCCGCGCCTCATCGAGCTGTATCGAACGGGGCGGCTCAAGCTGGACGAGCTCGTCTCCGGGCACTATCCATTTGAGGAAATCAACCAGGCGATTGCGTCTTCAGCCGCCGGCGAGGTCATCCGCAACGTCATCATGTTCTAGCTATTCCGCCGGCTTTTTCGTCCGTTTGAGGTTTGTCAAACTTGCCCCGCAGCGTGTAAAATGTTAGTGTAAGCAGTTTTCGCCGTTTCCCGATGTTTATAACCGGTCAGGAGGATTCCGTTGAATAAAGTAGCCGATGTAACGATTACCTCCGACGCCCCCGGCGCCCGGCTCTTCATGCTGGGCAACGAGGCCATCGCCCGCGGGGCCATCGAGGCGGGCGTGCAGGTGGTGGCCTCTTACCCCGGCACGCCTTCCAGCGAGATAACCACCGCCCTGGTGGCCGCCGCCGATACCGCCGGGATGTACGCCGAGTGGTCGGTCAACGAGAAGGTCGCCCTGGAGGTGGCCATGGCCGGGGCGGTCAGCGGGCTCCGGTCGCTGGCCATTATGAAGCACGTCGGCGTCAACGTGGCCCACGACCCGCTGATGTCGGCCAGCTACATGGGCCTGGGCGGTCTCGTCCTGATTACCGCCGACGACCCCGGCCAGTGGAGCAGCCAGAACGAGCAGGACAACCGCTACATCGCCCGGCAGGCCTACATCCCGGTGCTGGAGCCGTGCTCGGCCCAGGAGGCCAAGGACATGATGGCCGACGCCTTCCGCCTCTCCGAGGAGTTCGGGCAGATGTTCATGCTGCGCTCGGTGACGCGCATCGGTCATGCCCGCAGCGACGTGGTGCTGGGCGGCATCAACCACGACCGGCGTAAAGGCAAGTTCGTCAAGAACCCGGTCAAGCTCGTCTGCCTGCCGGCCAACTTCCGCCAGAACCGCCGCCTGCTGGTGCAGCGCATGGCTGATATTCAAAAGGCCGTGGACGGCCTGCCCTATAACCATCTCGACCTGAAACCGGGCGCCAGGCTCGGCGTCATCACTTCCGGCATCTCCTACGGCTATGCCCTGGAGGCCATCCAGTGGCTGGGTCTGGAAGATAAAATATCCGTCCTCAAAATCGGCACGCCGTACCCGCTGCCGGTGGAGCTTACCCGAAAAATGCTCCGGGCCGTGCCCGAGGTGCTCGTCATCGAGGAGCTGGAGCCCTTCGTCGAGGAGGCCGTCAAGGTCGTCGCCGACGACATGAAAATCGCCACCATGATTCACGGCAAGGATATTATCTCGCTGGTCGGCGAGCTGGGGACGCGCCCCGCCGCCGAGGCGCTGGCCAAGCTGACCGGCGCCAACCCCCCGGTGGACTTCGGTGAGATTGACAAAATCAAGGACGAGACGGCCTCGCTGCTGCCGCTGCGCCCCCCGACGATGTGCGCCGGCTGCCCCCACCGCGCCTCGGCCTACGCCATCAACATCGCCGCCCGCCGTTACCAGCAGGCCACCGGCAAGGAGCCGGTCAAGACGGGCGACATCGGCTGCTACGCCCTTTCGGCCACGCCGCCGCTCAACGCCGACGACATCGCCGTCTGCATGGGGGGCTCCTTCGGGCTGGCCAACGGCTTCGCCCAGGTGCTGGACGTCCCCGTTATCGCCCATCTGGGCGACTCCACCTTCTTCCACTCCGGCATCCCGCCGATGCTCAACGCCGTCTACAACCGCGCCAACATGACCATGGTGGTCATGGACAACTCGACGACGGGCATGACCGGCTTCCAGCCGCACCCCGGCGCCACCGGCGACAGCACCCACGACATCAAAATCGAGGCCCTGGCCCGCGCCGCCGGAGTAAAATTCGTCGAGGTCGTCGACGCCTTCGACCTGCCCAAGCTCATCGACATCATGGAGCGGGCCATAAAGTACGAGGGCCCCACGCTGGTGGTAACGCGGCGGCTCTGCAATATCCTGGACGCGCGCGCCAAGCGCCAGGCCGGCGAGAAGACCGTCCCTTACGTGGTGGATAAGGAAAAGTGCCTGGCCGGCAGCCCGCCGGCCTGTCAGGGCACCTGCCCCCTGCACATCGATATCCGCGGCTACGTGGGGCTTATCAAGGAAGGCAAGTTCGACGCGGCGCTGGCCTTAATAAAGGAAACGCTGCCTTTCCCCGGCATCATCGGGCGCATCTGCACGCGCCCCTGCGAGGGTAAATGCGTCCGCGCCGAGGTGGAGGCGGCCGTCTCCATCAACTCCCTCAAGCGGGCTGCCGCCGAGTACGGTAATTATAAAGAAGACCTGACCATCGCCGCCGCCCAGAAGGAAAAGGTCGCCATCGTCGGCGGCGGGCCGGCGGGCCTCATGGCCGCCCGCGACCTGCGCCGGGCCGGCTACGGCGTCACCATTTACGAGGCGCTGGACAAGCTGGGCGGCATGATGGCGGTGGGCATCCCCGCCTTCCGCCTCCCCCGCGATATTCTGGATAAAGAGACGGACATCGTCAACAAGCTCGGCGTGGAGGTCAAGCTCAATACCCGCATCGGCCGGGACGTTCAGTTGGCCGACTTACAGAAAGACTACGACGCCGTCTTCCTGGCGGTGGGGGCGCATAAAGGGCGTAGTCTGGGCATCCCCGGCGAGGACCGCCAGGGCGTCATTGACGGCACCGAGTTTCTCCGTCTGGTGAACACCGACGGAAAGACGCCCGTGGCGGACAGGGTCGTGGTGGTCGGCGGCGGCAACGTGGCCGTGGACTGCGCCCGCACCTGCCTGCGGCTGGGCTTTAAGGACGTCACGATAGCTTACCGGCGCTCCCGCGCCGAGATGCCCGCCATCAGTGAGGAAATCACCGGGGCCGAGGCCGAGGGCGCCAAGCTGGCCCTCCTCTCCGGCCCCAACAGGATAGTCGTCGAGGGCGGCCGGGCCGCCGGGCTGGAGTGCCTCCGGATGGAGCTGGGCGAGCCGGACGCATCCGGGCGCCGCCGTCCCCTGCCGGTAGCCGGCTCGGAGTTCGTTATCCCGGCGAGCCTCATTATCGCCGCCGTCGGCGAGGAGTCGGACCTGGCCTTTATGAGCGGCGCGGCGGATAGCGCCGTAACGGGCGGCTTTATCCAGGCCGACCCGGTGACCCTGGCGACCAAAGTAAAAGGCGTCTTCGCCGGCGGCGACGCCGTTACCGGCGCGGCCACGGTCATCCAGGCGCTGGCGGCGGGCCGCCAGGCGGCCAGGTCCATCATCAAACAGTTCAAGGGCGAGCCGATGGCAGAGGGTAGGGAAGGGGAGGCCGTCTTCGAGAGCCAGCTCATCATCGATACCTGGGGCGTGCTTCCGGAGGAGCGCACCGCCATGCCGGCGCTGCCGGTGGCGCAGCGCCGCGGCAACTTCAAGGAGGTCGAGCTGGGACTGACCAAAGAGCAGGCCGTCGCCGAGGCAAAACGCTGCCTGTCCTGCGACTGCAAGATTTGCATCAACCTGCTGGGCTGCCCGGCCCTCATCATAGAGGAAGGCAAGGCGGCGGTGGACACCACCCAGTGCCCCGGCTGCGGGGTCTGCGCCCAGGTCTGCCCGTTCGATGCCATTAAACCAGGGGAGTAGCGACGATGATCAAAGAACTTAACATAATCATAAGCGGGGTCGGCGGCCAGGGGGTGGTGCTCCTGTCCGAGCTACTGGGCACGGCCGCCGTCTCCGACGGTGTGGCCGTCAAGGGCTCGGAGGTGCTGGGGATGGCCCAGCGCGGCGGGTCGGTCTTTTCCAATATCCGCCTCGGCGGCGACGTCATCGCCCCCATGACACCGGAAGGGAAGTGCGATGTCCTCATCGCCGTGGAGCCTTCCGAGGCCCTGCGCAATATCCAGTATTTAGCCAAGGGGAGCGTCGTCGTGCTCAACTCCAACAAGGTGCTGCCCTTCACCGTCTTCCTGGGCCGGAGCGGCTACCCGGAAATCGACGCCATTATCGGCAAGCTCCACGAGGTCACCGACCGCGTGATTACCATGGACGCCGCCCGGCTGGCCGGGGCCGCCGGGAGCCTGCAGGCCACCAACGTGGTCATGCTGGGGGCGCTCTACGGCACCGGGCTTTTGCCGATAAGCCTGGATACCGCCAGGGAGGCGATACTATCCCGTTTCAAGGGCAAGGTGGGCGATATCAATATCAAGGCCTTTGAGCTGGGGTATGACGAGGTAAAGAAGGCGCTGGCCGGGGCCAAGGCGAAGTAAGACCACCCCGTCCCGGTCTGGGTTATCTATTCCCACCCGGGCCGCCCTGCGGCATCCGCCGCTTATCCCTTAGTTTTCCCCACCAGCCACCACACTATTGTCATTGCGAGGAGCCAAAGGCAACGAAGCAATCTGTTCGTTGTCATTCCCGCGAAAGCGGGAATCCAGCCCTCCCAATTATTTGACACGCCCCACTCCCTTTTTATATCCTTTAACGAGCAATCATATCCACCTCAGGAGGCCACCGTGAAGACTATTAAAGAACCCGCCCGGGAAACCAAAGTCTGCCGCGAGGCCGACGTCGTCGTCGTCGGCGGCGGGCCGGGTGGCATCGGGGCGGCGCTGGCGGCGTCGCGCAATGGCGCCGATACGGTGCTAATCGAGCGCTACGGCTATCTGGGCGGCATGGGCACCGGCGGTCTGGTAACGATTATCCCGCTGCTGACCGATTACACCGGCAAGCAGCAAATCATCGGCATTACCCAGGAGTGGATTGACCGCCTCATCGCCCGCAACGCCGTGGACTACCCCAAGCCGGAGCACTGGGGCTCGCTGGATAAAGACCTGGTGCGCTACTACTTCCAGCGCAGCTTTTTCATGACGCGGCTCGACCGGGTCAACTACGCCGCCATCATCGACGCCGAAATCTCCAAGTACATCCTCAACGAGATGGTCACCGAGGCCGGCGTCAAGACCTATCTGCACTCCTGGGGCACCGAGCCCATCATGGAGGGCAACAAGTGCAAGGGCGTCATCTTCGAGAGCAAGAGCGGCCGCCAGGCCGTCCTGGGCAAGGTGGTCATCGACACCACCGGCGACGGCGACCTGCTGCCCTATGCCGGCGTCGAGTTCGAGACCAATATCCCCCCCAATTTCCGCATCGCCAACCTGGCCCTGGTGTTCTGGGTGGACGGCGTCGACCTCGCCAAAGTCAATGAGTTCCGCCGGGAGAACCCGCAGCAGTTCATGGAGCTGTCGCGTAAGGCCATGGAAGCGGGCGCTTTCGGCGGCTTCTTCTCCAGCAATCTCCCCGACCAGGACGCCGTCGTCTGGTTCCACAACCGCTACCCCAACAAGAGCCAGATTGACGTCGAAGAGCTTACCCGCGTCGAGTTCGAGGGCCGCCAGAAGATGATTAAGACCTACGATTTCTTCAAGGCCAACGTGCCGGGCTTCGAGAAGAGCTTTATCGTCCTCTCCGCCCCACAGCTGGGCACGCGCTCCTCGCGGCGCCTCATCGGCGAGTACAAGCTCACCCAGAAAGACCTCGCCGATAACCAGCCCTTCGTGGACACCATCGCCATCTTCCCCGACCTCGACCGCGGCCAGGAGTCGCTGGACCACCCGCTGATGTACATCCCCTATCGCTCCCTGCTAACCAAGAACGTGGACAACCTGCTGGTGGCCTGCCGCGCCTTCTCCTCCGACGAGCACGTCCAGGAGTGGTTCAACCTCATCCCGCACTGCATCGCCTTCGGCGAGGCGGCCGGCACGGCCTCGGCGCTGGCCCTCCAGTCGGGGGTAAGCCCCAAGAAGGTGGACATCAAGGCACTGCAGAAGCAGCTGGCCAGGCAGGGCGTGCCCCTGCCCGACGTCACCAAGAAGGTGGACTACAAGTACACCGGGCCGGTGCTGACCACGCCGCCTTTCGGCCAGCACTAGCCGGACGCTGCCGGACTGAAAGCGCACCGCACCGGGGGGTAGTGGCCGCTACCCC
>DAOUEP010000017.1:0-4424 GCA_034430515.1 Dehalococcoidales bacterium | reverse complement strand
AGTGTCTAACGAGTTATCTACTAAATCTATAGAGCCATTTACATAACTATCCCCATTAGTCTCGCTGTTTTCTTCAGTTATTCTTTCTTCTTCAAGCTCTTGTTCCTCAAGCCTCTCCTGTTCCTCTAGCTCTTCCTGTGCTTGTTTTTCCTCGTTTTTTATCCTTTGCTCTTCCCAATATACGTCCCATTTATTTACGAGGTTATCCTTATAGGAGGCTATAGGCTGCACCCCGGCGAAAGCAAAGATAATGGCCAAAGCTATTAAGGAGATGATAGTCAATTTCATGCTTGGCCATCGCCAGCTATTCCTGGCAACAACTCTCCACATCCATATAAAGAAAATTAATTCTGCAACAAAAAGCAGACTACCAATCAATGCACTTTGGGTAAATTGGCTTGAGAATAATTTGATACCAGACCAGACAAGAAAACCCAGCAGCGATAATATAGAAAGGTTCAGGATTAACCTGTATAATTTCCCGAGATACTTATATTTTCTGGTTGGGTAGTATAGCCACTTTTCAATAGAAAAAAACAGAGAAAACCCAAATAACAACCACAGCGGAAGATAAAAGCCAACCAATACGCTGATTCCAAGCCCTATCATAGAAAGGGCGAATATAAATAATAGAGATATTAACCATTTGGGTATCTTGAGCTTAATCCCTTTCACTTGATTTCCCCCGCCCCCTCAACCGCTTCCTGATAGCATCCATATAAACCCGTGCCAGGTTCTTGCCGTGCTTCTTGATGCGCTCGCGCTTTTTGCGCTGCTTGGCGGCGCGGCGCTCCTGGCGGGTCTCATTCCCCGCGGACTCGCTGCTCATCCTCAATCACCATTTCCCGCCGCAGCTCCACGATTCTATCGCGTATCAGGGCGGCCTTCTCAAACTCCAGCGCCTTGGCGGCGGCCTTCATCTGGGTCTCCAGCTCGCGCACCAGGCGGGCGGTGTCCTCGCGGCTGGCGGGGGTCTCCACGGTGTAGGCGACGCGGGTCTCGGCGACGGCCTTGACGCGCTCGGTAATATCGCGGATGGCCTTGCGGATGCCCTGCGGCGTGATGCCGTGCTCGCGGTTGAACTCTTCCTGGATAGCGCGGCGGCGCTCCGTTTCGTCGATGGCTTCGCGCATGGACTTCGTAATGGTATCGGCGTACATGATGACCTGCCCGTCGATGTGGCGGGCGGCGCGGCCCATCGTCTGGACGAGGGCGCCCCGGGAACGCAGGAAGCCTTCCTTATCGGCGTCCAGGATAGCGACGAGGCTGACTTCCGGCAGGTCCAGCCCCTCGCGGAGCAGGTTGATGCCGACGACGACGTCGTAGATGCCCAGGCGCAGGTCGCGCAGGATTTCCACCCGCTCCAGGGTGTCCACCTCCGAGTGGAGGTAGTGGGTGCGGATGCCCATCTCCACCAGGTAGTCGGCCAGCTCCTCGGCCATGCGCTTGGTGAGCGTTGTTACCAGGCAGCGGGTGCCCTTATCGACGCGCCGGCGGATTTGCTCCAGCAGGTCGTCGATCTGCCCTTTGGTGGGCTTTATCTCGATGCGCGGCTCCAGCAGGCCGGTGGGGCGCACCAGCTGCTCGACCACCTGCTGCGAGTGGGCGTACTCGTACTCGGCGGGCGTGGCCGAGGTATAGACCACCTGGTTGATATGATTGGAAAACTCGGTGAAGTCCAGCGGGCGGTTATCCAGCGCCGAGGGCAGGCGGAAGCCGTAGTCCACCAGGGTCTCCTTGCGGGCGCGGTCGCCGCGGTACATGCCGCGTATCTGGGGGATGGTCATGTGCGATTCGTCGATGAAGAGGAGGAAGTCCGGCGGGAAGTAGTCCAGCAGCGTCCAGGGCGGACTGCCGGGGGCGCGACCGGCCAGGTGGCGCGAGTAGTTCTCCACGCCGGAGCAGTAGCCGGCCTCGCGGAGCATCTCCAGGTCGTAGTTCGTCCGCGACTCCAGGCGCGCTGCCTCGACGATTTTGCCCTGCTTGTTAAGCTCGGCCAGCCGCTCGGCCAGCTCTTTTTTAATGGCCTCGATGGCGCCGAGCAGCTTATCGTGCGAGGTGACGAAGTGCTTGGCGGGATAGATATCAACGGAGTCCATCTCGCCGAGGAACTCGCCGGTGAGCGGGTCGAGGGACGAAATGCGCTCGATGTCCTCGCCGAAGAACTCGATGCGCAGCGCCAGCTCCTCGTAGGCGGGCTGGATTTCCAGGGTGTCGCCGCGGATGCGGAAGTTGCCGCGGGCCAAATCCATCTCGTTGCGCTCGTACTGCATGTCCACCAGCTGGCGCAGCAGCTTCTGCCGCCCGTAGGTCTCGCCGCGCCGGACGGTGGCCACGAAAGAGCGGTATTCCTCCGGCTCGCCCAGGCCGTAGATGCAGGAGACCGAGGCCACGATGAGCACGTCCCGCCGCTCGAAGAGGGCGCGCGTGGCGGCGTGGCGCAATTTGTCTATCTCCTCGTTGATTTCGGCGTCCTTCTCGATGTAGGTATCGGTGCGGGGGATGTAGGCCTCCGGCTGGTAGTAGTCGTAGTAGCTGACAAAGTACTCCACGGCGTTATCGGGGAAGAACTCGCGGAACTCGCTGGCCAGCTGGGCGGCCAGGGTCTTGTTGTGGCAGATGACCAGCGTGGGGCGCTGCACCCGCTCGATGACGTTGGCCATGGTGAAGGTCTTGCCGCTGCCAGTAACGCCCAGCAGCGTCTGGTGCTGGTAGCCTTTGACCAGCCCCTCCGCCAGCTGGGCCACGGCCTCTGGCTGGTCGCCGGTCATCTGAAAGTCGGAGACTATCTTGAACTCTGGCATGGTTACTTTTTCTTGGCGGGTTTCTTGTTGAGCTCCTTGAGCTTGTGGTGCAGGTCGGCTGCTTCGGCGTCGTTGGGGGCCGCCGCCAGGCGGCCGCAGAGCTTGTCGTGCAGGTTGGGGTCGATAATCTGGCCGGCCTCGCAGTAGCTGCGGGCGCTCTTTTTGGCGTTTTCCAGCAGGGCGGGGTTCACCACCAGGTAGTTGAAAGCCACCACCGCCAGCGCCGCGAAGACCAGCACGATAATGGCCAGCGGGACGATGTTCTCGATAAAGGCGATGAACGACAGCGTGACGATGACAGCCAGGGTGACGGCCAGGAGCAGGGTGGTTATCCAGAGTCGGCGTGACATGGTTACCTCCGTATGCGTTTGGGCTGGTTCTCTTATTATAGAGTATATAACTTTTGGCAAGTGAGGGGAATTGCTTTGGGGTAAAGGGGTGGCGTCTCCGGGCTAAGCGGCGGATGCCGCGAGGGCGGCCCGGGTGGGAATAGATAACACCGATGGGGATAGGGCGGCTAAGGCTGATGGGTATCCGTGATTTCCGTAATCTGAAAGATGTCCTCGTAGTCCTCGCCGGCGAGGCGCTGCTCAATCTCAATCAGCTCGTCATACGTCCAGCCGCCTGCTTCCAGGGGAGCGATAATATCGCCCATGCCCAGATACCAGTCGGCGATAACGTTAAAAGAGGGCGTGCCGAAGTCAATCCAGCCCAGCGAGACCCTGGGGAAGCTGGCGATGGTGGTGCCGTCCGCCTGGCGGACGTAGGCCTCGGCGATGAGACGGGCCTGCTCCTGGTTCAGTATTTGGTCAAAGGCCGCCATCTGCACGTCCTCGTACCAGATGCCGCCGGTATAGCCGCCGTACTCGTAAAGACCGAAGCCCTCAAGACTGTAATCGGCGGCGTACTCGTTGCCCTGCGCGATGAATCCCGTTATCATCACCTCCCAGTCGGCGACGTCCTTCCAGCCAGCGGGCGGGCCGCTGACGAGAAAATCGTAGCCGGTGTAGTCATAAGGGCAGGGGATGCTTCGCCCCTGGCCGGTGTCGTACATGATGTCGGTGGCCCCGACCCGGCCATGATAGACACCTCTGATTTGGGGCAGGATTTCCTGGAGCCACTGCGAGGCTACCGCGTAGTCCCCGGCCAGCTTGTACGGCTCCAGTACGGGCAGAAAGGCTTCGGCACCGTAGGCTTCGGCCAGCCCGGCCCAGTGTGTCACCACGCTATCGAACCGCTTGATAAGCTCGTAAGTGGGGTGGTAGTAGGCGTTGGGGTCGGGCTCTTCCCAGGCGTAGCCCAGCCCCATGTCCAGATTGGGGTGCATCGGGTTGGGGATGAGGACGATGCGGAAGCCCTCCCGCTTGAGCGCCTGCAGGTAGAAGATAAAGACGTCCTCGCCGAGCGCGACGGGTTGGCCGGTCTCGCGGTCGAGGACAATCTCGGCCTCAACCATGATGGTATCGAACCCGGCGGCGCGCAGGGCGGCGGCATGGAGCAGGTAGCTGCGCAGCTCGTCGAGGCGGGCACCCCAGGCGCCCCGGTAGAAGGCGGGGTAAAGCGAGCTATCCAGCGCGACGGGCTGGCGGTATTCCTCCCACCAGGCATCAAAGGGGTCGG
>DAOUEP010000016.1:0-37256 GCA_034430515.1 Dehalococcoidales bacterium | reverse complement strand
CTATAGCCGCAATCTATCTCGATATATAACAGAAGGACTGGTACGCAAAGCGGAAAGCGGGTTACATGTTGGTCCGTCCCCATTGGGTTTTAAGAGCGAGTTAAAAGCAGGTACACGTGAGCATAAAGTGCCGGATCCTGCCACGATACCGATCTTATTCATGGCATTGAAAGAATATGCTACCGGAGATTATTCCTATAGAGAGGTGGCAAATCATCTAAATGCCGATGGTTACAGAACACAAAACGGCAGATTCTTTACCGGATACAATCTCCGGGATATTCTTAGTAATCGGTTTTACGAAGGCAAAGTAGTCTATCACCAAGGGCTTCCTGATGAACAGATAATCGATGGTTCCCATAAGGTGCCCGAAGATGTCCATCAGTTATGGCTGCGTTGTCAGATAATCAAAAAGGAACGAACCAATCAGACCACAGGCCGTCCGCGAAGGGAAAATCATGACTACCCTTTCTCTCATGTTTTGAAATGTCATCATTGCGGCAATTCCTACCATGGCGAGGCTGTGTATTACAAAGATACCACAAAATTACGATTAATTCATGAGCGCCACTCACATGGGAAACAGTGCAATATAATGCCGAAGTCACGGTCTGTAGATTCCTTGAACCGAGAATTTGCGGAACGAGTTCTGGCATATGTTAATCTGGATAAAGGGTGGAAGACCAGGGTTATGGCAGTTATCTTGAATGGTGGTGTCACTGAGAACAAAGCTAATCAGGATCAAGCCAACAGGTTAAGCAAAGTTCTGGAAAATTTACGTAAACAGCATTTATGGGGTGATATTTCCGACGGTGACTACAGGCGCGAAAAGGCCGACCTGGAACGTCGGATCAAGGCTCTTACTCTTGGTACTACGCCTATCGAAATGCCTAACATGGAGAGAGCTGCCCAATTACTAAATGAAATGCCAGCTCTTTGGCAACATCCTGGAGTGACGAACAAGCAAAGAGAGTCTTTGGTGCAAGAAGTTTTTAACAAAATAAGCATCGACGGAGATGCTCTGGTTACTGTTGAACCAAAGCCGGAATACGCTCCCTTGTTTGCAGAAATGCTTACGCACCCCTTGAATGGTTATCGTGAGACCAACTCTCCCCCGTCTCCACCAGAATATTACGAGACTCCGGGGAAATTCCGGGGGCTGGATAGATAGTGCCACGGTCGCGGCAGGCGCGACTAACGAGAAAGCCGCCTGTTTCGGGCGGCTTTTTTGCCTGGTGGTGGCGGGGGGTATTCGGCAGGGGGGCTAGCGCACGGCTACTCGCCTGCCCGTATCCCGCCTTCTACCGATAGGCCGTCGCGACCGGGGAGCGGGACGTGATTCCCTCTCCGGCGCGGGCCGGGCGTAATCGAAACCTTTGAGGGTCAGGCGCTCCAGGGGCGCGTCGAGGAGTCGCTCCAGGGCGTGTATCTTATCCGTATCGGCGCCGGTCACGAAAGTCAGCGCGTCCCCGTTTTTCTTTACCCTTCCGGTGCGTCCGATGCGGTGGATGTAGTCGTCGGTGCTTTCGGGCATATCGTAGTTGATGACGTGGGAAATGCTCAAAACGTCGATGCCGCGGGCGGCGATATCCGTCGCCACCAGGATTTTAATCGAGCCGTTGCGGAAGCCCGTCAGCGCCACCTGGCGCTGGTTCTGGGACAGGTTTCCCTGCAGCGAAGTCACCCGGTAGCCGGCCCTCACCAGCTGCTGGGCCACGCGTTCGGCGCGGTGTTTGGTGCGGGTGAAGACCAGTACCGAATCCGTCTCGGTCTGGTTCAGAATCTCTTTCAGCAGCGATGTCTTCAGGTGCTGCTCAACCGGGTAAAGGGCGTGCGACACCGTTTTGGCCGGCAGCTGCCGGTCGATTTGCACGGTAACCGGATTGTCCAGGACTTCATTCACCAGGCGCCGGATGCCGGGAGGCATGGTGGCCGAGAAAAGCAACGTCTGGTGTTTATGCAGGATGCAACTCAGGATACTGCGAATGTCGGGCAGAAAGCCCATATCGAACATGCGGTCGGCCTCGTCGATGACGAGGATATCCAGCTCCGACAGGCTTATCGTACCCTTCCACAGGTGGTCGAGCAGGCGGCCCGGGCAGGCGACGACGATTTCGGGGCGCCCGCGCAGGTTTTGTATCTGCTGGTCGATGTTTACCCCGCCGTAGATGCTGACGCCCTGCACCCCGGTTTGGCTCCCCAGCCCGTTAATGACCTCGCAGGTCTGCTCGGCCAGCTCGCGCGTGGGTGAGATGATTAAGGCCCTGATAAGGCCTCGCGCTTCTTGCCGTATGTGCTGTAAAATCGGCAGCACGAAAGCGGCCGTCTTGCCGGTGCCGGTCTGGGCCAGGCCGATTAAATCGCGCCCCGCCATTATCGGGGGGATGGCTTGCTCCTGTATCGGTGTAGGTGTGGTATAGCCGAGCGCACGGACACCGGCCATGATGCTCGGGTGTAGATTAAAGGCTTCGAAATTCATTAAACTCCTTGAATAATGCGGGTAAAGAGCCCGAACCGATACGACGGTCGGCTCAAATCATCTGATATTTTCTGTCTCTGCTTCTATTGTACCGGCTGTTGTTTTTGACAACGGTAATGCTTTCTCCGCTTTTATTGGAGAGCGGCCGGGCTTCAACGGCAAAAACAACCTTGTTCCCCAGTCTTTTCCCTTCGATACTGGCGATGGCACTGGTACCCTCGGATTTGGAACCCATTTCGACATATCCGTAACCCCTCGGCTGGCCGCTGCCGATATATTTATCGTTCATGATGATTACGGATATCACCTCTCCGAACACCGCGAACTCCCGGCGCAGTTCGCCCTCGGTCACTTCGAGCGGCAAATTGCCCACATAGATATTCACGGTGCCCCTCCGATAAAAACGGTCATCACGATTCGTAACGGCCAGCCGGCCGGGACGCGGGGCAGTCGCCAATACGATTTCGAGGCGCCGGGCCGCTTAGTATCTTCGCTGCCTGCCGCCGCCGCCATAGCCGCCGCCGCCACCATAGCCGCCGCCGCTGCCGCCCCTGCGGTTGCCGTAGGAGCCGCCGCCCCGGTTTTCCGTGCGGGGACGGGACTCGTTGACGACGATGGTGCGCTCCTTCAAAGATTTACCGTTAAGCCCGCTAATAGCGGCCTCGGCTTCGGATTTCGCCGGCATTTCCACGAAGGCGAAACCCCGGGGCCTTCCGCTAATCCGGTCGGTGGGAATGGCCACCGATTCCACCTTGCCGTAGACGCCGAATTCGGCGGACAGTTCGTCCTCGGTAACATCAAAGGCCAGGTTGCCCACATAGATTTTCATAATTTACCCCCTCATTGCTAGTCTCAATATCCCTGCCGCCGTTTCCGCCGGGCGTTCTTTTTGGCCCTGATGCGGGACGCCTCGCCCTTGGATATGAAATAGCGGTTGGCCTTATACTCGCGCAGGATGCCGCTCATCTGCACCTTCCGCTGAAAGCGGTGCAGTAGCGCCTCCTGTGATTCACCTTCGTGCAGGGATACTTGTAATGACATACTCAGATTTACCAAGGGTCGCCGGTCGTCAACCGGCCCGGCGACCCATGACTCAACCTCTCTTATCTATCGGATCGGACTTTGCGGAAACAATCGCTGCAATAGACCGGTCTGCCCTGGCGGGGTTCGAAAGGCACCGAAGTCTCTTTGCCGCAATCAGCGCATACCGCCGGGTACATCTGGCGCTGGGCTCCGTAGCCGTTGTCAGGGCGCGATGATTTTCTTGCCTGACGGCATTCCGGGCAGCGTTTGGGGTCGTTGGTATAGCCTCTGGATTGGTACTGCTCCTGTTCCTCGGCAGTGAAGGTAAAGGTATTGCCGCAGTCGGAGCATTGGATAGACTTGTCCTCAAAACTCATTGGATGACCTCCTCTCTTAACATTTAGTTAGAGTTCGGGTCACCCAGTGTTAAGAAGAATCTAGTGAATAGCTTCTGAGAAGCTGGTTACAACCTAAACTTAAACTCAGCATAATTATACCATATAAATGCGGTTTCTGCAATGGCAACCTCCAATTTCGAGGCGTTAGCCAAAATCCGGGGGCCCGGCGGCGGCTAAAAGCCATCGGTGGGAAACATGGACATTTGCTAAAAGGCCCTTTTTGTTATATCATTAGTATATAGTTCCTGTTTAGGTTAATACAGCTTTCTTGAAATACCCTTAGATTCACATCAAGTATTGGATGACCCGAACTCTAACTAAATCGGTGCGAGAAAAGGTCATCCGATGAGTTCTTCGGACAATTTCCCCCCCGATATCCTTCTAACGAGGCCGCTGTTGCCTTCGATGCCGGGCCGGCTTGTGCGCATCCCGGAAAATCATGATTCACCCCAAAGGAGCCGTCTATGATAGTCAAACAACCAAGACGAACCATGGAATTCGGCGAGCAGGATGAGAGTTTTATCAAAAGGCTCGCCGGGGACATCGGCTGCTATTACTCCAAGGCAAGCGGGCGTACCTATAACCTGAACAAGTTCAAGTCCGACGTTCAGGAAGAGAAGGGCGTTTTTGCCTGGGTGCACAAGGAAGACAGGGACTATTTCTGGGTGGCTACCAGAAAAATCTGGGTGGAAAAGGCCCGGACCAGGGCACTGACCGGCAAAAAGGCATCCGCGATAAAGTGCCTGCCCAGAGACACCCAGCGTGCCCAGGACAGCGTCTGTTTTGATATGAAAAACGATTATCCGGGCACGGTGATGGCCTTAATTCTGATTAACAAAGCGTACTAGCCGGAGATACCGGCCTGCCTTTTACGTTTTCCTCAGCCCTCGGGTGTATCCGGGGGCTTTTTGTATTGAAGATAATGACTTTTGACAAACACCTTACCAGCACTTAGAATACGGCTCAGACGCCAAACGCCAGGGCACTCCCACTAAAATCACGCGAGCTGAGACTATGAAATCAATGTTCAAGTTATTGGCAAAATCGCCGTTACTGGCGAAGATGACCCTCTCAACAATATTCCTTGGCATCAATCCGTTGATTAGATGGACGGCGATGACCCATCCTTCATTCAAGAGCCGTCTTAAAGATAAGAATTTTACCGCGCAGATGAAAGTCAAGGATAATTCGGTGGGCAGGTACTTTACTTTCAATAACGGTAAGATGATTTCCAGAAGCGGCATCCATTCCCGCCCCGATGTCTCCGTTATTTTCGGAAACGTTCCTCTGGCGATAGAATTCCTCGTACCACCCCGGGACCAGCTAGCCAGTATCAACGCCATGAAGAACTTTAGATTAGAAATAGAAGGCCCCGACGAGTTGTCCTGGTGGTGGATGGAGACGCTCAGTGTGATGATGACGGCCGGCCTGAGATACGGGATAAGCGCGGGTAACGGCGTGAAAAGATTTACCAGCAATACCAACGGCGGCCCGGTCTTTGTTTACGTGAAAGACGGGAAAATAATACGCATCACGCCCATAGATTTTGACGATAGCGACGCGCCGCCCTGGACGATTAAGGCTAGGGGAAAAACGTTTACCCCGCCGCGCAAGACCACTATATCGCCCTTTACGGCATCCATGAAATCGCTGGTCTATTCGCCGGACAGGATATTATATCCCCTGAAAAGGACGGATTTTAATACCGGCGGGGAACGAAACTGCCGGAACCGGGGCATATCCGGCTACGAGCGGATAACCTGGGACGAGGCCACGGACATCGTCACCGATGAGATTAAACGGGTCAAGCGAGATTACGGCCCGGGCGCCCTTATGAACGGCAGCGGCTCCCATCATCTCTGGGGGAATCTGGGTTACTGGTTGAGCGCCAGACTCCGGTTTTTTAACACTATCGGCTTCGCCAGCGTCGAACACAATCCGGATAGCTGGGAAGGGTGGTACTGGGGGGCCATGCACCACTGGGGGCACAGCATGCGGCTCGGCGCCCCCGAGAGCTACGGCACGGTGGAAGACTGCCTGAAGGAATGTGAACTGGTGGTGTTCTGGTCGGCCGACCCGGAGACTACCAGCGGCACTTACGGGGCATTCGAAGGCACCGTGCGCCGGCAGTGGCTCAAGGAACTGGGCATCAAGATGGTGCATATCGACCCCTACTATAACCATACGGCCGCCTGGCTCGGCGGCAAGTGGCTGGCTCCCCGCCCGGCCACGGAAAGCTCTCTGGCGCTGGCCATAGCCCATGTCTGGATAACCGAAGGGCTCTACGATAAAGAGTATGTTGCCAGCCACACGGTCGGTTTTGAAGCGTGGCAAGACTACATCCTGGGCAAGGAAGACGGCCTACCCAAAACGCCCGAATGGCAGGAAAACGAGGCCGGGATTCCGGCCAAAGACGTCCGGGCCCTGGCCAGAGAATGGGGCACTAAAAAGACCTACCTGGCCGCCGGGGGCTGGACCGGTCTCGGCAGCGCCTGTCGCAGTTCCAACGGCATCGAGTGGGCCCGTTCCATGGTCTGCCTCATGGCGATGCAGGGTCTGGGCAAACCCGGCATTAATACGGGCTGCGTGCAAATGGGGACGCCGGTAGACACCCAGTTCTACTTCCCGGGGTATGCCGAGGGAGGCCTGTCCGGCGACCTGGAAGCTACCAGCCTGGGGGTCAGTTTGTACCAGCGGCTGCCCCAGCTCCCCACCGTAAATACGTCGCATTCCAGGGTGCCCAGGCTGTATATTCCCGAAGCGATTCTGGAAGGTCATGCCACCGGCTACCCGACCGACCCCAGGACTATCGAAGGCCAGTTTTTGAAGTTCGAGTTCCCCGCCCCGGGCCACCCGCCGATAAAGATGTACTATAAATACGGCGGCTCTCATTTCGGCACGATGGTGGATACCAACCGCTACGTGAAGGCTTACCGGTCGGATAATCTTGAATTCGTGGTAAATCAGTCTATCTGGCTGGAAGGCGAGACTAAGTTCGCCGATATTATCCTGCCCGCCTGCACCAATTTTGAACGGTGGGATATTGGCGAGTGGGCCGGCACCGGCGGGTATATTCAACACCTGTACAATCAATTAAACCACCGCGTTATCGTCATGCAGCACAAGTGCATCGAGCCCCTGGGCGAATCGAAATCGGATTTTCAGATTTTCCTTGAGCTGGCCAAGAAACTGGGATTTTCCGCCCTCTTCACCGAGGGCTCTACCGAGCTTGACTGGTGCCGCAGGATATTTGACAGCAGCGACCTCCCCCAAAATATTTCCTGGGAGAAATTCGTTAAAAAAGGCTACTATGTTGTCCCCGCTCCAAAAGAAGAGATGAGGTCGCCGGTCGCCTTCAGATGGTTCGCCGAGAATAGACTGAAAGACACTCACGATGTAGCACCGCTGCCGGGAACCTACACCGAACGATGGCGGCAGGGGCTCCAGACGCAGTCGGGCAAGCTGGAGTTCGTTTCTTCAAGCCTGAAGCGGTTTGACCCGGCCGACCCGGAGAGACCCGTTATGCCCCAATACGCCCCCTCCTGGGAGGGGCATCACACCACGGAACTCGTTACTAAATACCCGTTACAGCTGATTTCTCCGCATCCCCGGTTCAGCTTTCACACTCTGGGTGATGGCAAGGATAGCTGGATTAACGATGTCAAAGACCACCGGGTCTTGATTGATGGCTATTACTACTGGATTGTCAGGCTCAATCCGGAGGACGCCGAGGCCCGGGGAATCCGGGAGAATGACCTGGTCAACGTGTTTAACGACCGCGGTACGGTCATCTGCGCCGCCCGGGTCACCGAACGCGTCCGCCCCGGGACGGCTCACTCGTATTGCTCCGGCGCTGTTTACGAGCCGGTGGGTGAACCGGGATGTTCGGCGGACCGCGGCGGGTGCATCAACCTGTTGACCCCGAGCCGGCCGATAATCAAAAAATCGCACAGCATGGCGGCCAATTCGTGCCTGGTGCAAGTCGAAAAACGGGCCGGGAAGGAGAGCCGGAGGTGAAAAAATGGCACCTGGTCATCGACGTCGCCAAGTGTCATGACTGCAACAACTGCTTCCTGTCCTGCAAGGACGAGTTCACCGGCAACGATTGGCCGGGATACTCGGTGTCTCAGCCCGACCACGGACAGCGGTGGATGAACATCATGCGGAAGGAAAGGGGGCAATATCCGGTCGTTGACGTCGCCTATCTGCCCGTCCCGTGTATGCATTGCGATGATGCCCCCTGTATCCGGGCCGCCGCCGACGGGGCCGTCTATAAAAGGAGCGACGGCATCGTTATCATTGACCCGGTTAAGGCCAGGGGGCAGAAAAAAATCGTGGCTTCGTGTCCTTACGGGGCTATCTGGTGGAACGAAGCGAAAAATATACCACAAAAATGCACCTTTTGCGCCCATCTCCTGGACGAAGGCTGGGAAAAGCCGCGGTGCGTTCAGGCCTGCCCGACCGGAGCTTTAAGCGTGCGTTACGTTGAGGATTCTGAGATGCAGGGCATCGTCAAGGCGGAGAACCTGGAGGTCTACCGGCCGGAATACCAGACCAGCCCGCGTGTCTATTACCGTAACCTCTACCGTTTTAACCGCTGTTTCATCGGCGGCAGCGTTGCGGTTCACGTAGAGGGGAAAGACGAATGTGCCGAGGGCGCCACGGTAACTTTATATAAATCCTCCCAAGAGAAAATCGGCGAGGGTAAGACCGATAACTACGGCGATTTTAGATTTGATAACCTCGAAGAGAACAGCGGCGAGTACACCCTTGAGTTCGTTTACCCCGGTTATGCCAGGAAAACGATTACGGTTGACCTGAAGACGAGCCTTAACGCGGGGGTAGTCTTTCTATAATCCTTATTCCCCGAACATGGCGTCCCGGAAGCCGGTCAGGAAACTGCGGGCGTTAATGCCCAGGACGCGCGTGTCGTAGCCGCCTTCCTGCACGATGAGCGAGGGCAGGTGCAGGGCGCCTATCATGCGCCCCATCTCCGTAAAGTCCGCGGCTTCCAGTGTCCAGCTCCCGGTGGGGTCTTCCCGCGCCGTGTCCAGCCCCAGCGGCACCACCAGGTAGCGGGGACGGAACCGGCTGACCCGGCCCAGCGCCTCCCGCAGCGCCGCGCGGTGCCGCTCCCCGTCGATGTTCTCCGGCAGGGGCAGGTTCAGGTTCTTGCCCCGCCCCGGGCCGCGCCCCTTTTCCCCCTTGAAGCCGCTGAAGTAGGGGTAGGTGTAGCGCGGGTGCCCGTGGATGGAGACGGTCAGCACGTCGCCCCGCTCGTAGAATATCTGCTGCTGGCCGTTCCCGTGGTGGTAGTCCACGTCCAGCATGGCCACGTTGCCGTAACGGCTCAGGAGGTGGGCCGCTACCGCCGCCGAGTTGAAATAGCAGAACCCCCCGAAGGTAGCCGGCTCGGCGTGGTGCCCCGGCGGGCGAATCAGCGCGTAAGCGATGCGGTAGCCCTCCAGCAGCTGTTTGGCGGCGGTCAGCGCGCAGTCCACGGCCCGCTTGGCCGCTAAATAGGCGTTGCCGGTCAGCGGCGTGAACGTGTCGATGCAGTAGTAGCCTGCCCGCACCGCCAGGTCTTTCGGCGGCCGCGTCTGGTTCCGCACCGGGAAGACGTAGGGGTAGATGGCGGTATCCTCGCTCAGGCCGGTACAGACGCGCTCCAGGTATTCCACGAACCCGCCGTCGTGCACCGCCCGGATGTGCTTGTCGGAGAAGTGCCGGGGCGGTATCCTCTCGAAGACGTCCGTCTTGTTAAGCTCTTCCAGGATGGCGTCGATGCGCACCGGCGACTCCACGTAGCCCCGCTCCTCCACGTGGTGTATGCCGTGCCGGTCGTTGATGACGAGGCGGATGCGCCGGTCGCGCCGCGTCGCCCGGCTGACGGTCAGCGGCCGCTTCCGGACGTATTGGGGCTTCCTCAGCCGCACCGGGTCGTCTTTAAAAGATGCCACCACCATGGCGACGTATTGCGGCGGGCAGACGTTTTTGTACTTGCGCTCCAGGATGGCCCGGACGATTTCCCGGGCGGCGTCCCGGGGCAGCTCCGTTTCCTGCCCCAGATTATCGTAGACGAGGTAGGGGGGATTATCGTCGCCGGGCTTGAGGGGCGTCTCGTAGGCGGTATTGGCGATGGGCCGCGCCCCGTAGCGCTCGTAGAAGCGGAGCCGGGCGGCGTTCTGCTTGCGGATAACCGGGTCGCGGCTCAGGGCGGGGTCGTCGGGGAGGCACTCGAAGAAAAGCCCCAGCGTTTCCAGGTCGAGGGCCTCTTCACGCAGCCGCTCGTAGAGCGCCCCGCCGATGCCGCCGCCCGTCTTCTGCGGCCCCGCCGAGATATAGTCCAGGTAGCAGAACCTTAGCGCCGGCTCGTGGAAAAGCAGGGCGAAGCCGTCCACGTGCCGCCGCGTCCCCTCGGCGATGAAGAGGATGGCCTTGAAGCGGAATTTCATCGGGTCGCGGAGCTGCTCCGGCAGCTTGTTGACATCGCGGCGGGAGAGCATGGGGAACTGGGCCCGCAGGATATCCTGGACCTGCCGGATGGCGTCCTGGTTGGAGGGCGTAATATCATCGTAAACGCGGCGGATAAGGAACATAAACGAACCCCGTGTTTATTTGTTTTCCCGAAGCCGTTTCTGCACGGTAATCTTGGCGTCGCCGGGGGCGTAGAAATCGGGGATGCGGGCGATTTCCTCGTAGCCGCGACCCCGGTAGAAAAGGCGCGTGTTCTCGTAGGCCGGTGTGGCCGAGGTCTCAATGAGAATCAGCCGGCCGCGCCCCTTCCTGACGGCCGCTTCGGCGGCCCGGGTGAGGGCGGCCCCGATGCCCCGGCCGCGCCGCTGCCGGCTGACGGCCTCCCAGTAAATATCCCAGGTGCCGGTGGTGCAGGGGGTGGGGCCGTAGCAGATAAAGCCGTCGATGGCCGGGCCTTCCCCGGCGACGAGGACGAAATAGCCGGAGCCTTTCGGGTCGCGCAGGTAAGCGTCGATGACCTCCTCGGCCACGGCGACCTCGTGCCGCTTGAACTCCGGGGTATGGCGCAGGATATCCATCACCAGCGGCTTGTCGTCAGCCTGCATCGGGCGTATCTTAGCGGGCATGTACTTTATTCTCCAGCTCCAGTTTCACAATAGCACCGATAAAATCATTATAACTCATCCCCGCCGCCCCGGCCTGGATGGCGGCGCCGGCGCCGGGGGAAATATCGGGGTTGGGGTTGATTTCAATGACGTTGAGCTGGCCCCGTTCGTCCCGGCGCATGTCCACACGAGCGTAGCCGCGGCCGACCAGCTTCTGGAATACCAGAAGGGCGGTGGCGGCGATTTGCTGGCGCTCCGCAGCGGGGACGTCCGCCGGACAGACGGCCTGCGTGCCCCGGTATTCCGGGCTGTCCTCTTCCCACTTGGCGGCGAAGGTCAAGAGGTGCGGTTTCCCCGGCGGCAACTTATAGACGATTTCCGAGACCGGCAGTACCGTGCCGCTATCGCTACCCAGGACGGTGGCGTTGAACTCGCGCCCGGCGAGGAATTGCTCCACCAGCACCCCGCTCCAGTAGGTCTTGCTTAAAGCCTCCACCTGTTTTTTCAGGGCGGCCATGTCGCGCACCAGGCTGGCGTCGCTGATGCCGTGGCTGGCGTCGTCGCGGCGCGGCTTGACGACGGCGGGAAAACCGAGGCGGAACGTCGGGAGCGTGTGGGGGTTGAGCACCTGGAAATCCGGCGTGGCGATGCCGGCGGCCTGCAGGATTACCTTGACGTTGACCTTGTCCAGCGCCAGCCGCAGCACGTCCGCCCGGCAGCCGGTAAAGGGCAGGCGGCGACGGGCCAGCACCTCGGGGACGGCGGCTTCCGTCTCCGGCTCCCCGCCGAAGCCTTCGAAGAGGTTGAAAACTAAATCGGTATCCAGCTCACGCAATCTGGCCTTGGCGGCCTCCAGCGGCGGTACCAGCGGCAGCAGCGAAACATCGTAGCCCAGCTCCTCCAGCGCCGCCCGGACGGCGGTTACCGATTCCAGCACGCCGTAAATCGCCTTTTCCTCATGATAGGCGTCGTAGCGGGACTTCTGCGGCTGGTTGAAGACGATGCTTATACGCTGACGCACTGCGGGTACCTCTCCAGGGCCGCGTCCAGCACCGCGTTGATCAGGCCCTGGTGCGTCCCGCCGAGCTTACCGGTCATGATGACCAGGTCGCTGTAGGTGCCCAGTCCGGGCAGGGGGTTAATCTCGATGAAGTACGGCTCGCCGTTCTGTCCGATGCGGAAATCGACCCGGGCGAAGTCGCGGCAGCCGAGGGACTTGAAGACGGCCAGGGCGGCCTTTTCCAGTTTTTGAATTACGGCGCCGGGCAGGTTGACCGGCGCTTCGTAGCTGACCCGGTTGACGTAGTCGCGCTTGACTTCCAGCGAGTACACGAAGGTTTCTGTGGGCACTTTGGGGACGATGCGCATCATACCGACCACTTCGGGGCGGCGGTTGCCGATGATGCCTACCGTCACCTCGTCCCCGCCGATGAACTCCTCCACCATGGCGGGCTGGCGATAGTCGGTGATAATACGCCGGGCCTCTCGCCCGGCCTCCCGCGCGTCGTGTACCAGCGAGGTCAGCCGGATGCCCTTGCTGGAGCCTTCGTAAGAGGGTTTGATTATCCTGGGGAAGGGGAAGCTCTCCCAGTCGGCCGCGGCGACCTCCGCCTGGCTCTCCAAAGTAAACCAGCGCGGCGTGAGGACGCCGTCCGCCCTGACCAGCTTCTTGGCGACGGGCTTGTCCAGGGCGACGGCCAGGCACAGCGGGTCGGAGCCGGTGTAGGGAATACCGAGCATCTCCAGCACGGCGGGTATTTGGGCCTCGCGCGAGCGGTAGCTCCCCCGGCCTTCGGAGATATTAAAGACCAAATCCACTTTCTCGCGCTGGATGGCGGCGAGGAACTCGTCCCCACCCCCCAGCCGGCAGACCGCGTCGCCGCGGTGGCGGAAGGTGGTCTCGATGATGTCCAGCGTCTCCGGCGAGTCGTATTCTTCTAAGGCGTCCTCGACGCCCGAGTTCGCCGCGACGCCGCTTTTGAGGTCGTAAGCCAGCCCGATGCGCATCGGTTTATCCCTGTTTCCTGGCCGGGAGCTTCGCCTCGGCCAGCAGGCTTTCCACCGCCCCGCTGACGGGGATGGGCGCCGCCGGATTGGCTTCGTCCGGCCCGGTCTCCGGGTTGCGGTAGCGGAATACCCGGCCTTCGTAGTTTTTCACCAGCAACTCTTCGTCGGTCATGGCCAGCACGTAGTTGGGCTGGAGGGGTACCTTGCCGCCGCCCTGGACGAGGTCGACCACGAAGGTCGGCACCGCCAGGCCGGAGGTATGCCCCCGCAGGCCTTCAATAATTTTGATGCCCGTGGCCACCGGCGTGCGCAGGTGCTCGGTGCCCTGCACCTCGTCGCACTGGTAGAGATAGTACGGGCGCACCTTGATTTTCAAGAGGCCCTGGCACAGCCGCGTCATGGTCTCGACGCTGTCGTTGACGCCGCGCAGCAGCACCGACTGGTTATTGACCGGCACCCCGGCCCGCAGCAGGCGGTCGGCGGCGGCGGCCGCTTCCGGCGTTAGCTCGTTGGGGTGATTGAAGTGGGTATTGAGCCAGATGGGGCCGTACCGCGATAGCATGGCGCACAGCTCGGCGTCGATGCGCTGGGGCAGCACCACCGGGTACCGCGTGCCGATGCGGATAATCTCGATGTGGGGGATAGCGCGCAGCCGGGCGATGATGCCCTCCAGCGCGGCGGTAGCCAGCGACAGCGGGTCGCCGCCGGAGATAATCACGTCGCGTATCTCGCTATGATGCCGGAGGTAGTCCAGCATGGCTTCAATCTCGGCGCCGGTGCGCGTCCAGGCGCCGTGCCGCCATTCCCGCTTGCGCGTACAGTGGCGGCAGAGCATGGGGCAGATATCGGTGAGCACCATCAGGGCGCGGTCGGGGTAGCGGTGCACCAGGCCGGGCACGACCGAGTCTTCCTTTTCCGCCAGGGGGTCTTCCAGGCCCAGCGAGGCCATCGTAATCTCGGCGAAGGCGGGGACGGCCTGCCGGCGCACGGGGTCGTCGGGGTCGTCGGGGTCGATGAGGGAGAGGTAGTAAGGGGTAACGGCCATGGGGTAGCGCCGGGTTACCAGCTCCAGCTGCGACCGTTCTTCGGCGGAGAGGGGAAGGTAATGGCCGAGCTGTTCGATGGTGGTGATGCGGTGACGAAAGTGCCATTTCCAGTCGTCCCAGTCGCTAGCCGGGACATCGGGAAACAGCCGGTATCTGCCGGCGCCGCGGTGACCGGGAGGTTCTTCCTCGGGCGCGTTCAGCGCGGGGCACGATTCCTTGAGCGAACCGGCTTCGTCCTGGCGACGGAGGCGGTTCGGGGTGGTGACTGGGGCGGGGGTAGGGGAGGACGTAGCTTGGGTGGTCACCGGGGCGGTATTCAATTTTCCTTTCGCAACACTCCTTCTTGCAGTATGCCGGGGGAATAATTATTAAAGAGGTCCGCAGACCTCTTGCAGCAACCTCTATTTCCTGTTATAATATTCAGGAATTAATATTCCTAAATAAATTATACTTTATTGGTGGATTTTGTCAAGGGTTTGGGGAACAATATTCGCGCACCGGAAGAAAAAAACCGGGAGGTAATGCCATGCCGGGATGGAAATTCCTTACCAACCACGCCCTGGTACTCTGCCTGGTGGCCCAGCAGCCGCGGACAACCGCCCGGGAGATAGCCGCCGCCATCGGCATTACGGAAAAGGCGACCCGCAATATTATCAACGACCTGGTGGCCGACGACTACGTCACCAAGAAGCGGGAAGGCCGCCGGGTGCGCTACCGGATTGACCCGGATATGCCCCTCCGCCACGAAATGCAGCCGGACAACTCTATCGGCGACCTGCTGGAAATCCTCGGCTGGAAACGGCGTAAGAGAAAGCACCAGGAAACCGCCGCTCCGTAGGTCTTGACCGCCTTAATCGTAACCGCCCCGCCGCTTGCTTCAACCGGCGTATAACTGCTACGATTTTAAGCGGCCGTGCCGGGTTGTACCCCGCGATTTTCCATGATGAAAGAGCTAACCTATAAGTTTGCCGCAAACCCCGCCGAGATGGACGAAATCCGTCAGGTATGGCGGAAGGTATTTGTGGCGGAGCAGGGGATAGACGAGGCGTTGACCTTCGCCGGTGCGGAAGATGGCCAGGCGCTGCACGCCGCCGTCAGGGACGGCGCGGCGGTGATAGGCACGGCCCGGGTCGTCTTCCCGGCCGCCGCCACCGCCAAGATAGAGCGGATGGCCGTCCTGGCGGATTACCGGCGCCGGGGTGTGGGGCGGGGCATCATCGCCTTTTTAAGCGGGGAGCTGGCGCACCGGGGGATAAAGCGCGTCTATCTCCATGCCCAGTACGCCGCAACTGGTTTTTACCGGGACTGCGGTTTCCGGGAAACGGGCCGGCCTTTTTACGAGGCCGGCATCCGGCACGTCAGGATGGAAATGACCCTCTGAAACGCCTTTTCCCGCCCCAAGACTCCGCGCATTTGACGGGCATCCCCGACACGAGTAAAATACACAGGTATACTGGCTTAGCGTGTCTCTGCATATAAACCGGACGGAATAATAGATAAATCATTATCAAGGAGGTGTGAAAACTACAAAATCAAGCAAGGAAAACCGGCAATTATAATCAAACAGGAGGTATCAATTGAGTTACCGTAAACTTTCCATCATGCTCATTACCATTAGCCTGCTGGCGCTGCTGGTGCTGCCCCTGACGACCGGCTGCGGCGGGGGAGGGGTCAGGACCATCGGCATCAGCCAGATTGTCACCCACCCGGCGCTCGATGCCACCCGGGAAGGCATCATCCAGGGCCTGGCGGACAAGGGCTACGTTGATGGCGAGAACATCGAAATCAACTATCAGAACAGCGAAGGCGATATGGCCCTGGTGGCCTCGATTGCCCAGCAGTTCGTGGCCGATAAAGTGGCCGTCATCATTTCTATCGCCACGCCCAATTCCCAGGCGGCCATCAGCGCCGCCATGGGGACGGATATACCGGTGGTCTTCACGGCGGTAACCGACCCGGTCGGCTCGGAAATGGTGACCAGCTGGGAGTCCCACCCCAACGAGAACGTCACCGGCGTCAGCGACATGATTGTCGTCTCCGATGACGTCGACCTGATAACGGCCATCGTCCCCGGCATTACCAAGCTGGGTACGCTCTACAACGCCGGGGAATCGAACTCGGTCTTCCTGGTGGATGAGCTGCACAAGGCCTGCGACGCCCTGGGCATCCAGGTCGTGGAGAAGACAGTCTCCACCAGCGCCGACGTGCTCTCGGCCTCACAGTCGCTGGTAGGCCAGGTGGACGCCATCTGGATTGGCACCGACAACACCGTGGTAACGGCCCTCGAAGCGCTGATAGGCGTCTGTGAGGACAACGACATTCCGCTCTTCCCGGCCGACGAGGACTCGATAATCAGGGGCGGCATCGCCGCCTACAGCTTCGACTACTACGACATCGGCTACCAGACCGGCGAGATGGTGGCCAAGATACTCGACGGCACCAGCGCCGCCGATATTCCGGTGGAAAAGGGCAAGGTCATCAGCCTTTCCGTCAATACGGTCGCCGCGGCGCGCATGGGCATCACTATCCCGCAGTCGATAATCGACCAGGCGGCTACGGTTTACACGGACTAGCCAGTCTTGCCGTAAAGGACACTAAAAAATAAAAAGGTTTTCGGGGATAAGGAAGGCACCTCTTGGATATCGTGGTTAACCTGTTAAGCATCTCTTTCTACGAGGGCCTGGCCTACGGTCTGGTTGCCCTCGGTGTCTACATTTCCTTCCGGGTGCTTTCCTTCCCCGACCTTTCCGTGGACGGCAGCTTCCCGCTGGGCGGGGCGGTGGCCGCCATCTTAATCATCAACGGCGTCAATCCGTGGCTGGCCACGCTGGTGGCGCTGCTGGCCGGCTGCCTGGCCGGGCTGGGTACCGGGCTGCTGAATACCAAGCTGAGGATAAACGCCCTGCTTTCCGGCATCCTCATGATGGTGGCCCTTTATTCCATCAATCTGCTCATCATGGGGCGCGCGAATATCCCCCTGCTGCGCCAGATAACCGTGTTCGAGGAGGTGTCCAACTTATTCGGGACGGGCTCCGGCGTCATCCTCTCCATCGTCTTCATGGTGGTGCTCACGGCCATCATCCTGGCCGTTTTCAACTGGTTCCTGCGCACGGAAATCGGCCTGGTGCTGCGGGCCACCGGCGAAAACGAGCAGATGGTGCGGGGCTTGGGCGGCAACACCGACATGGCCACCATGATGGGGATATCTCTTTCCAACGGAATGGTGGCCCTTTCCGGCGCCCTGATTGCCCAGAACCAGGGGTTCGCGGACGTGGGCATGGGCATCGGCATGATTGTCATGGGGCTGGCCTCGGTAATCATCGGGGAGGGGCTGTTCCGCCCCAAGGGGGTCACGGCCGTCCTGCTGGCGGTGTTCGGCGGGGCCTTCGTCTACCGGCTGTTCATCGGCATCGCCCTCCGCCTGGGCCTGCCGCCGACCAATCTCAAGCTGATTACGGCGCTACTGGTTATCGTTTCCCTGTCGGTGCCCTTCTTTCGCAAGAAACTGCGGGGGGAGTGGATACCGCCGGCGGTAAGGATGTAAGGGAGTTTCATGAGCGAGACCCAGTGCCTGATGCGGCTCAAAAAGGTCAATAAGGTATTCGCCACCGGCACCATCGACGAGGTCAAGGCGCTGGACAGCATCAACCTGGATATCTACGCCGGCGATTTCATCACCGTCATCGGCTCCAACGGCGCCGGCAAGACGACGCTGCTCAACATCATCGCCGGGGTGTATCCGCCCGATAAGGGCGGCAGCATCGTCATCAACGACCGGGATATCACCAACCTCCCCGAGCACAAGCGCGCCCGGTATTTCGGCCGGGTTTACCAGGACCCCCACGTGGGCACCGCCGCCAAGATGACCATCGGCGATAACCTCTCGCTGGCTATAGCGCGGGGGAGCCGCCGCGGGCTTTCCCTGGCCACCACCAAACGGCGGCTGGAATATTTCTACGAAATCCTGGCGCCCCTCAAGCTGGGGCTGGAAAAAAGAATGAATACCCTGGTGGGCACCCTCTCCGGCGGTCAGCGGCAGGCGCTGGCGCTGGTGATGGCCACCATCAGCCGACCCGCCCTGCTGCTCCTCGACGAGCACACCGCCAAGCTGGACCCCAATACCGCCGCCATTGTGCTGGGCATCACCGAGGACATCGTCGCTAGCGAGAAGATAACGGCGGTAATGGTGACGCATAACATGGAGCACGCCCTGCGCTACGGCAACCGGCTGCTGATGATGCACAAGGGCCGGACGATAGTGGACATGAACCGCACCCAGCGGCGCGACGTCACCGTGGCCGACCTGCTCAAGGCCTTCGAGAGGGCCAGCGGCGAGCAGCTCACCGACGACAGCATCCTGCTGAGCACCACCAAGCCCTTCGGCAGCTAGCCCGGAAGGCGGGCGGCGTCCGCCATTCTATTCTTCTTTAGTAAGGCCAATCATCGTCCCCAACGTTCATATACCGCCAAAAAGAGAAACAGATGCGAAGAAGCGAGCGCGAAATCAAAGATACCGGGGAGATTGAGGCCGTAATCCGGCAGGCTCAAGTCTGCCGGGTGGCCTTTGCCGCAGGAGATAGTCCTTATATCGTGCCGGTGAGCTTCGGCTATCAGGATAGCTGCCTCTATTTCCACAGCGCCCCGGAGGGCCGGAAGATGGACATTCTCCGGCTTAATCCCCGGGTCTGTTTTGAGATGGACACCGACCACGCCATCGTCAGGTCGCCGGATAGCCCCTGTAAGTGGAGCGCCAGATACCGCAGCGTGATTGGCTTCGGCACGGCCTCCATTATCGAAGAGCCGCGCGAGAAGGCGGCGGCGCTGAACATCATCACCGGGCATTACGGGGCGGACCCGTACGACTTTTCCGAAGAAGAACTGGCCGGCGTCAGCGTTGTCAGGATTGAGATTGAAAGTATGACCGGGAAAAAGGCGGGCTACTAGCCGCCGGGAAAGACGACCCGCTCCAGGGGGTAGCCCAGGAGGTCTTCCAGCCCCTTTTTAACTTGCAGGGCGACCTGCTTACGCTCCCGGACTCTGGCCTGGACTTCCGGGGTAAAATCGGGGTGGTGATAGCGCTCGTCGATAGAGACCAGTTTTTCGCCGCCGACGAACTTATCGGCCAGGTAGACGACCAGGGTCTCCATGTCCACGTCGGTATTGCCCCCGGCTAAATCCGAGTGCACGCCGACGATAGCGCCGACCTGCCCGAAACCAAGCTCCGCAAGCAGTTTGCCCCCGGCGATGTCGTGCTTGGGCTGCCCCTTGGCGATGTCATGCAGGAGGGCGGCGGCGCGGACGGCCTCGATGTCCACCGTGTTGCCCGCCGCCGCCAGCGCCCGCCCGATGCTCACGGCGACCCCGGCCACCCGGCGGGAGTGGGCGATTCTCTCCGGGCTAACGCGGCAGATGTCGTTCAAAATCACCTCGCACTCTTCATCCGTGGGGATTTCGTACCTTTCAAAGCGCGCCAGCAGGTCGCGGTAGTCGGCCGGGGTATCAATGTCCCGGAGGATAAAGCCATCAGCCAACGGCACCTCGCGGGCCAGCCCTTCGTGCGCCCGGAGGACGGCCTTGAGGCCGCCGCCGCCCGGCCAGTTCAGGATGGCGGGGGCGAGAGCGGCGGGAACCAGCGGCGGGTGGCCGCGCTTACCTGAAAAAACCGGATAGACGATATTTTGGGGGTTTTCCGCCGCCGCCGCCATGAGCCGCCGTAGCGTGGCCGGGCGCACCAGGGGGATATCTACCGGCAGGACGAAAAAGCCCCGGTGCTCGGGCTTGAGGCGGCGGATGCCGGCCCGCACCGAGCTGAACATGCCATTTTTATAATCGTGGTTACGGACAAGGGTGACGCCCCGCGAGCTGATGCCGGCGGCCACCTCGTCGCTGCGGTGGCCCGTTACCAGCAGCACGTCGGCGCCGACGCTCCGAAAGGCGGCGATAATGTGGTCGGCCGCGGTGGCGCCGCCGAGGGGGAGGAGGGGCTTGAGCCGCCGCATGCGGGCCGAAAATCCACCGGCCAGGACGATGGCGGCGTAGCGCCCCGCGCTCATGGCTGCAACCGGCTCCGTACCTGGATAAGCTCGGCGACGATGCTCACGGCGATTTCTTCCGGGGTCTCGCCGCCGATATCGAGGCCGATAGGGGAGTGCACCTCGTCCAGCCGCTCTTTTTTGATGCCCTCGGCCATGAGGGCCTGGTAAGTGATGTCGCGCTTGTGGCGCGAGCTTATCATACCGATGTAGCCGGCCGGGGTCGCCAGCGCCTGCCGGAGGATGGTCTGGTCGTACTCGTGGCCGCGGGTAACGATAACGATGAAAGAGTCCTCGTCTATTTCCAGCCCCTCCAGGGCGCGCTCGAAGTCGTCGATGACGACGGGGGTAGCCTCCGGGAAGCGCTCGGCGTTGGCGAAGTCGGGGCGGTCGTCGATAACGACGATGCGGAAGCCCACCAGGGCGGCCAGGTGCGCCGTGGGTACGGCCACGTGCCCGGCGCCGAAGCAGTAGAGGGTCTTGAGCTTGCGGATGCGGTCGACCAGTACCTGCCTGTCGCCGATGGTGAGCAAAGCGCTCCCCGAGATATTATGCAGCTCCGGCCTTAGCTCACTGATGTCCGCCCCGGTGAGGCGGGCGTCGCCGCTAAAGCTGCCGTCGGGATGGAGAATGGCGTGGCCGAGGACTTCCACGCCGTCGCCGGCCTCGCGGTAGGGCGTCAGGAAGTAGAAATCGGCGCCGCGCTTCAGCTCTTCCCCGAATCCGGCGAAGAACTCGCGGTTGGCCGGTGTCGCGGCGATATAGTCCAGCAGCAGCTCGGCCCGGCCGCCGCAAATCATGCCGGGGGCGTTGGCGTCCTCCCCGCTGAGCTCGAAGCTGAGCAGGCGGGACTGCGCCCCGGTGATGGCGCGGCGGGCCTCCCGGATGGCGGTAGCCTCCAGCAGGCTGCCGCCGATGGTGCCGTAGTTGCGGCCGTCGGCCCCCACCACCATCTTGGTGCCGCTGTGGCGGGGGGTAGACCCGGTGAGGCTCGCCAGGGAGACCAGCGTCAGCGGCGCGCCCCGCGCCAGCTGCTCGCCGATGACCTGGGCTAGATATTCGTTCTCGTTCATGGCCGGTTTCTTATGCCTAAAGACAGAGCCGGCGGGCCGCGGAAGCGAGAACCCGCCGGCTCCGTTTGACTTCTCTATTTTTTGGCGGCCAGGGCGGCCTTGACCTTGTCCGGCGTGGCGGGGAGGTGATAGACCCGCGCCCCGCAGGCGTTATAGATGGCGTTGGTGACCGCCGGGGCGGTGGATACCATCGTCATCTCGCCGATGCCGGTGGAGCCCAGCGTGCCGTTGGGACGTGGCGTCTCGCGGGTGATGAGCTCAACCTCGAAGGAATTCTCGATGGTGGGGAACTTGAAGGTGAGCCAGTCCTTGGTCTTGCCCTGGACGTACTCCTCGCGGAGGGCGTAGCCGATGCCCTGGTCCATGCCGCCTTCCAGCTGGCCCTGCAGGTTCTGGGGGTGGATGATGGGGCCGGCGTCCACGGCGGTGGTCATCTTGGTGACCTTGACCTCGCCGGTCTCGGTGTCGACCTCCACTTCGGCCATCTGGATGTTGTGCACCTGCGAATTGAAGGAGGAGCCCTGCCCCGTCTTGGGGTCGAGCATGTCCTCCCCGGGGATGTGCTTGGAGCCCTCGTAGCGGGTGGGCTTGCCGGCGGCCTTCATCTCGGCGTAGGTCTTGGCGCTGGCGGCCTTCATGGCCGCTTTGAGGTTATCGCAGGCCGCCACCAGGGCGCCGCCGCCCATGTAGGTCATGCGGCTGCCCGCCGCCGGGCCCATGCCCACCGTCTTCTTGGTATCGCGCGTGTAGAGGCGCACCTTGGAGAGTGGCAGGTGGAGCAGGTGGGCGGCAATCTGCGAGAGCATCGAGTCGTTGCCCTCGCCGGGGTCGGCGATGGCGGCGTAGATGGTGACGCCGTCGTCCGGGTCGAGCTCGACGGTCAGGATGCTCTGGTCGCCCGCCTCGGCGATGCCGAAGGAGTGGCAGGCGATGCCGACGCCGCGCTTTATCTTGCCGCCCTTGGCGTTGGCGGCGGCGGCGTCCTTCTTGGCCCGCTCGTAGTGGGGGCGCACCAGGTCGCAGAGCTCGGGGAAGGGGAAGACGTCTATGGTGGCGCCGGTGGCGCGGGCCTCGCCCGGCTTCATGGAGTTCATCTTGCGGAACTCCAGATTATCGATGCCCAGCTTCTCGGCCAGCATATCCATGGCCGACTCCAGCGCGAAAATGGCCTGGGGCGGCCCGGCCCCGCGGGCGGCCCCGCCGCTGCCGTTGTTGGTATAGACCAGCCGGGCCAGGCCGTTGACGTTGGGGATTTGGTAGGAGCCGTTGAACATATGAATGGCGCGCAGCGGGATGACCGGCCCCAGGATGAAGTAGGCGCCCTTGCTGATGGTCATATCGTTGGTGTAGGCGGTGAGCTTGCCCTTGGCGTCGGCGCCCAGCTTGAGTTTCATTTCGAAGGGGTGGCGCTTGGTGGTAACGAGCATCGACTCGGTCAGCGAGGGGACGTAGCGGATGGGCCGCTTGAAGTGCACCGCCGCGGCGGCGGCCAGGCCCTCGGTGGCGATGGAGGCCTTGATGCCGAACTGCCCGCCGGAGTACGGCTCGATGTAGCGGATTTTCTCCACGCCCACGGCCTCTTTAATCTGCTCGGCGTGGGTGTGAATCATGATGCTCCGCCCCACCACCACCAACTCGCCGTCCTCGAAGTAGGCCAGCGAGACCTCCGGCTCCAGGGCGGCCTGGTGGTTCATCTGGGTGGAGAAATCGGCCTCGATGACGGCCGCCGAGCCGGCCAGCGCCTTATCGGCGTCGCCCCTGAGCAGGGGCTGCTGGAAGCAGAGGTTGGGCGAGTGATTGTGAATCTGGGGGGCGCCCTCGGCCAGCGCCTTGGCCGGCGTGTCCATCACCGGCAGGGGCTCGTAGGTTACCTTCACCGCGGCGGCGGCCGCTCTGGCCTGCTCGCGCGTCTCGGCGGCGACGATGGCGATGGGGTCACCCAGCACCCGTACCGTGTCCTCGCAGAGGACGGGCTGGTCGGGGGCAATCATGCGGATGCGGTTGGTGCCCTGGACATCGGCGGCGGTCATGACGCCGGCCACGCCGGGCATCTTGGCGGCCGCGGCGCTATCAATGGACTTGATTTTGGCGTGGATTTCCGTGGAATGCACCACGGCTATCTCCAGGGGGTTGTCCAGCTTGATATCGGCGCCGAACTTGGCCAGGCCGCAGGCCTTAATCATGGCCGAGGGCCGCGGGTGCGACACGCCAATCATCTTATTGCTGAGCTTGCCGCGCACCTCCGCCGGCGAAGTCTCGCCGCGCAAAAAGCGCCCGGCCAGTCTGACGGCATCTATGATTTTGCGGTAGCCGGTGCAGCGGCAGAGGTTGCGCGTCAGCGCCTTCTTGATGGTGGGGAGGTCGGGGTTGGGGTTGCTATCGAGCAGGGCCTTGGTGGCCATAATCATGCCCGGCGTGCAGAAGCCGCACTGGATGGCCCCGGCCAGGACGAAGGCCTCCTGGATGAGGTGGGGGTTGTCCGGCGTGCCCAGACCCTCCACGGTGATGACCTCGGCGCCTTCCAGGTCGCTCACCTTGCGCAGGCAGGAGCGCACCGCCTTGCCGTCGACGATGACGGTGCAGGCGCCGCACTGCCCCTTGCGGTCGCAGGACTGCTTGGTCCCGGTAAGATTAAGCTGCTCCCGCAGCAGGTCGAGCAGCACCAGGTCGGGGCCGGCCTCAACCTCTCGCTGGATACCGTTTACGGTCAGGGTTACCTTTTTCACGTCGCTGCCTCCTTTTCCGTTATTGCCTTATTTGATATCTAAAATGTTTGAACTGCGCAGGATATGCGGCGGGAGACGCCGGGTAACTTATGCCCTAAACAATATAGTACAACTCCGCGGCCAATATCAAGGCCGGGCCCGGCGTCAGGCGGCGCCGGATTTATGGCGCTCCAGCCCCCGGTTGATAAGCTCCAGCATGCGGCGCACCCGCGTTAGAAAATGCTCCGTCTGGCTGCCCACTTCCCGGATAAAGTCCGCCTCGGTGAGGGCGGCGACAGCGGCGATGTTCTTACCGTCAATCAGCCGGCACATCGTGTCGACGACGACGTGGGCGGCGGGGTCGCAGGCGCAGTTGTACCTTACGGCGGTAACAACATCATCTTTGATATTGATGTAGATTTTCATGTAGTAGTGGGCGCTCATCCCGCAGATGCGCAGCCTCTCGCCGATGGTGTCCAGGAAGATGGTGGGGTTCTCCAGCTCGCCGTTATAGGGGGAGCCTTCCCGCAGTATCTTGAGGTATTTTTTTACAATCAGTCTGTCCAAGCGCGTCGCCGCCCTCGCTCCGAGTTATATTAACGATGATAGCACGAAACGCCGTCAGCCCGCTTTAGTCGTCCCGCCAGTTCCAGTCCATGCCGCCCTTGAAAAAGCCGGCGTTCATGTGGTTGGAGATAAAGAGGTTGGCGTCCGGGAAGCGGTTGACCATGGCGTAGTAGAAGCCGGCCTCGTCGGTGGTCTCGGCCAGCACCTCCTCGGTGGCGACGAGGTAGTCCTTGGTAAAGGTGAACGCGCTCTCGTCGAAGGGCATGCCCGGCTTCTGGTGGCCCGGAATGACCACGTTGGCGCCCAGCTTCTCCAGGCGCTCGATGGCGCGTATCCACTGGGCGCGCTCCTCGGCGGTGACCTCGCAGGTAAAGGGGTGGGCCTGGTTAAAGAGGACGTCGCTGCCGTAGAGGGTCTTGAGGGCTGGTATCCAGACCACCGTGTTGTACCGCAGGTCGCCCATCACCTGCGGGATTACCTCGATGCGGAGGCCCTCCAGCTCGAAGTAGTTGGCCGTCATCGACTCGATGTTGACCTGCTCGCGGGGCACGTTAGTTATCCCGATGGTCTCTTCCCAGTGCTCAATCTTGCCGAAAAACTGCTTGTTGATGGTGCTGGCGACCTCCGGCAGGGCGATGACCTTGGCCCTGGGGCAGGCCTGCGCGATGGGCCCCAGGCCGAAGTAGTGGTCGGGGTGGGCGTGGGTGACGTAGATTGTCTGGAGGTTTTTGCCCGTTTCCAGTATCTCGGCGACGACGCGGTGGGCGTTGGAGAGCGTCCACTGGGCGTCGATGAGGGCGCAGTCCTCTTTGCCGATGACGATGACCGAGGCCACCTCGAAGCCGCTCTCGTCGCTGAAAAATACCCTGATGGTCGGCTTGTCCGGCCCGTAAGTAACGTTTCTAAATTCCATGTTCATCCTCCGGGGCGAAGATGCCTTAAGTTTACCAAGCGGGGCGGTGCCTTGTAAAGGCTGGTAAAAGCACCGGCCGCGGTGCTATACTGAGGAAAAATTTGGCGAGCCGATTAACGGCAGGAGGCGAACATGACCCAGACCAAGTACGGGCATTTCATCAAGGAGCTTACCTTTAAGGACTACGGGCCGGGGCTGTGCCGGCAGGGGACGGAGATGAACGGCGACCTCCTCGGCTACGACCTCAATATCCGGTACGGGGCCTGCTGGTCGGCGGGCAAGATGGGAAAAGCGCCTTACGGCGCCGAGGTGCACGACTTTGACCAGGTGATGCTCTGGATAGGGACGGACACCTACGACATGGGCTACCTGGGGGCCGAGGTGGAGCTTACCTTAGGCGAGGAAAAAGAGACGCACATGGTGACCACCGCCACCGCCGTGGCTGTCCCCAAAGGCATGCCCCATTTCCCGGCGACCATCCAGCGCATGGACGACCGCTTTATCTACATGACCGTCTCGCTGGCCAGGGAACTGACGTCCAAGCCCTTCAAGCTGGACGACCGCCCGCCCGCGCCGGCCGGTTTCATGAAATCCACCTACCGGGAGAACGTCCAGGGGCTGGCCTTCCAGCGCAACGGCCCCTGGCACTACGGCCCGCTCAACGCCGATACCCACGAGGGGGCCATCACCGATATCAACGGCCGGGGCTTTGAGTTCAATATGTCCTACGAGAGCATGAACAAGGCGCCTTACCGCTTCGGGCCGGTGCCCGATAAGCCCCACGTCCACCCCTACACCGAGTTCCTGCTCTTTATGGGGGCCGATACCGAAGACCTGAGCTACCTGGGCGCCGAGGCCGAGCTTTACATGGGCAAAGAAATGGAAAAGCACCTTATCACCCGGCCCACCATCGCCATCCAGCCCAAGGGCCACCCCCACTGCCCCCTCGTCATCACGCGGCAGGAGCGGCCCTGGATATTCTCCGTGATTCGCCCCTGGGGCTGGGGCGGCCAGGGGCCCAGCGGCTACGTGGGCGCCGGCGGCAAGGTCGAGCAGTAAAGGAGGCGAGCATGGCGGCGACGAAATACGGGCATCTGATTAAAAAGCTGGAATACCATACCGACGGCGGCGAGCACATGACCATGCCGGTGGGGGCCGACCTAAGCGACCTCGACCTGAGCTTCGCCTTCGGCTACCGGCGCGGCCTGGGGATGTGGGGCTCCGACGGCGGCGTCAAGCACGCCCACCCCTACGGCGAGGTCTTGCTCTTCAGCGGCCTGGACTACGACCGCCCCGACTACCTGGGGGCGGAAATCGAGATTGCCATGGGCGAGGACGGCAAGCCGTACGTTTTTGATAAGCCCACCATCGTCGTCCTGCCGGCGGGCTACCCGCACTGCCCGGTGGTGACGCGCCGGGTGGAAAAGCCCTTCGGCTTTCTGGCCATTTCGCTGCGCGGCGAGCACGCCATGACCGAGCCTTCGGTCGCGGCCGACCCGGAGGAGCTTATCCAGAAACTGGAGTTGCGCGACCTGCACCGCACCGAGGGCGGCAACGCCGACCTCTTCGCCTGGTGGAGCGGCAAGGATAAAGAAGGGTTCACCCTCAATTTTACCTGGGCTTTTCACACCGGCACCGGCGCCTGGCACCCGGATGACCCCCACGTGCACCCCGCCGACGAGGCGCTGCTCTTCGTCGGCGCCGACCCCGACCGCCCCGGCTATCTGGGGGCGGAAATCGAGATTGCCATGGGCAAGGAAAAGGAAATCCACGTCTTCGATACGCCCACGGTGGTCGTGGCAACCCGCGGCCTGGTGCACTGCCCGCTGATTACCCGCCGCGTGGATAGCCCCTATATGTTCAGCGCCATCTCCCTCAATACGGAGCACGCCACCAGGTGGCTGGGAGGGTCCAAGGGCAAGAACCAGCCGAAACCGCCCCGCGACTAGCGGGGTTAAGCCGGCACGTCCACCAGCAGGGTGGTGCCCTGGCCGGGTTCCGAGGTTACCTCGATGGTGCCGCCCACCAGCAGGGCGCGCTCCTGCATCCCCATCAGGCCCAGCTGGCCGCGGCGGGGCAGGTCGGCCATGCTCTCCGGCGGCCTAAATCCCTGGCCGTTATCGCGGACGGTCAGCCGGATGCGTCTGGCGTCGAATTTCACCGCCACGCTCACCGCCGTCGCCTGGGCGTGCTTGCGGACGTTGTTGAGCGCTTCCTGGAAGATGCGGAAGAGCGATAGCTCCACCTCGGCGGGGAGGCGCCGCTCCCGGCCGGTGACGGTGAAATCGGCCAGCATCCCCTCGGTGTCTTCCAGGTTGCTGGTCAGCGAGCGCAGCGCCGGTATCAGCCCCAGGTCGTCGAGCAGGGAGGGGCGCAGGTTCTGGATGAAGCGGTGCAGCGACTGGAGCCCCCGGTTGAGGTTGTTCTGGATGTCCTGCAGGCCGGAGACGTCCGCCGCGCCGAAGTCGTGGCGGCGGCGCAGCAGGTTGTCCAGCTGGCGGGAGAGCGAGCCCAGGATTTGCGCCATGTCGTCGTGGAGCTCGCGGGCGATGTACTTGCGTTCTTCCTCGTGGGCCTTGGTGACCTGCTGCAAATAGTAGCGCAGGTTATCCTCCAGCAGCTTGCGCTCGGTGATGTCCACCAGCGTCTCGATGGCCCCGATGATGGCCCCGTCCTCGTCGCGGATGGGGCTGGCGGTAAAGTGCAGCCAGCGACCCTGCCCCCCCAGCGAGGAAAAGTAGTCCTCCGCCTCGTAGGCGCCGTCGATGAGGGGCGAGGCGCGGTACTTGTTGCGGTAGTACTTCTCGTACTCGCCGACGGGCGCCCCGTCGACGATTAAGTCCGCCATGCAGGGGCGCTTCTCCGGGTAGAAGGAGCGCCAGTGGTCGCCGGTGCCGATGACTTCCTCGCTCTGCCGCCCGGAGATGGCCGCCAGGGCCGTATTCCAGTGGGTGACGACGTGCTCGCTGTTGACCACGAAGAGGGGCGTGGCCGAGCCGTTGATGATTTTAGAAAGCGTCTTTGAGCTTAGTGGCATAACAGCGCGCCGGTCTTAGAGCAGCTCCTCCAGGGTGAACCAGCCCTTCTTGAGGCCGTAGAGGACGGCCTCGGTACGGGAGCCCACCCCCAGCTTGTTGAAGATATCCCGCATGTGCCCCTCCACGGTGCGGTAGCTGAGGTGCAGCCGATCGGCGATGTCCTTGTTGGTCAGCCCCCGGGCGGCCAGCTTGATGATGTCCAGCTCGCGCCCGCTGAGGTGCTCGGCGTCCGCCTCCATGTCCGGCACCTTCTCCGGCAGCTTGAAGTAGTTCATCACCTTTTTGGCGATGGCCGGGTCGAGGACGGGCTCGCCCTTGTGGATGGCCTTGATGGCGCGCACCAGGTCGTCGCCGCTGACGCTCTTGAGCAGGTAGCCGGCGGCCCCGGCCTTGAGCAGAGCGAAGACGTACTCGTCGTCGTCGTAGGCGCTCAGGATGAGCACGCCGGTGCGGGGGTTGATGAGCTTGATTTGCCGGGTGGCCTCGATGCCGTTGAGCCTGGGCATGGCGATGTCCATGATGACCACGTCGGGTTTTAGCTCGGTCACCAGGTTGACCACCTCCTCGCCGTTGGCGGCCTCGCCGGCAATGGTCAGCCCGCTCTCGTCCTCCAGCAGGCGGCGGATACCCTGGCGGGTAATCTTGTGGTCTTCGCCCAGGATGATAGTAATATCGCCCAAATCTTGCCTCTCCCGCCTTCCATAATATCAGTAAATAGCACGTCTGTATAGACTTGACGCCATTAATAGTACTTTAGATATAGGACTACTGCGCAATAGCAATGTCAACTACACCTGTATCATTAGCGTGTTATCGGCGCCAGAATTGCACACATCACGCCGCGAAAGGCGTGATTCCCGCCCCCGAAACCGGGGTAATAACGGATGGAGCCGCCCCCCGCCGGGGGATACCCTTAATGTAGACAAGGTTACCGAGGAGGTTTCGCCCGTGGATACCGAGCTGGATTTCACCGCCCTGCAGGCCATTTTTGAAAACAACGCCGCCAAGGTGGAAGGTCTCATCGACAGCTACGCGGACAAAAAGGAGCAGCTCATCTCGCTCCTCCAGGACGTCCAGGCCGAGTTCAACTACATCCCCCAGGACGTCATCGTCAGGATAAGCCAGAAGCTGGAGCTTCCCCTCAGCCAGGTCTTTTCCGTGGCCACCTTCTTCCAGGCCTTCAGCCTCAAGCCGCGGGGACGCCACACCATTACCGTCTGCCTGGGCACAGCCTGCCACGTCAAGGGCGGCCAGCGCCTGGTGGACAAGATGGCCCGCGATTTTAACCTCCAGCCCGGCGAGACCACCGGGGACGAGCGCTTTACCCTGGAGACGGCCAACTGCCTGGGGTGCTGCGCCCTGGGCCCGGTGGTGGTGGTGGACGGGAAGTACGAGAGCCAGGTCAACCCGGAGAAGCTGGACAAAATCCTCAAGAAGTACGAATAACCAACGGGAAGGCTGAAAAATGGTAGAGCAAGTACGCAAACTGCTGGATAAGAAACTGACCGACGTCGCCGCGCTGGAGGCGCTCCGCAAGTCCCTCCAGGCCGATAAGGACGCCAGCCGCACCGTCATCTCCGTCTGCGGCGGCACCGGCTGCCGCGCCTCCGGTGCCGAGGCCGTCGTGGCGGCCTTCGCCGAGGAAATCGAGAAGCAGGAGCTGGCCGCCAAGATTGAGTTTAAAGAAACGGGCTGCCACGGTTTCTGCGAGCGCGGCCCGGTGGTGGTCATCGGCCCCAAGAAGATATTTTACCAGCGGGTGCAGCCCGAGGACGTGCCCGAAATCATCGCCGAGACCATCGTCAAGGGCGGCGTCGTCAAGCGCCTGCTCTACACCGACCCGGCCACCGACGAAGAGATTACCTACGAGCCGGACGTGCCCTTCTACCAGAGGCAGACCCGCCTCATCCTGGGGGCCAACGGCGAGATAGACCCCACCTCCATCGACCAGTACATCGCCGCCGGCGGTTACACCGCCCTGGCCAAGGTGCTGGCCGGTATGAAGCCGGAAGCCATCGTTAAAGAGATTACCGAGGCTGGGCTGAGGGGGCGGGGCGGCGGCGGTTTCCCCACCGGGCGCAAGTGGCAGTCCTGCCGCGCCGCCGAGGGCGAGGTGAAATACGTCCTCTGCAACGCCGACGAGGGCGACCCCGGCGCCTATCAGGATAGAAGTATTTTAGAAGGCAATCCCCACAGCGTCATCGAGGGGATGATTATCGGCGCCTACGCCATCGGCGCCCGCCAGGGCTACATCTACGTCCGCAACGAATACCCCCTGGCCGTGGAGCACGCCCGGGCGGCCCTGGACCAGGCCGTGGAATACGGCCTCCTCGGCGATAACATCCTGGGCACCGATTTCAGTTTCCGGATAACCATCAACAAGGGCGGCGGGGCCTTCGTCTGCGGCGAGTCCAGCGCCCTCATCGCCTCGCTGGAGGGCAAGGTCGGCGAGCCGCGCGCCAAGTACGTCCACATGTCGGAGAAGGGCCTCTGGGAGCGGCCCTCGCTCTTAAACAACGTCAAGACCTGGGCCAATGTGCCCCTCATCATCAACAAGGGCGCCGACTGGTACAGCAAGATAGGCACCAAGGGCTCTAAGGGCACCATGATATTCTCCCTGGTGGGCAAAATCAACAACTCCGGCCTGGTGGAGGTGCCCTTCGGCATCACGCTGCGGGAGATGATTTACGATATCGGCGGGGGTATTCCCAACGGCAAGAAGTTCAAGGCCGTCCAGACGGGCGGGCCTTCCGGCGGCTGCATCCCCGAGGAGTTCCTGGATACGCCGGTGGACTTTGACGAGCTGACCAAGCTGGGCTCGATGATGGGCTCCGGCGGCATGATTGTCATGGACGAGGACAACTGCATGGTGGACGTGGCCCGCTACTTCATCGAGTTCCTCAAGGGCGAGTCCTGCGGCAAGTGCACGCCCTGCCGCGAGGGGCTGGCCAAGCTCAGCGAAATCCTCAATCGCATTACCCACGGCCAGGGCGTCCCCGAAGACCTGGAGCTGATGGCCGACCTGGGCGAGGTGCTCCACGACGGCGCCCTCTGCGCCCTGGGCAAGTCGGCGGCCAACCCGGTCCTGAGCACCCTCAGGTACTTCAAGGACGAGTACCTGGCCCATATCAACGAAAAGAAATGCCCCGCCGGCGTCTGCCACGAGCTTTTAACCTTCTCCATCGACGCCGACAAGTGTACCGGCTGCGGCGTCTGCGCCCGCAACTGCTCTACCAACGCCATCAGCGGGGAGAAAAAACAGCCGCACGTAATCAACCAGGGAATGTGCATCAAGTGCGGGGTCTGCTACGACTCCTGCAAGTTCGGTGCCGTAATCAAAGTATAAATCGGGAGAATAAACAGCCTAAGGAGGCAGTTGATGACCAAGTACTGGCTCAGCAGCGAAGAATCGGTCGATGTCGTCGAGGCGGAAGACGCCAACGTGGTGCGCTTCACCGTTGATGATAAGGATGTCATGGTATCCGCCGGACAGACCATCTACGAGGCCCTCAAGCGGATGCCGGGCATCGGGGACATACCCGCCCTCTGCTACCACCCGGCGGTGCGCTCCTACGGGGCCTGCCGGCTCTGCACGGTGGAGGTCAGCGAGAACGGCGGCCAGAGCTTCCGGTTCGTGGCCTCCTGCCTCTATCCCGTCAAGGAGGGCATGGTCGTTCGGACCAACTCGGAGAAAGTGCGCAAGCTGCGCAAGGGCATTATCGAGCTTTTGCTGGCCCGCAGCCCCAATACCCAGGTAATCAAGGAGCTGGCCGCCGCCTACGGCGTGGAAAAGCCGCGCTTCTCGCTGGGGGACAACGACTGCATCCTCTGCGGGCTGTGCGTCAGGGCCTGTCAGGAAATCATCGGCCAGTCGGCCATCAGCCTGGTCAACCGCGGCATCTATAAAGAGGTCGCCGCCCCCTTCTACGCCTACGAGCTGGGCGAGGGCTGCATCGGCTGCGGTGACTGCGCCTTCGTCTGCCCCACCGGGGCCATCCGCATGGGGGCCAACGGCAAGCCGGAGCTGCCGCGGGTAAAGATACCCTACGCGGAAATCGGCGCCATGGCCGGCCAGGCCAAGACCTCCGAGGGATAATTCTTAATCTAAACGCTAAGCAAGTAAGGCACGGCCTCAGGGCCGTGCCTTGGTTTATGTCCGGCGCCGCCGATGTGGTATCATGGGGATTAGGATATCGGGGGCATTCCCCGCGGATGGAGGGACAGTGACCACGGTACCCAATCTCGACCTCTATAACCTGGTCATCTTCTACGTCGTCGCCCGGGAAAAGAGCCTCAGCTCGGCGGCGGAGAAGCTCTTTCTCACCCAGCCCGCCGTGACCTACCACATCAAGGCGCTGGAGGAATACACGCGCGTCAAGCTGCTGGAGTTCAAGAAACGCCAGGTCGTCCTGACGCCCCACGGCGAGGAGCTGTTCAGGTACGCCGAGGCCATCTACCGGCAGATGGTGGACGCCGATATGTATATCCGCGCCGCCCGGGAATCGTCGCTGCGGGCCGGTATCGCCAGCGTCTATACCGCCACCATCGGCCCGGTGGTGCAACAGATGTTTGAGGCCGAACCCGGCTTCCGGCTGACGGTGCGCAGTGGCAACGCCATGGAGATGGTGCAGGACGTGCTCGATTCCCGCCTCGACCTGGCCGTCGTCCCCGACTTTGACTACGACGCCGATAAGCTGCGCCGCACCGTGGTCTCCGCCCCGCAGCGGATTATCTGCTTCGCCGCCTATAACCAGGTCTTCGCCAAAGAGCCCCTCTCCTGGCGGGAGCTGGCCGGCTACCCCCTCATCTCCGGCCCGGAAAGCTCGGTCTTCCGCCACATGATATTCGACAAGCTCCGCAGCGTGGGGCTGGAGCCCCAGCAGCTGGCCGCCGAGGTGGACAGCGTCGACTGGTGCAAGAAGCTGGTCGAGGACGGCAAGGGCATCAGCTTCACCATCGCCGGGGACATCGACGCCCAGATTGCCCGCAAGCGGCTCAAGACGGTAGCCCTGGACGAAGACCTCTACGTGGCGGCGGTGGTCGTCATGCGCGCCGATACCTACCATAACCCCAACATCAAGCGCTTCGTCGCCCTGGTGAAGGAGGCCTTCCGGTAGCCGCCGGCCGTATCGCGTTGACGCGCCCGGGGGCGTGTGCTATCATAATTATTGGGCATATGCTCAATATGCGGAGGCAATAAGTGACCAGACCGCCCAAAAACCGCCGGGTTGCCTGCCTGCCGGCGGTAGATTTTTTTAAGCCGGCGGGCACCCCGCTGCGCTCGCTGGAGGAGGTGCGCCTCTCGGTGGAGGAGATGGAGGCCCTGCGCCTCAAAGACCTGGCCGGGCTGGAGCAGATACCGGCCGCCGCCGAGATGAACGTCTCGCGCCCCACCTTTCAGCGGGTGCTGGCCTCGGCGCGGCGCAAGGTCGCCGACGCTTTGCTCAACGGCAAGGCGGTTCGTATTGAGGGCGGCGCCTTCGAGATTGCCGGGCGGCGCTTTCGCTGCCGCGGCGGGCACGAGTGGGAGCTGCCGACGGCGGCCACCCTACCTCAAGTTTGCCCCACCTGCCGCACGCCCGATATCCAGCCGGTGCTGCCCCGGCGGGGCTGGCGCCGGGGGAGGGGCGCGTGAAGCTCATCGAAGCCATCCTGGCGACGCTGGATACGGCGGCGCCGGTGCGGGACATCCGCCAGGGGCCTTTCCAGACGGCGGTGCTGACGCGCCGCGGCGGCCTGGCCTCGACGCCCCACGAAGACGGCCCCCACCACGGCAAGGCCGCCGTCCTCGAAGCCGGGAACCTGCTAGCGCTGGATGCCGCCGCACTGGCGCGGCTGGCGCTGTCGCCACGGCCTTCGGAGGCCGCCATCGGTATGGCGACGGTCAACTCCCTCCTCGCCGTGGACGAGGGGCGCTGCGCCGAGCTTAACGCCGCCGACCTCCTCATCGCGCGGGGAAAGGGCAAAAAGGTGGCCCTGATAGGACATTTCCCCTTCGTGCCGCGGCTCAGGGAGGCCGCCGGGGAGCTCTGGGTCATCGAACTGCGCCCGCAGGCGGGCGACCGGGGAGCGGACGAGTCGGCCGAACTCATCCCCCAGGCCGACGTCGTCGGCATTACCGGCACCGCTTTAATTAATCATACCATTACGGAATTACTCGGCCTCTGCCGCCGCGACGCCTTCGTCGTCATTCTGGGGGGGACGGCGCCGCTCTCGCCCGTCCTCTTCGACTACGGCGTCGATGCCGTGTCCGGCACGCTGGTAACCGACGCCGAGACCGTCCTGCGCGGCGTGTCCCAGGGGGCGACCTTCCGCCAGCTCCAGGGCATCCGGCTGCTCACCATGACCAAGGAGCGAGACTGAGATGAGACCCGTCCTGGAAGAGGCCAGGGAGAAGCTGGCCGAGCTCGTCGCCGCCGGCAACCTCGGCGAGGAAGAGGTACAGGTCAGCGTCGGGACGCTGACCACTTACGAGGCCATCGGCGCCCCGCAACGCCGCGACTACCCCCTGCTGGAAGGCCGGGAGGTGCTCGTCGAGGCCCGGTTCCGGGGCTGCGCCGGCCAGGCCTTTACCGACCGCCCCCACGATTATACCGGCTCGCTCAACGCTATCCTCGGCCTGGATTTGAATATTAGCGAGAGCCGGGCCGTCTTTATCGCCGCGCTCAACGCCGTCATGGCGCATCTGGGGCGGGCTTCGGGCACGCGGCACTGCCGCAACGAGGAGCCGGAGGTGTGCGCCGCCGAGATTGCCCGCTACCTGAAAGACGGCTCGGAGGGGGCCCGCGTCGGCCTCATCGGGCTGCAACCGGCCATACTGGAGAGCCTGGTAGCGACCTTCGGGGCGGCCAACGTGGGCTGCACCGACCTCAATACCAATAATATCGGCCAGTCCAGGTACGGCGCCGAAATCTGGGACGGCCGCACCCGCACCGGCGAGCTGATTGCCTGGGCCGACCGGCTGCTGGTAACCAGCAGCTCCCTGGTCAACAATACCTTCGACGCCATCCGTGAGGAGGCCGCCGCCCGCAGTAAGCGGCTGGTCGTCTTCGGGGTGACCGGGGCCGGGGTGACGGCGCTGCTGGGGATGGAGCGGGTCTGTTTTCAAGCGCACTGAATTATTTATCGGGAGGGATATTATGCCAAGAGGCGATGGTACGGGGCCGCCGTCCGGCGGCGGTCAGCGGGGCGGCCGGATGGGGGGCAACCGCCCGGGGGCCGGGCCGGCGGGCAACTGCGTCTGCCCGGCCTGCGGCGCCAAGGTGCCCCATCAACAGGGGATGCCCTGCTACCAGATGACCTGCCCCAAGTGCGGTGCTAAAATGGCCCGGCAGTAGGGGGAGGGGCATTGATGCAGGACCTGATTGAGGAGTTCATGGCCCAGAAGCGCTTCGCCGTCATCGGGGCCACCGATAACCCGGAGAAGTACGGCCACCAGGTTATTAAAAATCTTAAAAAGCGCGGCTACGAGGTCTATCCGGTCAACCCCCGCCTGGAAACGGTGGACGGCGAGCGATGCTACGCCACCATCCGGGACGTGCCGGTGCGGGTGGACGTGGTGGACTTCGTGGTGCCGCCGCCGGCCACCGAGGCCATCCTCAAGGACTGCCTGGCGCTGGGCCTGGAGCGCATCTGGCTGCAGCCCGGCTCGGAGAGCGAGGCCGCCGTGAACTACTGCCGCGAGAACGGCCTCAAGGTCGTCCACGGCGTCTGCGTGATGATGAACTAGCGAGAGGGATAAATGGAATCATTCGAGCTTGAGCCGAGGTATTCGACCAAGGAGATACCGGGCAAGTGCCTCAAGTGCCTGGCCGAGCAGGAGCTCAACAGCTGCCTGATGCTGCTCTTGCGCGACGGCGACGACGACGAGGAAGCCCGGCGCAAGTTCGAGGCGCTGGTGGCCTTCCTGCAGGCGCCGGAGTCGCAGCGCCTGCGCGACGAGTCCGAGAGGCTGCTGGCCGAGGGGAAACGCGTCTCGGTGCGGGTTACTTTCCGCGACGACCGTCCCCGCTACGAGCTGGTGGTCGGCGAGGGCGAAGCGGGCGCCTGATAAGCCGTAACCAAGCGATTTTGGAGGATATGTCATGCCCACACGCGAGGAATTAACCGAAAGCCTGGCGGCGATACTCGTCCCCGGGGCGTCGCGCACTCTGGCGCAGCTGAACCTGGTGCGGGAGGTAACCGTAACCGGCGACAAGGCGGAGATTACTTTAGCTAACGCGGCGTTGCTGCCGGAGGCGCAGGAGTGGCTCAAGCAGCGCGTTGAGAAAGTCGCCGGGGCCCTGCCCGGTATCAAAGAAGTCAACGTCGCCTTCACCGACGCCAAGCCCAAGGAGCTCAACGAGATTGGCAACGTCATCGCCGTGATGAGCGGCAAGGGCGGCGTGGGCAAGTCGCTGGTGGCCAGCCTGACGGCGGTGGCCCTGCGGCGGCAGGGCTACGAGGTGGGCATCCTCGACGCCGATATCACCGGCCCGTCCATCCCGCGCATGTTCGGCATCAGCTCGCGCCCCTCCGGCGGCGAGACCGGCATCATGCCCGTCCCGTCGCGCTCGGGCGTGGCCGTGATGTCCATCAATTTGCTCCTCGCCAGCGAGGACGACGCCGTGGTCTGGCGCGGGCCGCTCATCGCCCGGGCCATCACCCAGTTCTGGGAGGAGGTGCTCTGGGGCAAGCTCGACTATCTCATCGTCGACCTGCCGCCCGGCACCGCCGACGCCCCGCTCACCGTGATGCAGAGCCTGCCCATCTCGGGGATGATTGCCGTCTTCACCCCGCAGGACCTGACGGCCATGGTCGTCCGCAAGGCGGTCAAGATGGCGCGGCAGATGGAGAAGAAAATTATCGGCGTGGTGGAGAACATGAGCTACCTCTACGTGGCCGAGATAGATAA
>DAOUEP010000015.1:0-28391 GCA_034430515.1 Dehalococcoidales bacterium | reverse complement strand
TCCTCGTCGTAGCAGAGGTCGGCCATCATGTAGCTCTGGACGATGCCGACGGAGGTGGCCGCCACGGCGCTCTTGAGGGGTATGGCCGAGACGATGCCCATCTTCTGGAGGGTCTCCAGCGCCCGGTAGAGGGCCACGTAGCTGCCGGTGATGGCCGCCGTCCGCGTGCCGCCGTCCGCCTGGAGCACGTCGCAGTCCACGATGAGCGTGCGCTCGCCGAGCTGGTCGAGATCGGCCGCGGCCCGCAGCGACCTCCCGATGAGCCGCTGGATTTCCTGGTTGCGCCCGCCGACCCTCCCCAGGGTGGCGTCCCGCTGGGTGCGCGTCACCGTGGCGCGGGGCAGCATGGCGTACTCGGCGGTAATCCAGCCGCTGCCGCTCCCCTTGAGGAAGGCGGGCACCCGCTCCTCGACGCTTACCGAGCAGAGCACGTGGGTCTTGCCCAGCTTGATGAGCGCCGAGCCCTCGGCGAAGCTCTGGTAACCGGGGATGATGCGCAGCGGCCTTAGCTCGTCGTAGGCACGTCCGTCAACTCTCTTCACGAGTAATCTCCAATTCACGCCAGAATATGCTGAGAGTATAGCATTGCCGGGTGATAATGGCAATGGAGAGGTTGATTGGCGCGGACTAATCGGGAAGACCCGTTACGTATTCCTTAAGCCAGTCCAGCGCCGCTTGGGCGGCGGCCAGTTTGTTTTCCTCACGCGCGCCGTTTAGCTCAAGCTTGCGGCTGGTAACCCCGCCGGCGTGCGCCAGCCCCAGGTAGAAAAGCCCCACCGGCTTGCCCGGCGTCTCGCCGCCCGGCCCGGCGATGCCGGTATCGGCAAGACAAATATCCACCCCCAGCGTCCGCCGTCCCCCGGCGGCCATCGCCTCGGCCACCTGGGGGCTGACCGCGCCGTATTTCTCCAGCGCCGCCGCGCCGACGCCGGCGACCTTGACTTTAACCTCGTTGCTGTAGGCCACGACCGACCCCTGGAAATAGTCGGACGAGCCGGGGACGTTGGTGATAAGATGTGCCACCAGCCCGCCCGTGGCCGATTCCACCGCCCCCAGCGTCAGGCCCCGCTGGCGCAGGAGCTTGCCGATGGTCTCTTCGGTTTTCATGGCGGCATACCCCCTTAAAGCCACGGGAAGACGTTGCTCTTGATAAAGGCGAAGTTGGCGGCTACGGCTTCGGCGCCGCTGACGATACCCATGTGCCCCGGCAGCAGGTAATGGATATCCAGCCGCGAGAGGGACTCGATGGACTTTTTAAGGTCGTCGGCGCTGCCGCCGGGCAGGTCGACGCGGCCGGTGTTGGCCTCGAAAAGCACGTCCCCGCAGATAAGCACCCTGGCTGCCTTGAGGTAATAGCAGACGCAGTCCGGCGAGTGCCCCGGCGCCCCGATGATTTCTATCTCCGTGTCGCCGACGGTGAGGCTGTCCTCATCCAGGACGGCGTCCTCGGTGAACTCGCCCGGCTCCATGCCGAAGAGCCGCGCCCCGTCGATGACCACCAGGTTATAGTTTTGCTGCTGGACGGGTTGCAGGACGATGCGCGCCCCGGACAGCTCCTTGAAGGCCCGGTTGGCGCCGCAGTGGTCGATGTGGAGGTGGGTGTTGAGGATGGTGCCGATTTGCTTAAGGTCGAGGCCGTCCTGTCTCATCGCGGCCACCTTGACCTCCAGGTAGTCCGGGCTGCCGGGGTCGATGATAACGCCGGGCGGGCCGGCGATGACGTAGGTATTGCAGTCCAGCATCCCCTGTTCCGGGTAGGCGTATAGATTATTTGCCAGTTTCATGCTATAGTATCTCTAAACATCCTTTCGTCGTCTTTAAAATCAATTATATAACATCCTCGTCACGGCAATAAAACAAAGGGGGTATTCCATGGGAGTAGCAGCGGTAACCCTGGGTAGCATCGGCGGGCTGAGCGCCATCTACGGCATTCTCATCGGTCTCGACGCCCTTCCCCGCAGCGCCGAAGTCAGCGGGGTGGACTGGACGTTCTGGATGGCGATAGCGGGCATACTCCTGCTAGCCACCATCGCTTTACTGGTGGGACGCGGCGGCGGGGCCGGCGGCAACGAATACGACTAGCCATCCGCTAACCGTAAACGGCTGACCCGTGGAGCCATTGTCCCGGAACAGTCCCGACCGGCGCCTGTCCGTAAAGGTCACCCCCAACGCCACCCGGAGCGAGGTCACCGGCCTCAGCAAGGGCATCGTCCAGGTGCGTGTGGCGGCGCCCCCGGTGGCCGGCAAGGCCAACCGCGAGCTTATCGCCACCCTGAGCCGGGCGCTGGGGGTCGGCAAGTCGGCCGTGGCCATCGTCCGGGGGCAGACCGGCCGCCACAAGGTCATCGAGGTGGCGGGGCTAACCCGCCAGGAGATTTTGCGGCGTCTAATGCCTTAGTTCTGAGGAAAAAAGAGAGGGAGGGGGTTTTCGCCCCCTCCCCTTACTATATCCCGTTTTTTTAGCTTACGCCTTCTTGCGGCGGTGGCGCCACCAGGTGAAGTAGAGGATAACCAGGATAATTATCCACACCGGGCTGAAGATGCCCAGCCAGATAAAGATGTCCCCCAGCACGCGGAAGAAGGCGAGCAGACCGTTCCAGGCGCTGCTGGCGATGCTCCCGGCGCTCCAGCCGGGGGTAACGGTGATGTAGTCTTCCCGCTCGTAGGACTCGGTGTTGCCGCGGTCGTCGGTCACCACCAGCGAGACGGTGTAGCTGCCGTCATCGTTGTAGGCGTAGGCGGGGTTCGACTCGGTGCTGGTATTGCCGTCGCCGAAGTCCCAGTCGTAGCTGTAAGGCGCGAAGCCGCCGGCGACGATGGGGGTGAAGTGGACTTCCTGCCCGGTCTTGACGTTCCGGCTGGCGGCGATAAACTCGACGGTGAGCTTGGACTGCTCCAGGCTTATCGCGATGTAGGACATGGCGGCGCTACTCTCCAGGTACTGCATGCGCCCCTTGATGCGCTCAATCTCGTCGCGTGTCTTGACCAGCTCGCGCTGGACTTCCAGTATCTCGCTGACGTCCCCGGCCTGCTGCATCAGCTCCAGCAGCTGGGCCTCGCTCGCCTCCAGGTTGCGCAGCTGGGCGTCCAGGTCAACGTACTCTTCGGTCACGTCCTCGCCGGAGGTGCTCTCCGAGTTTACCTCCACGGCCAGGCCCCTCAGGCCGCTCATGGCCGGTTCGAAATAGGCGACCTCCACCCGTATGGCGATGTTGCCCGCCATCCGGTCGCCGTCCTGCCAGCTGTTGGAGGCGACGACGTAGCCGTTATAAAGCCCGGCGATGGAGGCAATCTGGTCGATGGCCTCGTCCACGTCCTCCACCACCAGCGCCAGACTGCCGGTGCGGATAATGAGACGGTCGGCGGTGATGATTATATCCGGCTGTGGCTGCGATGACGATGATTCGTAGTCTTTCTGGGTAACCGACCCCGGGGCCGACCCCACGACCATACCCGGTGGCGAGGTGGTTGCCGGCATCGTCAGCGCCGAATCGTGAGACCCGCCGCCCTCACTGGCGGTCTCGCTCCTGGCGCAGGCCACCGCCCCCACCACAATGATAATTACCAGTAACGCTAAAAGTATCTTTTTCATACCAACCTCCTGTTTTCGGTCAGCGCTCTGTTATATTATAACGCCGCAGGAATAAAAAGGTTCGTCCGGTTAGCGTATTTTTCATTTTTTTTCGTAGCAGCGTATCCGCCGCATGCGCAGGATGATAAAGACCTCCCGCCCTACCGCCAGGTTCATCTCGGCGAAGAGATAGGAAGGTATCTCGGCCATGAGGGTGGTGGCGCCGGTCTCAATCCAGATGCGCACCGTGTTGCCCACCGGCGTGATGGCGGTAACCCGCCCCTCGAAGCCGTTGACGGATAATCCCGGCGGGCGCGTTTCGGAGACGTAGATGTGGCGCGGCAGGATGGCCACCTTGCGGACGGCGCCGCCCTCGTGGGGGACGGTGAGCTTGAGGTCGCCGCAGCCGACCTCCACCAGCCCCTGCCCCAGCTCGCGGCTGTAGTCGCAGCTGAGGATGTTGGGCGCCCCGATGAAATCGGCCACGGCCTCCCCCTCCGGGGAAAAGAGCATCTCCTCCGGCCCGGCCACCTGCTCCACCCGCCCGTCCTGGACGACGGCCACCCGGTCGGCCATTTCCAAGGCCTCCACCAGGTCGTGGGTGATGTGGACGGTGGTCAGGCCCAGCTCGCGGTGGATGCGTTTCAGCTCCAGGCGCAGGTAGCGGGCGGTGCGCAGGTCGAGGGCGCCCAGCGGCTCGTCGAGGAGGAGGACGCGCGGCGAGGGCGCCAGTGCCCGCGCCAGGGCGACGCGCTGCTTCTCGCCGCCGCTCAGGGTACGCGGCTGCCGCTCCAGCAGGTGGGTCACCCCCACCAGTTCGGCCAGCTCATCGACCCGCGCCATTACCTCGTCGCGGTTACGGCGCACCGGCCCCAGCCCGAAGGCGATGTTGCGCCGCACGTTGAGGAAGGGAAAGAGGACGTAGTCCTGGGGGACGTAGCCCAGGTTCCGCTCCTCCGGGGTGAGGCGGGTGATGTCCCGGCCGTCCTCGTAGAGGCGCCCCTGCCGGAGGCGGTGCAGCCCCGCCAGGCACTCCAGCAGCACCGTCTTGCCCGCCCCGGTCGGCCCCAAGATAACGAAATACTCCCCGTCGTCAATCGTCAGGTTGATGTCCTTGAGGTGGAACTCTCCCAGGCGCAGGGAGAGGTCGCGGATTTCAATCATAGCTGGTACCTGCGGCCGATGAGCTTGCGGATGACCAGGAGGGCGGCGACGGCGATAATCACCAGCACGAATATCACGGCGATGGCCTTGCCGACGTCGGCGCTGGCCAGGCTGAGGAAGATGGCGGTGGGCAGCGTCTCCGTCTTCATGGCGGTGGCCCCGGCCAGCGTGACCGTCGCCCCGAACTCGCCCACGGCCCGCGCCCAGGTGAGGATAGCGGCGGCAATCAGGCCGTCGCGCGCCAGCGGCAGGCTCACCCGGAAGAACGCCCCCGGCTTGGAGCAGCCCAGGGTGCGGGCCACCTGCTCGTAGCGCGGGTCGATGCCGTCGAAGGTGGACTTTAAGAGGCGGATGGCCAGGGCGCTGATGACGGTAAACTGCGCCAGGACGATGCCCGGCACCGAGAAGACGAACTTGACGATGTTGTCGTCGATGGCGGAACCCAGCGGCGTGTTGAAGAAGACCAGCAGCGCCGCGCCCAGGGCCACCGGCGAGATGACGATGGGCAGGTCCAGCAGGCTATCGACGATGTCCTTGCCGGGGAAGCTGGTGCGGGAGATGGCGTAGGCCACCGGGATGGCGATGAGGATGGAGACCACCGCCGAGATGGTGGCCGTGGTGACGCTGAGGCGGACGGCGAAGAGTATCTCCTCGGAGAAGAGGGCGGCGATAAAGGTGTCCCAGTCGGTGTAGGCCAGCATGGAGACGATGATGCCGGTGAAAAAGAGCCCCAGCAGCACCAGAGCGCTGATGGTGGCCCCGCGGAAGGCCCGCTCCCCGCCGACACCTTTAAGAAATCTAAACACCGCTAAACCTCACCCCAAACCTGTTATTGAACCAGCGGCCGGTAGCTCTCCGGCAGCCGGTACTCCCCGCCGATTTCGGCCTGCGGCGCGTACTGGCGGGCGGCCGCCTCGGTGGCCAGGTAGCCCCATTTGGCGAATATCGCCTGCCCTTCCGCCGAGACCAGAAAACCCAGAAACTCCTCGGCGCTGGCCTTGACCTGGCTGTAGCTGGAAACCGCCCCGGGGATGTAGGCCAACCGCGGCAGCTCGTCCGGCTCAAGGTAGACCGCCTGGATGTTATCGTGCCAGCTGGCGAAGACGCGCCAGCCGATAATGGCGTCCACCGATTTCAGGGCCACCAGGGTGGCCGTCTGGGAGCAGCTCTCGGCGTGGGTGACAATGTTGGGGACGATAGCCTCAAGGAGCCCGTTGTACTCCATGATTTCGTAGGCGTAAAGCCCGACGCAGACCGATTGTGGGTCGCCGATGCCCACCTCGACGCCAGGGCGGGTCAGGTCGGCCAGCGATTGGATGTCTTTCGGGTTGCCCTCCTGTACGAGTATCGCCGGCACCAGGTAGGCGATAATCTTAATCGTGGCCGCGTCGACGACGCCGTCCCGCTCGGCCATGACCATGTAGTCCGGCGAGCCGGGGATGTAGAGGTCACCCGTACCGGCTATCTTCATCTGGGAGAGCATCGTCCCCGAGCCGCCGAAGTTGAGGTAAACGGTGATGCCGGTCGCCCCGGTAAAGGCGGCGGCGGCCTCCTCCATGGCCGGCTTGCTGGCCGAGCCGCAGAAGGCGGTTATGGCGGCGGGGTTTTCGCCGCAGCCGATGGCTACCGCCAGTATAACCCCGATGGATAAAACCACCGCGGCAGCGCGCCACAGCCGGCCATGCCTTTGATTAGCCGTCATATCCGTCCCCGGCCAGGGTGCGGCGCACGCTGGCGCGCTTTTCCTTGTACTCGCGCACCAGTTGTCGCCCTGCCTCGGTGAGGCGGGCGTAGCCGCCCCGCGCCCCCCCGGTGGACTTCACCACCAGCGGAGCACCCGCCAGCCGGTTCATCGCCTCCACCCAGAGCCAGGCGTTGCGGTAGGCCAGGCGCATCGAGCGCGCCGCCGCCGATATCGAGCCCAGCTCGTCGATGCGCTCCAGCAGCGTTGCCCGGCCCCAGCCCATAAAGAGCTTGCCGTCCTTCTCCATCCAGACCTTGGAGCGCATCACCAGGCCCGCTTCCGGCTTCTTCCCGGAGCGCGAGCCGTGCTTGGCGCCAAAATCCGGCACCTTGGCTTCGGTCATGTTTCCCCCCGGCGGGCGAATACAGATACCTTATATTATCAGCAATATAACGTGATATGTCAAACGAGACAGCTAGAGCTAATAGTAATGGAGTGGGTTTTACCCACTTGACAACTAATCCCACCAGCACTATAATAAAAGAGATATGATAATTAATAATACGGATTTCGCGAGGGTGGCCGATAACGTCAAACCGGATGCCAAGAAACGGATTGGATTAAGCAGGGTTTCTGTCCCCAAGGGCATCACCTACCACATATACACCAATTCCACCGGGCAGATTGTCCTCGACCCGCAGGTAAGCGTCCCGGCGGCGGAAGCCTGGCTCTTCAATAACCCGGAGGCCCTCGCCCTGGTGCGGCAAGGTCTCGCCGAGGCCGCCCGGGGAAAAGTATCTAGAATAGACCCGGACGAGCTATAAGGCCGGTTGCTTTGTTCGAGCTAGTTTGGACGGAAACCGCCCGTAAGACCTACCACCGGCTCAAGTCGGACGCATCCCAGCAGAAACGCTATAAGGCCGTCAGGAAAACACTCCACTACCTGGCCAGCAATCCACGGCACAACAGTCTCCGTACCCACGAATATGCCAGCGTGAAAGGACCGAACGGGGAAAAGGTCTTCGAAGCCTACGCCGAACAGAAGACCCCGGCCGCTTACCGGGTTTTCTGGTGCTACGGCCCCGCCAGGCAAGCCATTACTATCCTCGCCATCACGCCGCATCCATAGAGCTATCGCCGCGGCGCGAAGGAGGACACCAGCCAGTTTTCTCCCCTACTTCCTCTCCTTAACCGCCCGCATGACCTCTTTGGGCCGGTACGGCGGAACCCCCTTGAGGAAGAGGTTGACCACCAGCGCCAGCAGCGTTATCCCCAGGAACACCATGAAGACCTGCGTCAGCGCCGAGCTGAGCGACTCGCGCAGCGTCGTCAGCGTCGTTTCAAAGAGGGCCTCGCCCTGAGGCCCCAGGCCCAGGAACATGCTCTGCAAGGCGTCCTGGGACTCGGGATTTACCAGCGCCTGGGGATTGTCCACGATGCTGGTCAGCTCGGCCATCGGCACCACGTCGGTCACCTCCGCCGGCAGGTTGCCGAAAAAGTTCGCGGCGAAGCGGTTATTGAGGATGGAGCCGACGATGGCCAGCCCGAAGACGCCCCCCAGCGGCCGCAATAGCGATATCAGCGAGGTAGCCGACCCCATCACGTTATAAGGAACGGTATTCTGGACGGCGATGGTATGGATGGGCATGATGTTGCCGTTGCCGAACCCGGCAATGGAGATGTAGACGGCGGCCATGAGAAAGGTCGTCTGGGGCGTCATCCCGGCCAGGAGGAAGAAGCCCACCGCCGCCAGCCCGAACCCGATGGTGGCCTGGAGGCGGTAATGCCCCCCGGTGCGGGAGAGCAGCTGCCCGCCGACGAACGAACCGAGGGCCATGCTCAGCATCATCGGCGTCATAAACAGCCCGCTCCGGGTGGGGTCGGCTCCCAGCACCCCCTGGAAAAAGAGCGGGATAAAGCTAACCACCGAGAAGAAGGCCGCCCCCTGGAGAAAGGCGACGATGGCCGAAATGGCCACGACGCGGCTCTGGAACAGCGAGATGGGAATAATCGGCTCGCTGGCGCGGCGCTCGATGAAGACGAAGGCCGTCAGCATGACGGCGCTGAAGGCGAAAAGACCGATAATCAGCGGCGAGCTCCAGGCGAAATCGGCGCCGCCCCAGTTGAGGGCCAGAATCAGCGGCACGATGCCGAGGGCCATGGCCGCCACGCCGGGGTAGTCGAGCCGGTGCCTCTCCCGCGCCGCGCGGAACTGGGGAAACATAAAGATAAAGAGCAGAATGATGATTATCCCGAGGGGCACGGTCACGAAAAAGCACCAGCGCCAGCCCAGACTATCGGTGATGATGCCCCCCAGGGTCGGCCCGATGACCGTCGAGACGCCGAAGACCCCGGCCATGATGCCGCTGTACTTGCCGCGCTCCTCCGGGGGGAAGAGGTCGGCGATGACGATAAAGCCCAGGGCGCTCATCGCCCCGAAGCCGAACCCCTGGATGACGCGGTAGAAGATAAGCTGGGTCATCGACTGGCTCAGCCCGCTGAGAAACGCCCCGATGACGAACAGCCCCATGCCGGCCACCAGGAGCCACTTGCGGCCGTACATATCGCTTAGCTTGCCGGCCAGCGGCAGCGATATCGTCTCGGCGATGATGTAGGCGGTAAAGACCCAGGTATACAGGCTGAAGCCGCCCAGGTCGGTAATGATGCGGGGCATGGCCGTGGCCGTGATGGTCATGAATATCGAGCCCAGCAGCATCGAGAGCATGGTGCCGGCCATGGCGGCCACCACCTGCTTCCGGGGCAGGTTACTCTGGTAGACGGGCGATTCGGTAACGGTCAAGGTTACTCTCCTGGGTTTTTTACGGCAGCTTGGAGAGGATGTCCCCCAGCTTGCGCAGCGATGTGGACAGCTCCTTCAGCTCGGCGTCGGTGAGGCAGGCGAACTTCTCGCGGATGCCATCCTTGATAACGCCGTCAAACTCCTCGATGATGCGGCGGCCTTTATCGGTCAGGGCGATGTTGGTGGTGCGCCGGTCGGCGGCGTCCTCCTGCCGCACGGCGATACCCAGCTTCTCCAGCCGGTCGATGAGGGGCGTCATCTGCGGCTTGGGTATCTGCAGCCGCTGTCCTATCTCGGCGATGTGCCGGGTGCCCCCCTCCTTGAGGGCTATCATCACTTCCAGGTGCGGCAGGGTGATGTCTTCTTCAATCTGCGCGAAGGCCGTCCGCATCACCTTGCGCTGGATGTTGCGGCGGATAAGCGGCGTGATGGAAAGCAAGCCCGTGACGACGTTGTCCAGAGTTTCTCTGTTCATGTTCGCCCCCAAACAAAGACTTGGTTCACAAATTGAATAGTTAACTATATATACTATTCTACTATCCTCCCCAGGCCCCTGTCAAAATACCCCGGCTGGATTAACCGGTGGTTCTGTAATAGAATTAGTAAGACGTAATCACCACCCCGGGAGGCAGGTCATGGAACGCTGGCAGCCGGAAAGAGAGCAGGTTCTGGAATACGCCCGCCGCATGGCGGCGCTGGGCCTGGTGGTGGGCACCTCCGGCAACGTCAGCCTGAGGCTGCCGCCCGAGGCGGGGCGGCCGCTCCTGGCGATTACCCCCAGCGGCCGCCGCTACGAGTCTCTCACCGCCGCCGATATCGTCGTGGTGGCCTTCGACGGGGAGGTGATTGACGGCAGCCTGACGCCCTCCGTGGAGACGCCGTTGCACATCGCCGTCTACCGCGCCCGTCCCGACGTGGGGGCGGTGGTGCATACCCACTCCGTCCACGCCAGCGCCATGGCCGTGGCCGGGCAGGCCATCCCGCCCGTTCTGGAAGACCAGGTGGCCGGCCTCGGCGGCCCCATCGAGCTGGCGCCCCGCGCCCCCTCCGGCACCCCGGAGCAGGTGAACGGCGCCCTGGACGCCCTGGGCGACCGCAGCGCCGTGCTGCTGGCCAACCACGGAGTAGTGGCCACCGGCCGCACCCTGGAAGACGCCCTGACCGCCGCCGAGCTTACCGAGAAGACCGCCCGCATCTACCTGCTGGCCCGGGCAACGGGGCCGGTCAACCCCCTGCCGGACGAGGCGGTAGCGACCCTGCGGAAGCACTACCTCCGGCACCGCGACGGCGCCCCGTAACCGGCGGCCCGGACTCCCGCGCCGTTTGACATCAAGTTTGGTATAAGGTAAACTATTATGGCGTAATTTTTCGGGGAAATCGTGCCCGTATTATTACGCAAGCGAACAGAGGGGACAGGGCTTTCTTGACACTAATGCCTCCGTTTCTCGCCGCCTCCGGTACGTTGTTACGCCGCGTGTCCCCGCCGGCTAGAAAGGCAACCGGACGCACCGGCCTACCGAAGCTGTACTGGTAAAATGGGACTGCTCAAAGCGCGCCGCAAGGCATTTTCACTCTTTCCGGGGCTCCGGCCGTTGCCCCAGCCCATCTACGGCTTCGACAGCAGCTAAGCGAAAATAACGGCCTATCCCCCGCGCCGCCGCTCACCTTTCACCCATGCCCCTCATGCCGTCGCGGGCGGGACAGGTCAACCGATACAACCGCGAAATAATGTAAAACGGAGGAAAATTTAATGGCTTACCCGAAATTCGAATCCATTACCCTGGAAAAGGACAAGGAATACCCCAAGGTTACCTACCTGACGCTGAACCGGCCGGACAAGAACAACTGCATCTCCATCGGCGAAGAGTACATGACCGGCGATATCAAGAAGGCCATGTGGGAAATCAACCACGACGACGACTGCAACGTGGTCATCTTCAAGGGCGCCGGCCGCAACTTCTGCGCCGGGTTCGACCTGTCCATGGTCTACCGCGTCTACGGCGGGGCCAAAGGCGTCAAACCCAGCCAGCGCATCCGCCTCCAGACGGACCAGGACCAGCTCTACGGATTCCCGCAGGCCATCCTGGACTGCAACAAGGTCGTCATGGTGCAGGTGCACGGCTGGGCCATCGAGGCCGGGCTCTACATCACCAAGGCCGCCGATATCGTCGTCTGCGCCGATAACGCCAAGTTCTCCCAGATGGGCCAGCGGCTCGCCTTCGGCGGTCTGCCCACCCTTCCCCTCGAGCTGGTCATGGGCCATACCAAGAAGGTCGAGGAAATTCTCCTCACCGGCCGCACCATCAGCGGCCAGGAGGCCGAGGAAGCCGGCTACGTCACCAAGTCCGTCCCCGAGGAAGACCTGGAGAGCGAAGTCCATAACCTGGCCGCCGCCATCTCCCTGCTGCCGCGCGACTGCGTCGTCATGGGCAAGTTCGCCCGCCGCCACATGCTGAGCCGCCTCGGCCTGACCAACCTCAAAGAGGTCATCCTCTACCACACCTTCTCCACCAACCTCAAGTACAGCGATGACGAGCGGGAGCTTATGTTCATCCGCGACCGCGAGAGCATGGGCGAGCGCGAGGCCTTCCACAAGATGCACGAGAAGTACGAGGAGCGCCTGAATAAGACCAAGTACTTCCGCTCCTACCGCCCCGAAAAGAAGAAATAGGGCCTGGCCGCTACCGGATAAGGAGTTAAGACAATGGCACAGTATCCCGAGTTTGAAAAAGACGACTATTTTAAGATAGACGTCGAATGCCACCTCAGCGGCGAGGCGAACAAAAAATACTTCAACTACTTCCCCGAATACCGCAAGTGGGTCTACGGGACGGCGGAAACCGCCCGCGCCTTTGGCGCCGTTCCCCACCACGTTACCAAAGACTGGAAAGAGCCGCCGGTAACCAAGGCCGAAAAATCGGATATGCCCGAGGAAGACAAGCTGATTGTCTACCTGGACCGCTACGGCGTGGACATGGCCTGCGTCCTGCCCGAATCGATGATGGACACCACCGGCTATACCACCAAGTGGTCTACCAACGGCTACCTGCTGGCCGCCGCCGAAAAGTACCCGGATAGATTAATCGTCCAGGCCAACGTGGGCCCGTTCATCCAGCGCGGCATGAAAGACGTGCTCTGGGAGCTGGACTACCTGGCCCAGGAAAGGGGCTGCAAGCTCTTCAAGTTCTATCCGCCGGAAGATACCTACATCAACGACGAGCGGATATGGCCCTTCTACAAGCGATGCGAAGAACTGGGCGTCACCGTGTCCATCCACACCGGCTGGAGCTGGTGCCCGCCCGGCAAGGCCAAGTACTGCCTGCCCGTCCTGCTGGACGACGTGGTCAACGACTTCTACGACCTCAAGATAATCGCCTTCCACGCCGGCTGGCCGCAGTGCCGCGACCTGAACATGGTGGCCCTGTCGCACCCCAACGTCTACATTAGCCTCAGCCTGATTATGCCGTGGTATAAGGCGGCGCCGCGCCGCCTGGCGGAAATCATCGGCGAGGCCATCCAGTTCGCCGGCCCGGAGCGCATCGTCTGGGGCACCGACTTCTACGGCCCCGGCGGCCTCTTCCGCGAGGCGATTATCGGCCTCCGGACGTTCGAGATGCCGGAAGACCTCCAGAAGGGCTACGGCTACGCCCCCGTCACCGACGAGGTCAAGCGGGGGATTTTCGGCGAAAACCTGGCCAGGATACTCGGCATCGATACTTCTAAAAGACACACTAAATAAAGAAAGCAACGTAAAAAGAAAGGAGATACCATGACGGATTTCCCAATACTATTCTCCCCCATCAAGCTCGGCCCGCTGGAGATAAAGAACCGCATCGGCGGCTCCTGCACCACCACCGGCGGCGCCGATGAGAACGGGTACATCAGGGAAGAATGTATCTATTCCTACGCCGGCAGGTCGGAAGGCGGCGCCGGGTTCATCACCATCGAGTGCACCTTCGCCACCGACTGGGGCGCCAAGACCACCAGCTTCGGTAACCCGCGTATCAGCGGCCGCACCTACTACGAAGGCCAGTCCAACCTGGCCGAGGGCATCAAACAGTGCGGCGCCAAGGCCTTCATCCAGATTACCCCCAGCTTCGGCCGCCAGGGCTCCAGCAAGACCTCCGGCGAAATCCCGGGGGCACCTTCCGCCATCCCCTCCGAGCGCCCCCAGGACTATGAGGACAGAATCATGCCCCGCGGTTACGAGACCAAGGCGCAGACGCTGGGCGCTACCACCGCCCCTAAAGTGCTGACCCTGGAAGAAATACATTACATGGAGACGACCTTCCCCACCGCCGTCGCCGCCGCCAGGATTTGCGGCTACGACGCCGTCGAGTTCCACAGCCCGCACGGCTACCTTATCCACCAGTTCCTCTCGCCGCGCTCCAACCAGCGTACCGACGAATACGGCGGCTCGCTGGAGAACCGCTTCCGCTTCCTGAAGAACCTGCTGGTGGCCACCAGGAAAAGGGTGGGGCCCGACTACTGCCTCGGTATCCGCCTCAGCGGCGACGAGCACATGCCCGGCTCCATCCACGAGGAAGAGCTTATCCAGGTAGCCAAGTGGTGCGAGGAGCTCGGCGCCAGTTATATCCACCTCTCCGACGGCTCCTACGAAGGCAGAAAATGGTTCTTCCCTCAAGACGGGTTTGACTTTATCGAGCATGCCAAGCACTTTAAGCCCGAGTTGAAAATACCTCTAATCGTCCCCGGCCAGCACGACCCGTACCTGGCCGAGGAAGTGCTGCGCAACGGCTGGGCGGACGCCATCACCATGGGCCGCCAGCTGGTGGCCGACCAGCGCACCCCGCGCAAGTGGGAGGAAGGGAAGCTCGACGAGGTTACCCGCTGCCTGCGCTGCAACGTCTGCCTGGCCCGGTTCAACCGCGGCCTGGCCATTCGCTGCGCCGTGAACCCCAACGTCGGCCGTGAAAAGTACGACCCGAAATATAATACCGCCGCCATGGCGCAGGCGCTCCGGCCGCTGCCCGAGCCGTTCATGCCCCCCTGCCAGAACACCTGCCCCGCCGGGCTGGATGTCAACGCCTACGTCCTCATGGCCTCCCGTGGGCAGATGGAAGAGTCCTACCGCTACCTCAAGCAGCAGCTGCCCTTCCCCGGCGTCATCGGGCGCGTCTGCCCGCACCCCTGCGAGGCGGAGTGCAACCGCGGCAAGCTGGACGACCCCATCAGCATCAACAACATCAAGCGCTACGTCGCCGACTACGTGATGGAGAACGGCCTCGAAGGCAAGTACGCCTACCTCAAGCCGCAGTGCCTCCCCGAGAACCTGCCCATCACCAAGAAGGAGAAGGTCGCCGTGGTCGGCTCCGGCCCGGCCGGTCTGACCGCCGCCTACTTCCTGATTAAGAAGGGCTACGCCGTTACCGTCTTCGAGGCGGCCGACGTCGCCGGCGGCATGATGGCCGTCGGCGTGCCGGAGCACCGCCTGCCGCGCCAGGTCGTCAAGTGGGAAATCGACGCCATCAAGAAGATGGGCGTGGCAATAAAGACCAACAGCCCGGTAAAGAACCCCGAAGACCTCAAGAAGCAGGGCTACAGCGCCGTCTTCATCGCCGCCGGCGCCCAGAACAGCGCCAAGCTCAACGTCCCCGGCGAAGACGCCTCCGGCGTCGTCCAGGCGCTCGCTTTCCTCAAGGCCGTCAACACCGGTAAGACCCCGGCCGTGGGCAAGAACGTGGTCGTCGTCGGCGGCGGCAGCGTCGCCATGGACGCGGCCACCTGCGCCCTGCGCCTCGGCGCCGGCAGCGTCCAGGTAATCTGCCTGGAGTGCAGCCACGAGGAAATGCCCGCCCAGGAAGAGGAAATCCAGCAGGCCATCGACGAAGGCATCAAGGTAGACATGAGCTGGGGCCCCAAGGAGATTCTCGTAAGCTCCGGCAAGGTCAAGGGCGTTGCCATGAAGCGCTGCACCGCCTGCTACGACAAGAACGGCAAGTTCGCCCCCGTCTACGACGAAAAGGAGGCCACCACCGTTGACGCCGATATGGTCATCACCGCCATCGGCCAGCGGGTGGAACTCGGCTTCATGGGCGACAGCAAGGTCAAGGCCACCCCGCGCGGCACCATCGAGGCCAACCAGCGCAGTCTGGCCACCAGCGTCGCCGGCATCTACGCCGGCGGGGACGTGGCCCGCGGGCAGGGCACCATGATTGAGGCCATCGCCGACGGCAAGAAGGCCGCCGTGGCTATCGACTGCTACCTGCGCGGCGCCGAGCTTCCGCCCGAGCCGCCGGAGCCTATCCTGGCCAACATCGAAGAGCCCGCCTTCCAGTTCCACCTGAGGGAGTACCAGAAAGAGGCACGCTGCGGGACGGTGGTCACCCCGGCGGGCAAGCGCAAGGAAAACTTCAAGGAGGTTAACCTGGGCTTCGCCGACAAGGAGACCTGCGTCACCGAGGCGCGCCGCTGCCTCACCTGCCGCTGCTCGGCGGTAAGGTACTAGCGCGCGAAAGCGAACCTGAGTTTGCGAATTCGGGGAGGGGGATGCGGGACACATTCTGTCCTCCCCCTCCCCGGTTTTTATGTAATACGTCATTGCGAGGAGCGAAGCGACGTGGCAATCTCCGGGACATTCCTTATACAATGATAGGGATTGCCGCGCCTTCCCTTCGGGAATGGCTCGCAATGACAATACCACCGTAAGGAGATGAAGACATGAGCTGGGAAGAGGAATACAAGCAAAAGATAGTTTCGCCGGAGGAGGCCGTCAGCGTCATCAAGAGCGGCGACCGGGTCTGCTTCGTGCAGGGCAACGAGCCCCAGGCCCTGGGGCTGGCCCTGGCCGCCCGCCTGGGCGAGGTGGAGAACGTGCTCCTCTCGCTGCGCACGCCGGGGCGGGACTTCGGCTGGTACGACCCCGTCTTCGAGATGTCGTTCAAGATTGAGGTCGGCTTCCCGCTGCCCATCGTGCGCCAGATTATCTCCGAGCGCCGCTGCGATCTGGCCATCGGGGGCCTGGGCTTTATCTTCCACGAGGAGGACCGCGGCCCCGCCGACGTGGTCATGGTGGAGCTTTCCACCCCCGACGAGCACGGCTACTGCTCCTTCGGCGCCTCCGTCTGGACGAAGAAGACCGAGATACGCAACGCCAAAATCGTCCTGGCCGAGGTCAACAAGAACCTCATCCGCACCTACGGCGATAACTACATCCACGTCTCCGAGATTGACTACTTCGTGGAGCACACCCCCTCCGGCAAGCAGCCCGGCGGCACCGACCTGCTGGGCCGCCGCACCGCCGAGGCCAGCGAGGAGGAAAAGACCATCGCCAGCTACGTGGGCACGCTCGTCCGCGACGGCGATACCCTCCAGGTGGGCGTGGGCGGCACCTCCGAGGCCTGCTGCCGCCTGGGCACCTTCGAGGACAAGAACGACCTGGGCTGGCACTCCGAGACGACCCCCCGCGGCATCATCCCCCTGATTAAAAAGGGCGTCATCACCGGCAAGCACAAGACCCTCAACCCCTTTAAGGCGGTGGCCACCGCCTGCGGCGGCGGCACCAAGGAGGACATGGACTTCGTCAACATGAACCCGGCCTTCGAGCTGCACAGCGCCGAGTACTGCCTGGACGTGCGCGTTATCGCCCAGCACGATAACATGGTGGCCATCAACAGCGCCGTCAGCGTCGATTTCGCCGGCCAGGTCGCCGCCGAATCCATCGGCCCGCGCGTCATCAGCGGCGCCGGCGGGCAGACTTCGTTCGCCATCGGGGCCTTCCTCTCGCGGGGCGGGCGCTCCATCACCGTGCTCACCTCCACCGCCGGCAGCGGCGAGCGGCGCGTCTCGCGCATCACGCCCATGCTGGCCGAGGGGACGGTTGTCACCGTGCCGCGCACCATCAGCGACTACGTCATCACCGAGTACGGCATCGCCCACCTCAAGGGCATGACGCAGCGCCAGCGGGCCGAGGCCCTCATCGAAATCGCCCACCCGGACTTCCGCGCCGACTTAACGAAAGAGGCCCGGAAGCTCTACTGGCCGTAGGGCTTGGGCTAAAGCGTACCTCTAAATCTTGAAAATACGCCCCTCACTTGCTACAATAAAGAGTTGCCACCTGTGCCGAAGTGGCGGAATGGCAGACGCGCTACGTTCAGGGCGTAGTGTCCGAAAGGGCGTGAGAGTTCAAATCTCTCCTTCGGCACCATTACCCGGTCACCCGTGCTTGTAGCTCAGCTGGATAGAGCGCAGCCCTGCGGAGGCTGAGGCCGTGGGTTCGAATCCCGCCAAGCACGCCACTTTATTACGGGGCTATCCAGGGGGCGGTTAGCTCAGTTGGTTAGAGCGTCAGTTTTACACACTGAAGGTCAGAGGTTCGAGCCCTCTACCGCCCACCATCCCACTAACCCCAATCACCCGGACAAAAGCCTTTCCTGCCGCGGGCGCTGGTGTGTTTCGTCGTACCATTTCGTCAGCAGCACCATCAATATCGAGAAAGCTGCCGCGATGGCCCCGGCGATAAATGCCCAGTCGTAGCTACTGGTAGAATCGTAAACCTCCCCGGCTAACCACGGCCCCAGCGTCCCTCCCAGGGTTATAAAAAACAGGTTGATACCCATCAGCGTTGCCATCGCCCGGGTCCCGAAATACTTACTGATAACCAGCGGTGTCTGAGTTATCTCCCCGCCGTAGGGAATACTGAACAGTACCGCGAAGAGGTAAAAAGACCCCGTCGACCGGACGAACAGCAGCAGAATAAACGATATGACGAGGAAGGCGCGGGTGAACAGGAGGCCGCCATAAATGCCTACCTTGTCAGACCCGACGCCAATGCCCAGGCGACTGACGATACTGACGATGCCGATGACACTGATGAACGTCGCCGCCACCAGGGGGTCGATGCCGATATCGGTAGCATGATTTACCAGATGCACCATCACTATCTGCATCCCGAAGAAAAAGGACATGAACGAGAGCCCGACGAGGAACAGCCGCGGGTCCCGGATGCCCTCTCTGACCGTAGCCCCTTCCGACCGGCTGGGCGGGCTTCCCGGCGTGTTAGTCGCCAGGATTCGCCAGGGCGGTTCGCGCAGCGTAGCGGCGGCCCCCACCATCAGCACGCCGGCGGCGATGCCGCAGATGAGTAATGTCCGCGACCAGTCGTAAGCGTCCAGCAGACGCTCTACGGCGGGCACGATGAAGAAGGTGCCCAACCCGGAACCGGACGCCATGATGCCCATCGCCAGCCCCCGGTTCTTGGTGAACCAGTAAGCCACGACGGTAGTACAGATACCGAAGGTGCCGCTCAATCCGATGGCATGGATGACGCCGTAGGAGAGAAAGAATTGCCACAGCTCGGTAACGCGGCTGGAGAGTACCAGCCCCAGCCCGGCGATGAACCCGCAGGTGACCAGTACCTTGCGGACGCCGTATTTATCCGCCAGCCACCCGGCGCCAATCGAGATTACCCCTTTCATTATCTGGCCGGTGGAATACACCAGGGAAACAGTCGCCCGGTTCCAGTTAAAATATTCCACCAGCGGTTTGAATATCACCCCGTAGCTGTAGGTCAGACCGTAGGTGGTGCCGACTATCAGGGCGGTGGCGGCCACGATGACCCAGGCGTAGGGGGGCACCTTTTGGCTGACGGCGCCCTGGTGCGGAGATGAATTGACCGGCATAGGGAAACCCCTAATCTCCCTTCCCTGATACTATAAGGTCGGTAAAACCGGCCCCGGAACTGATGCGCCGGGCGTTGCCGACCACGATATAATCCGCCACCGGGGCGGCCGCGCCGCTGACGATATCTTGAGGAGCTATATCTAGTATATCTATATCGATGAATTTCGGCAACTTGCCGCGCCAGGCGCCCCCGGATACGCCGGCTCAGGCGGCCCGACCAGCCACGGACTATTCCCAGCCCGCCGATTTTCTGCTAATCTATAGGGAACGGTAGCCGGGGATTAAGCGATGCAGAACACCCCCAAAATCGGGCTGTGGGAAGCCGTTTCCATCGCGGTTGGCACGATGATTGGCGCCAGCATCTTTTCCATCTTCGGCCTCGGCGCCCAGATTGCGGGCACTAATCTGCCGGAGGCCTTCGTCATCTCCGGGGTGCTGGCCCTCATCGTGGCCTATTCGTACGCCAAACTGGGCGGCAAGATAATATCCAACGCCGGCCCCATCGAGTATATCCTGCGGGGGATGGGCGATAACGTTATCACCGGCGCGCTGGCGATACTGCTCTGGCTCAGCTACGTGGTGTCAATTGCCCTGTTCGCCAAGGGATTCACCGGCTACTTTCTACCGCTGGTAAACCTTAACGTCACTCCCCTGGCGGCCGGCCTGACCGAGGTCGCCCTGATTGCGGTGTTCACCGCCCTGAACTCCTTCGGCAGCAAGGCCGTCGGCAAGGCGGAGTTTTACATCGTTATCGTCAAGCTGTTGATTCTGGGAATTTTCATCGTGCTGGGGTTTCTCACCCTCAACGTCGGGAATATCCAGCCGACGCTAAGCGCCGCGGGGGCGTCGGGCACGCTATTGGCCGCGGTGATATTTTTCCTGTCCTACATGGGTTTCGGCCTGGTTACCAACGCCTCGGAAAACATCATAAATCCGACCAGGAACGTGCCCCGGGCAATGTTCATCAGCATCGCCATCGTCATGGTGGTCTACGTGGCGGTATCGCTGGCGGCCATCGGCAATCTCTCCATCCCGGCCATTATCAAGGCCGAGGACAATGCCCTGGCCGAAGCCGCCAAGCCGTTTCTGGGCAACGCCGGGTTTATCCTGATTTCGGTGGGGGCGCTTTTCTCGGTGTCTTCGGCCATCAACGCCACCCTGTTCGGAGGGGCCAACGTGGCCTATTCCCTGGCCAAGGACGGCCAGCTGCCCATATTCTTCGAACGCAAGACGTGGCGCCAGTCGCCGGAAGGCCTGTACATTACCGCTATCCTCAGCCTGGTATTCGTGCTCGCGTTAAACCTCGCCTCAATTGCGGCCATAATCAGCTCTATCTTCACGATTATCTATATATTCGTGCTGATATCCCACTACCGGCTGGCCGGCAGCGTCGGGGGCAGCCGGCGGCTGATTTTCCTGAACATCATCGTCCTGGGCGCCGTACTGGCCGGCCTTATCTACTACCAGTGGCAGAACCAGCGCACCGCCTTTTACGGGACAATAGCCGTCCTGGGCGGCGTTATCGTGATGGAGAGCCTCTACCGCCGCCTCGCCCGGCGCCGCCTCCGCAGGGGCGGCAGCACCGGCCCGATGCCGCCTGACATACCGTAGCGCCCCCCGTCACGCCTTGACGGCGCGGGCCACGGCGCCGCCCAGCTCCCGGCACTTGCTCAGGTCGTCCGGTTTGGGCTGCCACTTGGCGCGCACGCCCCCGGCCACCGGGGGTATCTGGCACTTCTCCAGGTGCTCCTCGATGATCTTCACCGCTTCACCGCTCCAGCCGTAGCAGCCGAAGGCGGCCCCCACCTTGTTGCGGAACTTGAGCCCCTTGAGGTCTTCCATAATCGGGGCGATGGTGGGCAGCACCCCCTGGTTGAAGGTCGGCGAGCCGACGATGACGGCTTTGGCCTGGAAGATTTCGGCGACGACGTCGTTGCGGTCGGCAGTGGGCATGTAGAAAAGGCGGTAAGGCACGCCGGCGGCGGCCAGCCCCTCGCCGATGGCCTCGGCCATATGGCGGGTGCCCTCCCACATGGAATCGTAGACGATGACGGCCGATTTTTGCGGCGTCTGGGCCGCCCACTCCTGGTACTTTTTAACAATCTGGAGGGGGTCTTTTCGCCAGATGATGCCGTGGCTGGGGGCAATCATGCTCACCGGCAGGTTGAGGGCCAGCACCTCCTCGATTTTCTTGCTGACCATCGGGCTGAAGGGGGTGAGGATGTTGGCGTAATACTTGAGCGCCTCCTCGTAAAGCTCGCCCTGGTCCACCTGGTCGTTGAAGCGGCAGGCGTGGGCGTAGTGCTGGCCGAAGGCGTCGTTAGGCATGAGGATGGCGTCGCCGGTGAGGTAGGTGAACATGCTGTCCGGCCAGTGGAGCATGGGCGCCTCGACGAAGACCAGGTCGCGCTTACCGATGCTGATTTTGTCGCCGGTCTTGACCGCCCGGAACTTCCAGGGCTGGTGGTAATGCCCCTCGATACTCTCCAGCCCCCGCGGGGAGACGATGACCTCGGCCTTTGGGGCGCGGCGCATTACCGCCGGCAGCGCGCCGGAGTGGTCGGACTCGGCGTGGTTGGCGACGACGATATCCAGCTTGGCCGGGTCGATAATCTCGCTGATATTGGCCATAAGCTGCTCCCGGAAAGGCCCCCAGACGGTGTCCACCAGCACGTTTTTCTCGTCGGTAATGAGATAAGCGTTGTAGCTGGAGCCGCGGTGGGTGGTCAGCTCGTAGCCGTGAAAATGCCGGAGCGCCCAGTCGACCACGCCCACCCAGTAGACCCCCTTGGTCAGTTCGGTAATCATGGCTGTCTCCTTTCGGTATTTCCCTGATTGTATTTTAGCCCGTCGGCGTAAGAAAATCATAAAATGACGGCGGAAAAAGTTGCGAAACTATGACATTTTGGTACAATGTCATCACGAAGATGGCTAAAAAAGAGACGCTCCAGGTGGGCAACCGGGCGGTGGCGATAACCCACGCCGCCAAAGTCCTCTTCCCCGACGACGGCATCACCAAGGGCGACCTGATTGACTACTACCATAAAATCGCCCCGACGATGCTGCCCTATCTTGAGGGGCGGCCGGTGATGATGCGCCGTTTCCCGCGGGGGATTACGGGCGAGGGGTTCTACCAGAAGGAAATCGGCGACTATTTCCCCGATTGGGTAAAGCGCGCCACCCTGCCCAAGCAGGCAGGCAGCACCGACTACGTCGTCTGCGACGATGCCGCCACGCTGGTCTACCTGGCCGAGCAGGACTGCATTACCCCCCACGTCTGGCTGAGCCGGGTTGACCACCCCGATAACCCCGACCTGCTCATCTTTGACCTCGACCCCTCCGACGGCGACTTCGCCCCGGTGCGTCAAGCTGCCTATGCCCTGCGCGACCTGCTCAGCGACCTGGGGCTGCCCGTATTCCTCAAGACCACCGGCTCGCGCGGCCTGCACGTGACCATCCCATTAGACCGTAAGGCCGGCTTCGACCCGGTGCGCGCCTTCGCCCGCGACGCGGCCGCGTATCTGGCGGCGCGCGACCCCAAGAACCTGACCGTGGAGCATCATAAGGACAAGCGGCGGGGGCGCGTCTACATCGACGTCATGCGCAACGGCTACGCCCAGACGGCCGTCGCCCCCTACGCCGTCCGGGCCAGGCCGGGGGCCCCGGTGGCCGCGCCGCTGGACTGGGACGAGCTCAAAGACCCCAAGCTCAACGCCCGCACCTATACTATCGCCAACGTCTTCCGTCGTCTGGAACGCAAGAAAGACCCCTGGGACGGCATCTGGCGGCGGGCCGCCTCGCTCAACGAGGCCAGCCAGCGCCTCAACGCCATGAAGAAAGGCAAGGGGGCCTGATGCTGGAAGGCTACCGCGCCAGGCGTGATTTTACGGCCACGCCGGAGCCGGAGGGCAAGGCGGGCCGCGGCGGCGAAAACCGCTTCGTGGTGCAGGAGCACCACGCCCGCAGCCTCCACTACGACTTCCGCCTGGAAATGGACGGCGTGCTGCGCAGCTGGGCGGTGCCCAAGGGGCCGCCGCTTGCGCCCGGCGTCCGCCGCCTGGCGGTGCAGGTGGAAGACCACCCCGTGGAGTATATTGACTTTGAGGGCGAGATACCGGCGGGGCAGTACGGGGCGGGCCGGGTGAGCATCTGGGACAAGGGCACTTACGTGCTGCAGGAAAGCAAGCCCGACGAGCTCAAGGTCAGCCTCAAGGGGGAAAAGCTCCGCGGCCACTACGCTTTGGTGCGCCTGCCGAAACAACCTAAAAACTGGCTGCTCATCAAGGGGCGGGATGGCTAGACGACTCGGCCTTGTAGACCCGGCATAAGAGCGCCCGGGTGGGCCACCCGCCGGTGAGCCGGTCGCAGAACTCGGCGCCGTCCGGGGTGAGGACGTTGGCGTTGGACTTAAACACCCCGAAGAGGTTCGGCGCCTCGCCCGGCTGCTCGGGAAACCACCAGCTTGCCTCGGCGTTGACCACGTCCGGCAGGATGCCGGGGTTGAGGCTGGCCCGCTGCTGGATGCGCCCCCGCCGCGTCTCAATCCAGACCCAGTCGCCCTCCTCAATGCCCAGTTTGGCGGCGGTATCCGGGTGGATGGTCAGGAGCGGGTCGGGGTGCCTTTCCCGCATGCCGATGCCCAGCTGGCGGTGCTCGGAGTGGAACATGGGCATGAAGCGCCCGCCGGTGTTGAGGATGAGGGGGTACTCTTGGGCGACATCGGGCGTGCTCAGCGGCGATTCCGGCGGCTCGACGTAGTCCGGCAGGGGGTCGCCGCCCAGCTTCTCCAGGACGGTGCTGGCCAGCTCCAGCTTGCCCGAGGCCGTGGCGAAGCCTTCCTTGTCGTACTTCTGGTATTCACGTGCCCCCAGGATGTAGCCCGTCCCGGCGAACTCCGCGTAGGTCATGCCCAGAGGCTTGATGCGGTCGGCGATGACCTCCTCCAGCGTCTCCCAGGGCCAGTCACTTTTATCCTGGCCGGTGGCCAGCGCCAGGTCGCGGAAAAAGGTGTAGTCGTCCTTCCGCTCGCCCAGCGGCGCCACCGCCCGCTCCCCGCCCCAGACGACGTCGGTGAAGTCCTCCTGGGTGGCGCACATGGGGCGTTCCAGCCAGCTGGCGGCGGGCAGCACGTAGTCGGCCAGCTGGGCGCTGGGCGTCAGCCAGTACTCCTGCACCACGCTCAGCTCCAGGTTGGGGCTTACTAAGGCCTCGTAGAGCCGGGTGACGTTGGGCCCCCACATCAGCGGGTTGGAGCCCCAGGTGATGGCGGCCGTCACCGGGTAGGGATTACGGTTGATGACCGCCTCGCGGAAGGCGGGCAGGTAGCAGCCGAGGCGGTGCATGGTGGTCTGGGTAACGTGGTGGCGCTTCTGCCAGGGCGCGTTGGTCAGATTATAGCCGTCCCAGGTCATCAGCGGGGCCTCGGCCTGACCCAGCTGCAGCTTTTTCATCGCTTCGGGCAGGCGCCCGGTAAGCTCCAGCTGGGCGTCGCGGACGAACATCCCGCCGTTGATAACGGGCCCGACCGACGGTATCAGGTCGCCGCCGGGGATATCGATGTTGCCGGTGATGGCCCGCACCGCGTTCCGGGCCTGGCTGGCGGCGGTTGAGTTGGTGCCGAGCTGGTCGGTGGCCAGGCCGCGGTAGAGCGCCGCCGGCTTGGTGGTGGCGTAGAGCCGGGCGGACTCGATTATTTTTTCGGCGGGGACGCCGGTAATCCGGGCGACGCGCCCGGGGGGATATTCAGCGGCGCGGGCGGCCAGCTTATCGAAGCCGCTCGTCCACCTTTCGACGAAGTCTTTATCGTAGAGGCTCTCGCTGATGATGACGTTTATCCAGCCCAGGAAGAGGGCCGTGTCCGTGCCGGGGCGTAGCTGCAGGTGGATATCGGCGTCGCGGGCGATGCGGGTGACGATGGGGTCGATGACGATGAGCTTGAGCGGCACCTTTTGCTTGCGCCTCACGATGGAAGCCAGCGTGCGCGGCGAGGACTCGTGGGGGCGCAGGCCGGAGAGGACGAGGCAGCTGGTGTGGGCGATGTCGGGCGTGGCCGCCACCGAGTCGCCCATCACCGCCTGCTCGGCGGCCATGCAGTTGAGCGTGCAGGTCACGCCGGGATGAAAGATGTTGGGCGGGTTCTGAAAGAGGTTGGCGAAGCGCGACCTGGCCCAGATGTTCTGGCCGCGGTACGTCCCCTCGAAAAAGGCCAGCGTCTGCGGCCCGTACTCGGCCTTGAGCCGGTTGAGCTTGTCGGCTATCTCGCCGATGGCCTGCTCCCAGCTGATTTGCCGCCACTTGCCTTCGCCGCGCTTACCCGCCCGCTTCAGGGGGTGGTGGAGCTGGTCGGGGTGGTAGAGCCACCTGACGGCGTACTTGAGCCGCTCGCAGCTGAAGCCGCGGCTGAGCCGGTGGTCCGGGTCGGGCGTCACCTTGACGACCTTGCCGTCCCGGACGTGCACCAGCGTCCCGCAGCTGACGATACAAAAACAGCAGCCCGCCTTTTTAATTTCTTCCTTACTCATGTTACCTATCTTGCCATAGCGGTATAGCTATTTCAAATAAACTAGACGGCGAGCTTCATCCCGTCGCAGGCGAAGCGTACCCCGGCATGCCTCCGCTCCAGGCGCTTGTAATCGTCGTAGGAGCGGTGCCAGTACTCCTCCAGGTGGGTGAAGACGGTAAGCCCGGCCCCGATGCGGCGGGCAAGCGCCAGCGTTTCCTCAAAGGTATAGAGCGCCTTACGGGAAACGTGCCCCGGCGGGTAGCGGAAGCCGTGGCGCAGGCCGGTCTCGAAGATGCCCGGCTGGATAACCAGCAAGTCGGCGTTCTGCACCTCGGGGCGGCCTTCGGGGAAAGGCTTGATATCGCAGGGGGCGTAGACCAGCTTTTTCCCTGCCTTTTCGTAGACGTAGACGAAGACGGGCAGCCCGCCGCCGGCGACGGGAACGGCCGTAATGCTGACGCCGCCTACCTGCGCTTTATCCTCAAATATTTCCCGCCGCAGGAAGCCGCCCTTGATATAGTGGTCGAGGGCGGGGCCGTACTGCGTGGCGACGCGTTTAAGCGGCGCCTCCAGGGCGGCGGGCAGGAGCAGCGTGATTTGTTTTTCGGGGTAGGCGTGCCAGGTGCGGAAGTCCAGCGTTATTTGCTCCACCACCCTTAAGCCCTCGGCGTGGTCGGGGTCGAGGTGGGTGAGCATGAGGTAGTCCAGGCGGCGGATGCGCTCGCGGTTGAGCTGGGCGGCAATTTCGGCGGGGGCATCGATGAGCAGGTTGGCGTCGTGGAGGTAGGCGGCCGGGCCGCCCCGTGCGTAGGGGATGCCCCGCTCGCGTGCTTCCCGGCAGACCCGGCAGCGGCACAGCGGCTTGGGGATAACCATGCAGCCGCCGGAGCCCAGTACGGTGAGCTTCATGTTTACCTCGCGCCGGCGCTGGTCGTCAGGACAACGGTGCCGTCCGGGGCGTCCACCGAAGTCAGCGTGCCGGTGACGCTGGCCGTCATTTACATGCCGCCGTTACCGCCATTGCCGTTGCCGCCGATAGATAATCCGCCCGAGCCGCTAATATCGATGATAGAGTCCATGTGTATACCGAGGCCAACGCCCATCTGTCCCTGGATATTCATGCCGAACTTGGCGCTGGTGGCCACCTGGCCTCCCGAAATCACTAGCTGGTTATTGGCCTGGATTTGAACCTGGGCATTATTGCGCGCCTCCAACTGGACGACCGGGGCGAAAACGTACTGGCCGTCGCTGGCGACGTGGAGCGACTCGTCGAGGAGAAAGTCGGCGTTAATCGAAGCGATTGTGTCGGTCTGAACCTCAAAGCTGGCTTCCATCTCGAAGACGGAACTGGGCATGACGCACTGGTAGCTGCCCTGGCTATTGGTAACCACACACTGTGAGGCATTTAGTCTTATCCTGTCGTAGGTGCCCGCAGCCATATCGGCCTGGGCCATCAGCATGGCGGTTCCATTGGCCCGAAGCGCCATCAGGTCATAGGTGCGGCTTTGGGAAGAAACCGTAACCCAGGCACCGGCTTGAGTGCGGGCCTGAATGCTCTCCACGGTGAGTTCCGCCTTGGTTACGGCACCCACATCGGCCGCGGCATCGGAGATGGTGAATACGGCGTTGCCGGTTACTCCGGTGGGGCTGGTGGTTGTCGGCGTGTCCGACGTGCAGCCGCTAAGCAGCAGCCCGGCCAGCATACCCGCCAGCAGTACGGTTACGACAATCCGGAATTTCCCCTTGTTTCTTTTCATGGAAAAGACCCCCTTACCAATTATCAATTCTGGTAACTGTCCTTAAGCCGGGAAAAAAGTGGGCTTAAGCAAGTCCTTCCCCATCATAGAAAAAGACATGTTAAATGTCAATGTTTAAGACGACAGGGAACATCACCTGTTAAATAGCTGTAACAAAACAAATAATAATATCGTTGATTTATAACATCTGGATTTTTCAGCCCGGCACAGCGTCCCGGAGATAGACATACAGCCGCCGCAGCCCCGGATGGTGAGCTTCACCGCTTATTTTGCCCCGGTGGAAGTCTCCTCGCGGGCGTGTTTCAGGTCGCCGTCCATGGTGCCGCGTACCTTCTCGCGCTCCTCGGCGAAGTCGAACCCCGTCCAGATACCGATGGAGCCCAGCACCGAGTCCTGCGGGTGGAACTCGCGGAAGAGCTTGAAGTAGTAGGCCGCCTCCTTGCTGTTGAGGGTGGCCCGGGGGTTCTCGGCGACGATGCGCTCGTACTCGGCGTCGCTCATCTCGGCGTTGGCCAGCCGCTCGCCCAGGTCTTCGCAGCCGGCCCCCTGGGTGTACTGGACTTTATAGCGCCAGAGGATGTCGTCGGGGAGGTAGCCGGTATCCTGGAAGGCCTGGCGCAGTATCCACTTTTCTATCTTGTCGCCGACTTTCTCGCTCTCCTTGATTTTAAGCTCGGGCGGTATCTTCATGGCCAGGTCAATCATGGCCGTGTCCAGGAAGGGTACGCGCAGCTCCAGCGAGAAGAGCATGCCCATGCGGTCGGCGCGCTGGAGGTTGATATTGTGCAGGTTGCCGATGCAGCGGTGGGCCTCTTTATTGAGCACGTCCATGGGGTAGTGCTTCATGTAGTGATAGCCGGTGAAAAGCTCGTCGGCGCCCTCGCCGGTGAGCACCACGGTCACGTGCTCGGCGGCCAGCTTGCAAGTAAAGTAGCAGGGCACGGCGCAGCGCACCAGCGACGGGTCGTAGCTCTCCAGCTTGTTGATGACTAACGGCAATGCCTCGTAGTACTCGTCCTCGGTGAAGATAAGCTCGTGGTGGGTGGAGCCGATGTGTTTGGCGGCGATGCGGCTGGCTTTGAGGTCGTCGCTCTCTTCGCCGGAGGCGTCCTTCATCCCGACGACGAAGGTATGCAGGTGGGGGATTTCCTCGGCGGCGATGGCGGCCACCAGCGAGGAGTCAATCCCGCCGGAGCAGAACGAGCCAACGTGGATTTCTCTATCGGCGAGCAGCCGTTTCTTGACCGAGGTAATAAAGGTCTCGCGGATAA
>DAOUEP010000014.1:0-46333 GCA_034430515.1 Dehalococcoidales bacterium | reverse complement strand
GAGCATGGGAACCGACCCGGCCAGCGCCATCAGCCCCAGGATGGAGCCGGAATCGGTGAGGCGGTAGATGAGCAGGGTGCGGGTGACCATCTGCATCTGGAGGGGGCCCCAGTGACCCACCATCGAGGTGTAGTAGAGGCGGAAAACCGGGTTCCGGAAGGAGCTGAAGACGCGCCGGGCATAGCCCGATATCCCGGCCGGGCCGGTGACCTCCCGGGTAATCTCCTTGTCGCTGCGGTATTTGTCAGGGTCGTCGGTCATGTATCAATCCCCGCCACCCGGCTGTCCCGCGGGAGGGAAAATCCGCCCGGAAAAAGAAGGGGGAACGCTGCGGCGTGTTCCCCGTTTATTTTACACTGCGGCGCCAGCGGCGGGCAAGGCGGCGAGGAGGCAGACTACGGGCTAAGCCGAGGATGTGCCAGGGCGGCTCGGGTGGGAATAGATAACTCCGGCGGGGCAGGGGGGAAATCCAGAACAGATGATTGACGAAAGCTACGGGCGCTGCTAACATAAAGACGTGAGGTAAAGATGACGACCCGAACCGAAATAGCGCGACTGGTTTTGTTCCCGCCGACGGCGGCCGTCAACGCCAGGGGCCACCTGACCATCGGCGGCGGCGACGCAACCGAGCTGGCCAAAGAGTTCGGCACGCCGCTCTACGTCTACGACGAGGCCGGCCTGCGCGCCCGGTGCCGCGAGTTCGTCAAGGAGTTCACCGCCGCCTATCCCCAGACGACCGTCTGCTACTCGGCCAAGGCCTGCTCGGTATCGGCCGTACTCAACCTCGTCGCCGAGGAAGGCCTCGACCTGGACGTGGTCTCCGGCGGGGAGCTGGGCATCGCCCGCGGCGTCGGTTTTCCCGCCCGGCGCATCCACTTCCCTGGCAACAACAAGAGCGCCGAGGAGCTGGAAATGGCGGTGAGCGCCGGCATCGGGCACATCGTGGTGGATAACCTCCCCGAGCTAAACATGCTCATCGAAATCGCCGGTAAGAGAAAGGTGAACATCCTGCTGCGGCTCTCGCCGGGCATCGACGCCCACACCCACCAGTACAACACCACCGGCCTGGTGGATTCCAAGTTCGGCCTGCCGCGCCAGCAGTGGGACGAGGCCGTGGCCACGGCTTTAGCGGCGCCCAGCCTCAGCGTGGACGGGCTGCACTTTCACATCGGCTCCGGCATCTTCGAGCTGGAGCCCTACACCCGGTCCGTGGATGTGATGCTGGACTACGCCGCCGAGATTAAAAAGAGGCACGATTTTACGGTGCGGACACTCAGCATCGGCGGGGGGTTCGGCGTGCAGTATACCCTGGAGGCGACGCCGCCGACCGTGGCCGCCTTCGCTCAGGCCATCACCGGCCGCATCAAGGAGCGCTGCCGCGAGCTTAACCTCGACCTGCCGCGCCTCGTCATCGAGCCGGGGCGGCGTATCGTGGCCCGGGCCGGGGTGGCCCTCTACACCGTCGGCGTCATCAAGCAAATTCCCGGCATCCGCACCTACGTGGCGGTGGACGGCGGCATGGGCGATAACATCCGCCAGCCGATGTACGGCGCCCGGCAGGAGGCCCTGGTGGCCAACCGCGCCGCGGCGAAGTATGACGGCACGGTCACTATCTGCGGCCGCTACTGCGAGTCCGGCGACATCCTGATTAAAGACATCGACCTGCCCGCCATGCAGGCGGGCGATATCCTGGCGGTGGCCGGCAGCGGCGCCTACTGCGTGCCGATGCAGAGCAACTACAACGCCGCCTTCCGCCCGGCCATCGTCTTCGTGCGGGACGGCAAGGCCCGCCTCGTCCGCCGCCGCGAGACGCTGGCCGACCTCACCCGGTGCGATGTCGTCTAGCGAGGAGGCCCACGGCATGTGGCAGGTAATCGGACAGCCCCGGACGGTCTCCCTGCTCCAGCGCAGCCTGGAGGCCGGCAACCTGGCCCACGCCTACCTGGTGGCGGGCCCGCCCCACGTCGGCAAGATGACCCTGGCCATCGACCTGGCCCGGGCGCTCAACTGCACGGGGAAAACTCCCCCCTGCGGCGAGTGCCCCGCCTGCCTCAAGATAGCCGCCGGCAAGCACGCCGATGTCCAGGTGGTCGGCCTGAGCCGCGACGATGACGGCGCCGGGGCCAAGCTCATCAGTATCGACCAGATTAAGGACATGCAGCACGACGCCAGCCTGCCTCCCTTCGAGGGGAAGCACAAGGTCTTCATCATCGAGGGGGCGGAGCTGCTCTCCATCGAGGCGGCCAACTGCCTGCTCAAGACCCTGGAGGAGCCCGGCGACAACGTGACCTTTATCCTGCTGACGGTCAACGAACGGCGGCTCCCGGCTACGGTCGTCTCGCGCTGCCAGCGCCTGGAGCTGCCGCCGCTATCCATCAAGGAGGCCGCCGCCCGGCTGGAGCAGGACAGCGGCCTGGCCCCGGAGCCGGCCCGGCAGCTGGCCGGTTTCGCCCGCGGCTGCCCGGAGTGGGCGCGGGACGCCCTGCGCGACGAGAGCCTCTTGGAAAAGCGCCGCCAGGAAGTAGACGCTATCGCCACTGCCATCGGGGCCGACAGCGACGGGCGCTTCGGCTACGCGGCACGCCTGGCAACGCGCTACGGGCAGAACCGCGCCGCCGTCCACGACGTCCTCGACCTGTGGCTCGATTACTACCGCGACCTGATGCTCTTAAAACTGGGCCAGGCAGATTTACTCACCAACAGCGACCGCCGGGACGAGCTGACCCGGCTGGCGCAAAATTACACGCTTTCGCAAATCAAGGCCGCCATCGAGGCCGTCCGGGCCGCCGCCCGCGAGCTAAGGCAGAACGTCAACGCGCGGCTGGCCCTGGAGGTCATGATGCTGGACATACCCCGTCATGAAGGAGGTGACCGGGAAACCCGGCCCGACCGGGCTTCCGTAAAATATGGCTAACGTCACGGGTATACGCTTTCGCCAGGCCGGCAAGGTCTATTACTTTGATGCCGGCGATATCGAGCTGGCCGCCGGCGATACGGTCGTCGTCAAGACCAGCCGGGGCATGGAGCTGGGCGAGGTGGTGCTGCCCCCCGGCCAGGTGCCCGGCGGCGACAACAAGGAATCGCTCAGCCCGGTGCTCCGCAAGGCCGGGGACGAGGACATCGCCCGGGCCGAAGACCTCAGGGAAAAGGCCGTCGACGCCTTCGTCACCTGCTCCCAGCTCATCAGCGAGCTGAGGCTGCCCATGAAGCTGCTCACCGCCGAGTACAACCTCGACGGCAGCCGGCTCACCTTTCAGTTCAGCGCCGAGGAGCGGGTCGACTTCCGCGAGCTGGTGCGCCGCCTCATCGGCAAGTTCAAGGTGAGGGTGGAGCTGAGGCAGGTGGGCTCGCGGGACGAGGCCAAGCTGCTGGGCGGCTTCGGGCGCTGCGGGCGGCCCCTCTGCTGCACCCGCTTCCTCACCGAGTTCACCCCCGTCTCCATCAAGATGGCCAAGGAGCAGGACCTGCCCCTCAACCCCATGAAAATCTCCGGGGCCTGCGGCCGCCTGATGTGCTGCCTGGCCTACGAGGGCGAGCAGTACCGCGCCATCAAGGCCAAGATGCCCAAGCCGGGCAGCCGCGTCTCCACGCGCATGGGGGAGGCGACCGTGGTGAGTTCCAACCCGCTCAAGGAAACGGTGCTGGTGGAGCTGGACACCGAAGCCAGGGTGGAACTGCCCCTGGCCGACGTCTCGCACTAGCGGCTACTGCCGCAGGTACTTGCGCCACTCGTCGCGGTGACTCAGGTAGTGGTAGGGCACGATGAAAAAGGTGCCGTTGCGCGGCGGGGCCGGGGGGCGGATGAGCTTCATGTTGGCCTCCCCGGGCGTGCGGCCGGCCTTGCGGCGGTTGCAGGCATCGCAGGCGCTGACGACGTTCTCCCAGGTATGCTGGCCGCCCCGGTAGCGCGGCACTACGTGGTCTAAAGTCAGGTGGCGGCTCTGCAGGCCGCAGTACTGGCAGGTATAGCGGTCGCGGTTAAAGATTTCGTAGCGGGTCATTTTGCGCTGCCGCCGGGGCCGCCGCACCAGCTGCCCCAGCCGGATGACCGAAGGCAGCGGCAGCGTCTCGCGGATGGTGTGGATAAAACCCAGTCCGTCCTCCAGCATCTCGGCCTTGCCCTGGTAGACGAGCACCACCGCCCGGCGCGCCCGGCAGACCGCCAGCGGCTCATAGCTCTGGTTAAGTACCAGTACCGGGTGGTTTATCTTCAAAGGACGCCCTCTTGGTGAAGCTAGCCTCATTTTACTCCAACGGGTGGGGACGTGCAAGGCGGGGGAAAGGGGTGGAAAACAACGGGCTAAGCCGCCGATGATACGGGGCGGCCTGCCCGCCAGAGCTTTAGCGCAGGCGGGGCTGGGTGGGAATAGATAACTCCGAGGTGGTGGTGGGGGAGGAAAACTGATTCTCTCTCCCCCATTTATTACTTGCTGCTACTATAGCCCGCCTAGTCCTTCTTGTGCGAGCCGGAATACATCGCCGAAGGCCCGGCGGTAAAGACCAATGTCGGCTTTTTGATATCCAGAAAGCGCCAGGGGCAGTGTTTCAGGCCCGGCGGGATGCACACCAGCGAGCTGCGCTCGATGATATGGTCTTCGTCCCCCAGGACGATGCTCATCTTGCCGCCCAGGTGGTGGGGGCGCTCCGGGTCGCAGCCGGCCATGGCGATAAGCTCCGGCCAGTCGTGGGTGTGCTCCGGGGCCGGGGCGGCGCCGCTGCCCTGGTAAATCCAGACGAAGTCCACGTAAAAGGCCCCTTTGGCCACGTCGTCCTCCAGGTGCAGGATGCGCGCCGCCTTGAGGTTCGGGTTGGGCGGGGGCGGGGGCGGCGTAGCCTTGCCGGAGGCGGCCACGGTAAACATCTGCTTGGCCTCGGTGACGATGGTGCAGCGCGGCTTTCCGCCGGCGGGTGCGGCGGTGCCCTCCTTCTCCTGGACATACTTGCCGCTCGGCGCGATGGTCACGAAAAATATGGGCTTATCCACCCGCTTAAAGTAATAGGGGCAGTGCGGCACGCCCGCCGGGACGAATATCAGGCTGGTCTTGGTGAGCACCTCGCGCTTCCCGTCCAGGTAGATGACCACCTCCCCGCCCAGGTCGTGCGGGTCGTCCTGGTTGGAGCCGACGAAGCCGATGACCTCGTCGAAGTCGTGGGCGTGGGCCTCGCCGCCGTCCTCGTTCTCGCCGCCGCTCCATATCCAGGCGCAGTCCACGTAGAAAAAGCCCGGCAGTATCTCGCTGTCCACCGACATCAGCCGGGTGGACTTGGTGGTGGATTTTCGCGCGGCGCGGCCTTCCGCCATCCTGGCCAGCAGCTCCGGCGGCCACTCCTTGGGCTCGGTAATGATGTATTTTCCGTACTTGGTTGCGGTCATTTTCAGCCCCTTTCTTTCTCCGGCGTGTCCGGCACGTTCCCAATCCGGCCGCCCGCCTCATAGTGGTCCATGGGGATGCCCCCGGCGACGCTAATCATCTGCCCGGTGATAAAGGCCGACATCTCCGAGCAGAGGAAGAGCGCCGTGTTGGCGATGTCCTCCGGCTTGCCGACGTGCCCCAGCGGCAGGCCGCGGCCAATCTCGTCCAGGGCGGCGTCGCGCTTGTCCTCCGGCACGTCGGCCAGCACCGGGTCCCAGAACGGCGAGCGCACCGGGCCGGGCAGGATGCCGTTGACGTTGATGTTGCTGGGGGCCAGCTCGTAGGCCAGGTTATAGACCAGCCCGATGATGCCCGCCTTGGCGCTGTGGTATTCGGCGGCGGGGCCGGGCGGGTGGTAGACCCCCATCGAGGAGACCAGGCAGATTTTGCCGTAGCGCTGGTCAATCATGTAGCCGGAGACCTCTTTGCAGAAAAAGAGGTGCCCCTTGAAATTGACGGCCATAATCAGGTCGTAGGCGTCCTCGTCGGCGTAGCGGATGCCCCTTTTCCGGCGGTCGCCGGGGGCGGCGCGCTCCCGGGGGACGGAGCCGCCGGCGCAGCCCACCAGGATTTCCACCTTGCCGAACCTGGCCACCGTGCGGTCTACACAGGCCTTAATCTGGCCGAGGTCGGCGAGGTCGCAGGGGACGAAGATGGCCTCGGCGCCGCGGGCGCTGGCCTCGGCGGCGGCCTCGGGGCCGGCTTGCTCGTTGACATCGGCAATGACGCAGTGGCAGCCTTCCTGGGCGAAGAGGAGGGCGGTGGCCCGGCCCATGCCGCTGGCCCCGCCGTTGATAATGGCGACCCGGTCGGTGAGTAACGGCTTCATCGCGCTATTATAACCCCCCGCCCCGCCGCAGGGCAAACGCCTTCAGGCGCGGCTCGCCGCGATAATCTCCGGGTATTTGCGGCTGCCCTCGCGCAGGGTGCGTTTCTGGGTTTTATAGTCCACGTGGTAGAGGCCGAAGCGCTTGTCGAAGCCGTGCGCCCACTCGAAGTTATCGATGAGCGACCAGTAGTAGTAGCCCCTGACGTCGGCGCCCTCGGCGATGGCCTTGTTGAGCGCCAGCAGGTGCTCCTCGATGAAGCGCGCCCGCTTGGTGTCCGAGTCGTCGGCCAGGCCGTTTTCGGTGATGTAGATGGGCTTGGCGGTAAAGCCGCCCACCTTTTTCAGCACGCGGTAGAGCCCCTCGGGGTAAATCTCCCAGTCCACGTCGGTAATGCGCTCCGGCGGCGCCTTGACGACGATGGTGAGCTTATCTTTGGCGAAGGGCTTGAGCCTCCAGAGGTAGCGGGTGTAGTAGTTGACGCCGACGAAATCGTAGGCGTCTTTGGCGTCGGCATCGTGGTAGTAGTCGTAGGCCTGGCCGGGCATGGAGAACTTGTAAACGCCCTCGGTGAGGTAGGTGTAGTGGGTATCGGTCATGTTCTTGTTGAGCAGGCGGTTGAAGACGATATCGAGGAGGTTCCAGCGGCCGGGGGCCTCGTAGACGAGGTTGACGATGACCAGCCCGGCCTGCGCCTGAGGGGCCAGCCGCTTGATGACCTTATAGGCGGCGGTATGGCAGCGCAGCAGGTTACGCAGCACCACGGCGGCGCGCTGGAGGCTCTTCTCCGCCGGGGGGAACATACCCACGTAGTAGCCGCCGAAGGCGTAGGCGGTAGGCTCGTTGATGGTGCACCAGAGCTTTACTTTATTTCCCAGGCGCCGGACGACGCGCTCTACGTAGCGGGCGAATACCTCCGGGCAGTCGTCCTGGGTGAAGGCGCCCTGGTGCTCGAACCAGATGGGGTTGGTAAAGTGGTGCAGCGTCAGCATCGGCTCGACGCCGCTGGCGATTAGCGCGTCCACCAGCTGCTCGTAGTGGTCGAGGGCCTTCTCGTCGAACCGGCCCGGCTCCGGCTCGACCTTGCTCCACTCCACCGAAAATCTGTAGGTATTGAGCGAGATGGCCTTCATCAGTTTGATGTCTTCCTTATAGAGGTGCCACTGGTCGTCGGCCAGGCCCGCTTTTTGCCCCCCGGCGATGCGGGGATTACCTTTTTCGTCCACGGCCGACTCGAACTCGTACCAGTTATTGTTGGTGCAGCCGCCCTCCACCTGGTGGGAGGAGGTGGCGCTCCCCCAGAGGAAGTCCTTGCCGAAACGCCAGGGCTCGCCCTTGAGCCTGGCAAAGTCCAGCCGCAGGTCGGCGCGGGGGTCGCGCAGAGTCAGAACCAGCCCGAAATAGATAGCCGCCAGACCCGGAATAATCAAAAGCAGATAAAGCATCTCCATCGTTTCACTCCGTTAGCTTAAGTCTCTGGTGACGAGCCGCCGGGGCGCCGGCCGCACTCAAGGCGCATTATACCACGTTTGCCGGCGGATTCCCCACCACCGCCCCCGGAGTTATCTATTCCCACCCAGCCCCGCCTGCGCTAAAGCTCTGGCGGGCAGGCCGCCCTGTTTCATTCACGGCTTAACCCGCAGTTTTCCACCCCCTTTACTCCGTTTCCTCCCGATGCGCATCCCTGCCGGAAAAATCTTAACAAATCGTTAATAACTTACTCCTTTCCCTACTTGTTTTGGTGAAACAACTGTGCTATTATCGGGGTGAGGCGAGAGATGACCACGGAGAAAGAAAAAGCGCTGGAATTGGCCATCGGGCAGATAGAAAAGCGGTTCGGCAAGGGCTCCATCATGAAACTGGGGGACTCCACCGGACTGCCGCCCATCGCGGCCATTCCCACCGGCTCCCTGGCTTTAGACCTGGCCCTCGGTATCGGTGGGATACCGCGAGGGCGCATCACCGAGATATTCGGCCCCGAGTCATCCGGTAAAACTACCTTAGCCCAGCACATTATCGCCGAAGCGCAAAAAAGAGGAGGCACGGTTGCCTATATCGATGCCGAGCACGCCCTGGACCCCTCTTACGCCGCCAACTGCGGCGTTAAAGTTGACGAACTGCTTATCTCCCAGCCGGACACCGGCGAGCAGGCCCTGGAGATTACCGAAGCGCTGGTAAGGAGCAGCGCCATTGATGTCATCATCATCGATAGCGTCGCCGCGCTGGTACCCCGGGCGGAGATAGAGGGAGACATGGGCGACCCCCAGATGGGCCTCCAGGCCCGGCTCATGTCGCAGGCGCTGCGCAAGCTGGCCGCGGCCATCGGGCGGGCGGGAACGGCGGTAGTCTTCATCAACCAGCTCCGCGAGAAGGTCGGCATCGTTTTCGGCAACCCGGAGGTGACCACCGGCGGACGGGCGCTCAAGTTCTACAGCTCGACGAGGATAGAGCTCCGCCGCGCCGAGACCATCAAGCTGGGCAACGAGGCAATCGGCAGCCGCGTCAGGGCCAAGGTAGTCAAGAATAAAGTTGCTCCCCCCTTCCGCACCGCCGAGTTCGACATCATGTTCGACCACGGCATCAGCCGCGAGGGCAACTTACTCGATATCGGTACCGAAATAGAGCTAATCAGTAAAGCCGGGGCATTCTTCTCGTACGGGGACATCCGCCTCGGGCAGGGCCGGGAGGCCGCCAAGCACCACCTCAGGGAAAACCCGGAGCTTGCCCAGGAAATCGAAGAGCGGATTAGAGCCTCAGCCGGTACCACTCACGAAAGCGTGCCCGTCGCCGAATAGCCGGGCGCGTTATTGCATAGACAAGTTAATATCCGGGCAAGACCGGGGCTGAGGCACAGACTTCAGCCTTTTTTGTTTTGGGGCCGGAAGAAAGACGAATTAATGAGCCAGATAACCAGACTGGCGGCGGGGAAGGGCAGGGAAAAGCGGGTGAACGTCTACCTGGACGGCGAGTTCGCCCTGTCCCTGGCCGCCGAGGTCGCCCTCAGGGAGGGGCTTAGAGTCGGCCGGGAGATAACCGGGGACGAGCTTACCGCCCTGGCCGGGGCCGACCGCCAGCAGCGCTGCCACAACGCGGCGCTGCGCCTTTTGGCCTACCGCCCGCGCAGCCAGGCCGAAGTGCGCCAGCGGCTCCAAAAGCGCGGCTTCGAAGAGGTTTACATCGCCCGGACGCTGGATAAGCTCGGCGAGCAGGGACTGCTGGACGACGAGGCCTTCGCCCGCTACTGGATTGACAACCGCGAGTCGTTCAGCCCGCGCAGCCGCCGCCTCACCGCGCTGGAGCTGTCCCGCAAGGGAATTAGCCGGGACGTCATCGCGGCGGCCACCGGCCGGCTCGACGAGGGCGACAGCGCCTACCGGGCGGCCCTCACCAAGGCCCGCCACCTCTCCCCCGCCGACTACGCGGACTTCCGCCAGCGCCTGGGGGCGCACCTGGTGCGGCGGGGCTTCGGCTACGACGTCGTCAACGCGACCGTGGCCCGGGTCTGGGAAGAAAACCGCCGCGTCCACCGCTAGTATTATTAACCCCGAAGCGATAACGGGATTATAAAAAACAGGAAAAGATAAGAAAGGGGACTTGATATGGGAGCCATCGAGTATATCGCCATATTTTTCAGCTTCATCATCGGTCTGGTCTTCGGCGGCGCGGGGGCATTCTTCTCGCGCCGGGTGCTCTTCAACCGCCAGATTCGCATCGCCGAAAGGCGGGCCGCCAAGATGGTGGCCGAAGCCAGGAACGAGTCCAAGGAAATCGAAGAAAAGGCCCAGGAGGAGGCCAAGCACATCAAGGCCAGCGCCGACAACGAGTACCGCGAGCGGCGCGGCGAGCTGCAGCGCCAGGAAAACCGCGTCAACCAGAAGAGCGAGACCCTGGAACGCAAGTTGGAGGGCGTTGAGCAGCGCGAGCGCAGCCTCAACAACCGCGAGAAGGAGATTGAATCCACCCGCAACCAGCTCGGCGAGCTCAAGGACAAGCAGCTGGAACAGCTGGAGCTTATCTCCGGCATGTCCTCTTCGGAGGCCAAGCAGTCCCTGCTCGACGCCATGGAAGTGGAGCTCCAGCAGGAATCGGCGCGCCGCCTGCGCCAGTGGGAGACCCACCTCAAGGAGGAGGCCGACGAGAAGAGTCAGGAGATTCTGTCCTCGGCCATCCAGCGCAGCGCCTCGGAAATCGTCGCCGAGACCACCGTTTCGACGGTGCCCCTGCCCAACGACGAGATGAAAGGCCGCTTAATCGGCCGCGAGGGGCGCAACATCCGCGCCCTGGAGCAGGCCACCGGCGTCGACCTCATCATCGATGACACGCCGGAAGCGGTGACCATCTCCAGCTTCGACCCCGTCCGCCGCGAGATTGCCCGCGTCGCCCTCAACCGCCTCATTCTCGACGGGCGCATCCACCCGGCCCGCATCGAGGAAATGGCCGCCAAGGCCAGGGAAGAGGTGGACGCCGATATCCAGAGCGCCGGCGAGCAGGCGGCCATGAAGATGGGCGTGCAGCTGCACCCCGAGCTTATCAAGCTGCTGGGGCGGCTCAAGTACCGCACCAGCTACGGCCAGAACGCCCTGGAGCACAGCATGGAGGTGGCCTACCTGGCCGGCATGATTGCCGCCGAAATCGGCGCCAACGTCACCACCGCCAAGAAGGCCGGCCTGCTGCACGACATCGGCAAGGCCGTCGACCGCGAGGTGGAAGGCACCCACGCCGCCATCGGCGCCGACCTGGTCAAGCAGTGGGAGAAGTCGCCCGAAGTGCTTAAGGGCGTCGCCGAGCACCACCTGGAGACCGCCGATACCTCCATCTGGGGCTACATCACCTCGGCGGCGGACGCCATCAGTAGCGCCCGTCCCGGCGCCCGGCGCGAGTCGCTGGAGAACTACCTCAAGCGGCTGCGCGCCCTGGAGGACATCGCCGACAGCTTCAAGGGGGTGGATAAGTCCTACGCCATCCAGGCCGGCCGCGAGGTGCGCATCCTGGTCAAGCCGGAGGCCATCGACGACCTGGGGGCGATGCGACTCGCCCGCGACATCGTCAAGAAGGTGGAGGAAACGCTGGACTACCCCGGCCAGATTAAGGTCACCGTCATCCGGGAGACCCGGGCCGTGGACTACGCCAAATAAAGCAAGGACTGTCATTGCGAGCGAAGCGAAGCAATCTCAGTAACCAATAAAAAAGATTGCTTCGTCGCTACACTCCTCGCAATGACACGGAAGCTGTTATGAAGATACTGGTCATCGGTGACATCGTCGGGCGGCCCGGCCGCCAGGCCGTCAACCGGCTCGTCAGCGGCCTGCGCGACGAGTACGGGCTGGACCTGGTAATCGCCAACGGCGAGAACGCCGCCGGCGGTTTCGGCCTGACCCCGGCCACGACGCAGGAGCTGCTCGGCGGCGGCGTTGACGTGCTCACCTCCGGCAACCACATCTGGGCGCAGAAGGAGATTATCCCCTACCTCGACGACGAGCTGCCCATCCTGCGCCCCCTCAACTACCCCGCCGGGGTGCCGGGGCGCGGCTACCTGAAAATGGGCAAGGTGCTCGTCGTCAACCTCATCGGGCGCACCTTCATGACCAATTACGACTGCCCCTTCCGCGCCATGGACGCCCTGCTGGAAAAGCTCAAGCCCGAGCCGCCCATCGTTATCGTGGACTTTCACGCCGAGGCCACCTCGGAAAAGGTGGCCCTGGGGCGCTACCTGGACGGGCGGGTCAGCGCCGTGCTGGGCACCCACACCCACGTGGGCACCATCGATACGCAAATCCTGCCCGGCGGCACCGCCTACGTCACCGATATCGGCATGACCGGCCCGATCGACTCGGTCATCGGCGACGACGCCGACGCCGTTATCCGCCGCTTCCTGACCATGATGCCCCACCACCTCTCGGTGGGCAAGGGCAAACCGGTGCTCAACGCCGTCATGGTGGAGGTCGATGAAAAGAGCGGGCGGGCCACCGGCATCACGCGCGTCACGCGGGGGACTACCGAGCGGTGAGCCGGGTCGACCTGCACCTCCACTCGACCGCCTCCGACGGCCGGCTCACCCCGGCGGAGCTAGTGGCCAGGGCCGCCGGCCTGGGCCTGGAGATTATCGCCCTCACCGACCACGATACCGTGGATGGTGTCCCGGAGGCGCTGGCGGCGGCCAGGAAATTCCCCGGCCTCAGCCTCATCCCCGGCGTGGAAATCTCCACCGACCTCCCCGCGGGCGAGGCCCACGTGCTGGGCTATTTCATCGATTATACCGCTAAAGACCTGACCGCCCAGCTCCGGCACTTCCGCGACTCGCGCCAGGGGCGGGCCCGCGGCATGGTCGCCAAACTGGCCGAACTAGGCATGAACCTCGACTGGGAGCGCGTCCGGGAAATCGCCGGGGAGGGCTCCATCGGGCGGCCGCACGTGGCCCAGGCCATGCTGGAAAAGGGCTACGTCGCCAGCTTCGAGGAGGCCTTCGATAAGTACATCGGCCACGGCGGTCCGGCCTACGTGCCGCGGGAGAAGCTGACCCCGGCGGAGGCGGTGGCCTTAATCCTGGACGCCCGCGGCCTGCCGGTGCTAGCCCACCCCTTCACCGTCGGCGACCCGGAAGCGATGGTCAAAGACCTCAAGCTGGCCGGGCTTATCGGCCTGGAGGTCTATTACAAGGACTACAGCGCCGGGCAAATCGAGCAGCTGGACGGCCTGGCCGATAAATACGGCCTCATCACCACCGGCGGCACCGACTACCACGGCATCGAAAATAACGACGAGGTGATGCTGGGCGGGACGGAGGTGCCCCTGGCCTGCGCCGAGCGGCTCATCGCCCGCGCCGACCCCCGCTGCCGGAAGCTGGCCAATATCTAGGATTTGTTATATCATACTAGAGATGAATTCAACGTATACCTGGGTTATTTTAATCATCGCCGGCTATATTCTCGGCTCCATTCCCCTGTCCTACCTGGTCGCCCGGGCGGCCCGCGGCATCGACCTGCGCAAGCAGGGTACCGGGCAGGTGGGGGGCGGCAACCTCTGGCGGATGACCTCCCACAAGCTCGGGCTTGCGGTGGGCATCTACGATTTCCTCAAGGGGATGCTCATGGTCGGGATTGCCTCGGCTCTGGGGCTGGACGCCGGCCAGCAGGTTATCGTGGGGCTGGCCGTCATCGTGGGGCATAACTGGCCGGTCTTCCTGCGCTTTCACGGGGGGCGGGGCATCGCCACCCTGTTCGGCGTGGCGATATTGCTGCCCATCCTCAACCCCGGCGAAGTGTCGCCCTGGCCCACCGTCATCGCCTCGCTCATCGTCATCGTGGTGACCCTCGTCTTCCGCACCTCGCCGCTGTCGGTGCTCATCAGTACCGCCAGCCTGCCACTGACGACCTGGCTCTTCGGCAGCCCCATCGCCGTCATCATGGCCTTTCTGGCAATCTTCGTTGTCGTCATCATCAAGCGGCTCACGGCGCAGCCCCTGCCCGAGGGCGTCTCCGTCAGCCGGCGTCGGCTCTACCTGAACCGCCTGCTCTACGACCGCGACATCGCCGACCGCGTCGCCTGGTTAGAGCGCAAGCACGCTCGGAAAGAGAGCAAGGCGGCGTGACCGAGCCGGAGACGATGCGCTGCGCCGCCCACCCGGACACCGAGACGACGCTCCGCTGCGGCAAGTGCGGTCGACCGATATGCCCCCGCTGCCTGGTGCAGACCCCGGTGGGCGCCCGCTGCCCGGACTGCGCCCGCCTCTCCAAGCTGCCGACTTACCGCGTTTCCGTCCAATTTTACCTGCGGGCCACCGGGACGGCTTTGGGGATGGCCGTCGTTACCGGGCTTATCTGGGGGGTCATCGGCAATTTCCTGCCTTTTATCCTGCTCAACCTGCTGCTGGCCGCCGCGGTGGGCTGGGCCATCGGCGAGGTAACCGGGCTGGCCGTCAACCGCAAGCGGGGCCGCTGGCTGGCGGTCATCGGCGGCATCGCCGTGGCGGTAAGCTACGCGGTGAACCTCTTTACCTTCGGCATGATACCGGTGGGGGTGGTGGGCTGGATTCTGGACCTCGTCGGCCTCGGCGCCGGCGTCTACGTGGCGGTGATGCGGCTGCGCTAGGTAGACCCGATGGCCGTGGCCGTGGCGTACTCCCGCGAGTGCGAGAGGCTGACGTCAATCTCCTTGAGCCCCATCTCCTCCGCCCGCTTCTTCGCCCGCCCGTTGAGCCGGATAAACGGCTTGCCGCTGGGGTGGTAGAGCGTCTCGATTTCGCGCCAGGCGACGCCCCGGTTGCCCGTCCCCAGCACCTTCATCACCGCCTCCTTGCTGGCAAAGCTGACCGCCAGCGAGTGGGCGCGGCGGCCGTAGAGGGCCAGCTCCGCCCCGGTGAAGCAGCGGCGGAGGAAGCGCTCGCCCCAGCGCGCCGTGGCGCGGCGGATTCTATCTATCTCAATGATGTCCGTGCCGATGTGGTGCTGCATGGCGTCAGTCCCTAACGATACTCCTTCAATTCCTCGGTAAATCCGTCCGTCAGCCCCTTGAGGAAGCGGCCGGAAGGCCGCTCGAAGAGGCTGGTAAAGAGGGGGGTGATGGAGATAATCCCGCTTTGGACGGCGTGCATGTCCGTCCCCTTCTCGCCCGCCCCGTCGACCCGCTGCCGCACCAGGTTGTAGCGCCGCGGGCGGTCACCCTCGGCGACGGTGTTGATGTGGCTGGTGCGCGCCAGGCGCGTGATGCGGGCGCCGCTTACCCCGGCGGGCGGACCGTCGGGCACGTTGACGTTGAGGAAAACGCGCGAGGTCGGCGGCGCGCTGGCGATGCGTCCCGCCAGGATAGCGGCGGCGCGGGCGGCCGTGGGCAATGCTTCATCGCTGCCGCGCGGGGCGGAGACGGCCATGGCCGAGCTGCCCCGGAAATAGCCCTGGAGCGCCCCGCCCACCGTCCCCGAGATGTAGACGTCCTCGCCGAGATTGGGGCCCAGGTTGATGCCGGAGACGACCAGGTCGACTGCCCCGGTCATCAGCTTGCCCAGCGCCAGCACCACGCAGTCGGCGGGGGTGCCGTCGGCGGTGTAGGCGGCCACGCCCTCTACCTCCGGCGCGACCTCGCGGACTTCCAGCGGGCGGAAGAGGCTGACCGCCGTGCCGATGGCGCTCTGCTCGCGGTCGGGGACGACCACGGTTACGGCGGCGACTTTCTTAAGCTCGCCCACCAGCGCCCACAGCCCGGCGGAATTGAGGCCGTCGTCGTTGGTTACCAGTATCTGCACGTATTTTCCCCCGTTATCACGCCTGTAGTTTAGCACAGGGACGAAGCGGCGGCAAAGAAACCCGCTGCCCCCCCGGCCACCCTATCGTTGTTATCTATTCCCACCCAGGCCACCCTGGGGGCAGCCGCGGCTTAGCCCTTAATTTCCCGCCCCTTTACCCCCGTGGGGTGGGAAAAGGGAGTAGCCCGCGAAGAGGGGGTTTCACCCCCTCTTAATGAAAATCCCCCCTCTCCAAACAGAATATCAAAAGGTCTTGCCTGATGCTGAGTTTGGAGAGGGGGATACAGGGGGTGAGGTAAGAAATCAACCCCCGTGGAGACATATTTCTCCTCGTCGAGAAAGGGAAAAATTCAGGCCGCGGCGGCCTTGGGCTTCTCCTTGACCGGCGTAGGCGCGGCGGGCACGTCGAAGGTCTCGCCGGAGACCTTGACCACGGCGTCGAACCGTGCCGGGCAGACCTCCAGGCAGGTGCCGCAGCGCACGCACTTCTCCTGGTCGATGACGTGCACCATCCGCTTGTCCCCGGCGATGCACTCCGCCGGGCAGTTTCTTAAGCAGATGCCGCAGCCCTGGCACTTGTCCGGGTCGATATAAAAAGAGATGAGCTTGGTGCAGGACAGGGCCGGGCAGCGCTTCTCGTTGATGTGGGCCTCGTACTCGTCGCGGAAGTAGCGCAGCGTCGTCAGCACCGGGTTGGGGGCGGTCTGGCCCAGCTGGCAGAGCGACCCGGCCTTGATGTCGTTGCCCAGTCGTTCCAGCAGGGGGATGTCCTCCGGCACGCCTTCGCCGCGGCAGATTCTTTCCAGGATGTCCAGCATCTGCTTGGTGCCCACCCGGCAGGGGACGCACTTGCCGCAGGACTCGGCCTGGGTGAAGGAGAGGAAATAGCGGGCCACGTCCACTATGCAGGTCTCCTCGTCCATGACGACCATGCCGCCCGAGCCCATCATCGAGCCGGCGGCGGTGAGCGACTCGTAGTCCACCGGCGAGTCCAGGTAGTCGGCAGGCAGGCAGCCGCCGGAGGGGCCTCCGGTCTGGACCGCCTTGAACCGCTTGCCGCCGGGGATGCCCCCGCCGATTTCGTAGATAATCTGGCGCAGGGGGATGCCCATGGGCACCTCGATGAGGCCGCTGTTGGCAATCTTGCCGGTCAGGGCGAAGACGCAGGTGCCCTTGCTTTTCTCGGTGCCGGTGGCGGCGTACCAGTCGGCGCCTTTGGCGATAATCACCGGCACGGTGGCCAGCGACTTGACGTTGTTGATGTTGCTGGGCTTGCCCCAGAGGCCGGAGGTGGCCGGGAAGGGGGGACGCGAGCGGGGCATGCCGCGCTTGCCCTCGATGGAGGCCATCAGGGCCGTTTCCTCGCCGCAGACGAAGGCCCCGGCGCCCTCCTTGATGTGGACGTGAAAGCTAAATCCGGTGCCCAGGACGCCGTCGCCGAGGAAGCCCTTGGCCTCGGCCTGCCGGATGGCCAGGCGGATGCGCTTGACGGCCAGGGGGTATTCGGCGCGGATGTAGATATAGCCCTCGGAGGCGCCGATGGCGTAAGCGGCGATGGTCATGCCCTCGATGACGGTGTGCGGGTCGCCCTCCATGGTGCTCCGGTCCATAAAGGCGCCGGGGTCGCCCTCGTCGGCGTTGCAAATCATGTACTTCTGGTCGCCGGGGGCGTTGTGGCAGAACTCCCACTTGAGGCCGGTGGGGAAACCGGCGCCGCCCCGGCCCCGCAGGCCGGAGCGCTTGATTTCCTCGATGACCCCTTCCGGGGTCATCTCTTTTAATGCCTTGCGCAGCGAGGCGTAGCCGCCGGCGGCGATGTAGTCCTCGATGCGCTCCGGGTTGAGCCGCCCGCAGTTGCGCAGGATAATGCGCTGCTGCATGTTGTAAAACTTGATGTCCTTGTGGTAGGGTATCGCCTCGCCGCTGGCGGGGTCTTTATAGAAGAGCCGCTCGATGGGCTGGCCGTCGCGCAGGTGCGATTCGACAATCTCGCGGGCGTCGGCGGGGGTGACGTGGGTGTAGAAGATGCCCTCCGGCTCGACGATGGCCACCGGCCCCTGCTCGCAGAAGCCGTGGCAACCGGTGTAATCCACCTTGACGTCCTTGAGGCCCAGCTCGGTCACGGCGGCCTTGAGCGCCTCGGTGATTTCAAAGGACTTGCCGGAGACGCAGCCCGTCCCCTGGCAGATGAATATCGTCCGCGCTGGCTTCTCGCCGTCAGTCTTTTCGGGTGGCACCTAGAACCTCCGCAACTCTTTTAGGGGTCATCTTGCCGTAAGTTTCGCTGTCAATGGTCATCGTCGGGGCCAGGGCGCAGGCGCCGATGCAGGCCACCGTCTCCAGGGTATACTCCATGTCGGCGGTGGTCTCCCCGGCCTTGATGCCCAGCTGTTTCTCCATTTCCGCCAGCACCTTGCCGGCGCCGCGCACGTGGCAGGCGGTGCCGCGGCAGACGCGGATGATGCGCCGCCCCAGCGGCTTGAGCTTGAACTGGGCGTAGAAGGTGCTTACCCCGTAGACGGTGCTCTCCGGCATCCCCAGAAAGCGGGCGATTTCGCGCATGGCCGCCGCCGGCAGGTAGCGGAAGCGCGCCTGGGTCTCCTGCAAAATGGGGATAAGCTCCTGCCGCTCGCCCTGGTAGTGGGAGAAGACCTCCCCCAGCTTGCCCTGAACGTCCGCCCTGGTCAGCGTGTCTTCAGTCAGAGGACTCACCTCCTGTCTTTAAGAGCCGCACCAGCCGCCAGGCGATGGTCTCGCAGAGGGTATGGATATCGTCGTTGGTGAGGTAGTCGGCGATGGTAGCGTCGAAGAGGATGCTGCCGTCCGGGGGGAACTCCTTGTCGCCCCGCCAGAGGACGAATGATACCGGCACGCGGGGGAAGGCGTCGATGGTGACGGCGGCGTCCCCGTACTCGGCCTTTTTCCCTCCGAAGGCGGCGGCGGTGGGGGCGAGCTTGTCCGGCGCCTCCCCGAAGAAGGTCACCAGCGGCTGGATGGCCCGCTTGGCGAAGGTAGGGTAGTAGTTGAGACCGTCGTGCAGCTCCTTGTAGGTGATGGTCTTGCCCGATAGCGGCGTGCCCTTGGCCTGGGTGAAGTAGTGCAGCAGCAGGATGGTATCGCGGATGGGCACCGTCGCTTCGCTGCCGGAGAGGGTTACCTCGCCGCCGGGGAAGCCGATGGCATACTCCTGGTTGAGGTAGGTCAGCCGGATGAGCTTCTGGCCGGCGTTGTAGCGCGCGCTGGCGCGCTGGCACTGCGCCTCGATGTCGCCGATGGCGGCCAGCTGCTCGCGGGCCAGCCGGCAGGCCAGCTCGTTGGCGTACTCGCGTACGTTCTGCTCCGGTAACGTCAGACGTTCCCTTGTCATAAGCCTATCTTGTCAGCGTCGGGCTTGACCCGGCTATCCAGCCCATCCTCCCGACCTGGATTCCCGCTTATTTAGCTGTCATTGCGAGCGGAGCGAAGCAATCTCTCCCTCGTTGGTCAATAGATTGCTTCGTCCTTCAGTGGAAGGACTCGCAATGACAATTATTATACCTCCAGCCAGGAGTGTGAGTAGAGCGAGTCGCCCTTGAGCACCCGCACCGTGCGGGCGTACTTGGCCATCTCATCGGGCAGGGAGGCGATGTCCGGCTGGTCGCCGTCCATCATCTTATGCACCAGCTCCACGATGTCGGGGCGCTCCCCGCGGGCGATGGCCATGAGGTCTTTATCGAAGGCGTCCACGATGGCCGAGTACAGCCCGTAGCGCATCAGCATTATCATGTAGGTGCGGTTGAGCCAGCATCTCAGCTTGTCCGGGGCGCCGTTGGAGATGTTGGAAAGCCCCACTGTGGACTTGCAGCCGGGGGCGATTTCGGCCAGCATGCCCATGAACTCCACGCAGGCCTTGACCTGGTTGATTTCCACCGATACCGGGCTGGCGATGGGGTCAATCCAGATGCGCTCGTTGGGGATGCCGGCCTCGTTGGCCTTGTAGATAAAGTCCACGGTGTGCATCGCCCGCTCGTTGACGTCGCGGGGCATGCCGTCGTTGCTCCAGAGGAGGCCGATGAGGTCGGCGTTGTACTTGTTGGCCAGCTCTAGGCCGCGGTCAACGCGGCTGGTCTGGAGCGAGACCGAGTTGATGAGCACCGGGCCGTTGCGGGCCTTGAGGCCGGCCTCCATGGCGTCCAGGTTGGTGGTGTCCAGCGAGAGCATCTTATCGGTCACGCCCTGGACGGTCTTGACCACCCAGTCCATCAGCTCGTCGCCGCCGCGGCGGGCCGGGCCGATGTTGAGGTCGATGAGGTCAATGCCGGCGGCCGTTTCGTCCTTGGCCATCCGCTCGATGGGGCCGGCGTTCTTCTCGCGCAGGGCCGGGCCGAGGGTCTGCGATATTACGTTCAGGTTTTCCCCGATGAGGATCATGTTGCCTCCTTGACGTCGCTTTAAGGCTTCCAGGTTTTCAGATAACCCGGGATATGGGCGCCCTCTCTGGGGCCTACCAGAATCTCCCAGCCGGGCAGCTCCTCCTCCAGCCCGCCGCTCTCGGCGGCGATGTAGCCGGGGATGATGAGCTTGTGGTGCTTGATTTTCTCGTCGATGCCGCTCTTCTTGATGGCCGGGCCGATGATATCGGCGCTGAACTTGCCGGCGGCCCAGGAGGTCATCACCGAGAGCCCCTCGGTGTCCTTTACATAGAGCCAGCTGGGCACCTTGGAGTTCTCGATTTCGCCGGAGACGATGAAGTAGGTGAGCGAGAAGTTGGAGGTAACCAGCAGCGGCGAGTTCTCGTCGGGGTTGTTGATTTCGTAGATGCCCTGGGTGGTGGCCAGCGGGCGCTGCGGGTCGGTGTAGATGTTTAAGCGCGCCACCAGCAGGGGGAAGAGGCTCTCGCCCTGAAAATCGGACAGGACGATGATGCCGGCGTACTTGGCGACGAACATGACGGCAATCATGGCCTCTTTGAGGGGGTTATCGGTCATCTCGGCGGGGAAAGTGATGGTGGGATATCCCAGGGGGCGGTACTTCTTGGCCAAAGCGGCGCTGCGGATGACAATCTGGTCTTGCAATGCCTGCTTGACCGCCCGCGCCCCGGAATCGATGACGATGTTCTTGATGCCGGCGGCGTCCAGCTTCCCGGTGAGCGCGGCCAGCTCTTCCAGCCCGTCGGCCCTGGCGGCCACGGCGCAGCCGTTTTCCTTGGCCAGGGCGGCTACTTTATCCACGTTGTCCTTGGTAGCGGCGTAGAGTAGGGGTTTTTTAGCGGCGCAGGCCTTAAGGCCCGCCGCCAGGATGTCGGGGTCCTGGCTCATCAGGATGATGTTGGCCCCGCTCCCGGCGGCCTTACCGGCCAGGGCGGCGAACTTGGCGGCGTCGCCGCTCTCGCATTTCAGGGCCGCCAGGTTGGAGCTGAGGGTCAGCCCCACCCGCTCGTAGGTCAGGTCTTTGGCCCTGGTCAGGCGGGCGTCCACCTCGGCGTCGGCCATGGTATCGCTGATGAGGATGGCGATGCCGGGCGGGTTCTCGAAGCGCTTTTCGTGGCGGAACATGACCGTCTCCCCGCCCACCTTGAGGGCGGTATCGCCGCTGCCGATGGTGGCCGGCAGGATGGGCGGCGCCGACGCCTCGGAGAGCTTGGCCTTGGCCTCCTCGGAAACGTGGGGGCATTTGGTCAGCTCGGCCTTACCGGCGGCCAGAGCCATGGCGAATGCTAGGCAGGTGGGCACACCGCAATCGCCGCAGTTGGTCTTGGGCAGCAGCTTGAAGATTTCTATTCCCGTTAGTGCCATCTTTAATTCTCCTTTCCCCTTACCCCAGTATCGGGTCCATTGCCAGCGCCGGGTGGCCCTTCTCGGTGAGGAAGGGCAGGATGGCGTCCTCGGTAATGCCGATGGTCTCGTCGGCCACCTTGTCCAGCAGGTCGGGCACGCCCAGCTCGGCGGCGCGGGTTGCAAACCGCTCGCCGATTTCCTCCTTGAGTATCTTGGGCATCCAGACCATGCGCAGCAGGCCGCCCTCGGCGGCGACAAACTTGCGTTGGGTGATGTTGTACTTGCCGTGCCCCACGAAGCCGGGCGTGGAAAGACCGCCGCCGATGGTACCGGCCAGGGTGGTGAACTTCATGCCGCAGGGGGTCTCGCCGGTGTAGTCGCGGTTGACGGTCATGATGCCGTTGCACATCGGCAGCACGGCGGCGATGGCCTCGCAGCAGCCGCAGGTGGTCATGGGGTCGTTGACGATGGAGTAGAAGTTATAGTGGTCTATCTTGCCGCGGGAGGCCTGGGTGACGAACTCGTTGACGCCCTTCCACTGGCCGTTCTTCTGGTCGATGACCTCGCCCTTGGGCACCGGCTGGTTGGGGCCGGTGGGATTTATCTCGTAGGCGGCCTTGCAGTCCATCCAGTTGTAGGAGCCGCAGAGGCCGGTGCGCTCCGGGCTGATGACGCAGACATGGCTGGGGGCGAACGACTGGCAGAGGGTGCAGGAGTAGTAGGTCTCGGTCGTCTCGTCGGTCATGCCCTCGATGCGCTCGTCCCTGGTCTTGTAGGCGGCCCGGGCCTTTTCGACGATTTTATTAACGTCCTCGTCTTTGGTATAGAGCTTAATCTGTATCTTATCGAAGATGCGGCCGAAGTCCTGGTGCAGCTTGGCGTGGAGGATGGTGCCGATGTGCTCCAGCTTGAAGCCCTTTTCCACGGCCTGCTTGGCGATACGCAGCCAGGCGATATCGCGCTGGCCGATGTGCATCAGGCCCTGGGCGTAGTTGATGAGGTGGTGAATCTGCCGCTCCAGGATAGGCTCGTAGTCGTCCTGCATCTCACGGCCGGCCACTTCCACGGCGATGGCCAGGGGCAGGCGGGAACCGGCCTCGATGTCGCTCAGCTCCGGCCCGATGACCTCGATGTGGCCGTCCTCGATTTCGTCCATGCGCTTGGAGGTGACCCACTCCACCATGTGGGTGCGGCCGCCGCCGGCCTCCAGGTAGATATCGTCGCCGCGGACGCGCTCGCCCTCGAAGGCGGGCCCGAAGGCGACCGGGACGGGCACCTCGGTGACGGTGACCTTGAGGCCACGGACCTCGATGGCCTTGGAGACGATTTCGTCGTGGGGGACGTTGGAGACGACGTGCTCGTAGGTGCAGACGCCGGTGGGGAGTATCTCCGGTATGGGGGTATCGGCGATGATGGGGAAGCCCCAATTGATGGCGCCGGCGCCGTTGGCGTACCACTCGTCGGTAACGTCGCCCATGGTCATGGCGAAGGCGAAGACGCGGTCTTTGTTGTATATCAGTATCTTGCGGTAGTCGCCCGGCTCGATGCCGCCGAAGGAGATGGCGGCCCGGGTGGCGAAGCCGATGGCGAAGACGGTGGCCGAGGTATCCGGCCCGAAGGAGACCAGGCGGGTGCCCCAGCCAATCTGCACGCCGGCTTCCACCAGCTGCCGGGAGAAGGTCTGGCCGTTATGGCTGCCGGCCATGAAGACGTAGAGGTTCTTCTTCTGCAGCTCCTCGGCGATGTCCTTGGCGATTTCCGCCGTGGGGGCGGCGCCGAGAATGGCGGCGAAACCGGGGGCGGTGCCGTCCACGAACTCCACGCCGCGCTTGCGCATGATGACGTCGTCGGCCGCGCCCAGCCAGATGTTGCTATCGGTAACGTCCTCCCCGCGGACGTAAAAGTCCGGGGTTTCCAGATACCGGATGGCCTCGATGAGCTCCTCGGCCCAGAAGGTAATCATGCCGGCGTCCAGGGTGGGCCCCAGGTAGGGGAGGTGGTGCTCCGATTTCACCGGCGGCGGCAGCAGCGCCTGGCACTTTTTGAGGACGGCTTCCATGTCGCCGAGCTTCTCCACCTTCATCCCGGAGATGCCGTAGATGATGGGGAGATAGTAGGCGGTGTTGGGGAAGCCGACCGGCTCGCCCGCCCCCCATTTATCCATGGCCTCTTTCCATTTCTGCTCGGCCTGGTCGACGATTTTGTGGGCGCCATTGATGGCCGCCGATGCAATTATCTTGGACATTTTTTCCTTTTACCTCCTTGATAACGCGCTTTCGGAAGCCTAGCCTTCCAGTTCGCGCCTCATTTCCATATCGTAAAGTACTCGCTCGCGGGCCTTGTCGATGCCCAGGGCGGCCCGCTTCTTATCGATGTGGGCAATCATCTTGTGGGCGGCCTGGATGGGGTCGGGTTCAAAGTCCCACATACCGCCGTATTGTTCCTCCATTTCCTTGAAGAGGTAGTCGGTCACCTCTTTGCTGCCCTCGGTAGGCCAGGTGACGCCGAAGACGGTGTAGACGCCGGAGGCGACGAAATACTGGCCGATGGAGATGGCCTTTTCGCTCATCCACTCCGGCGCCGCCCCGGCCACGGGCAGGTCGCTGATGTCGTCGCCCAGGCCGCCGTCCTTGACCATGGCGGTGGCGGCGATGAGGATGCGGGAGTTATCCACGCAGGAGCCCATGTGCAGCACCGGCGGGATGCCCACCGTCTCGCAGACCTCGGCTAGGCCCTCGCCGGCGTACTTGGCGGCGGCTTCGGGTACCAGGAGCCCGGCTTCGGCACAGGCAATAGCGTTGCAGCCGGTGGTAATCACCAGCACGTCGTTCTTGATGAGTTCCTTGACCATGGCGATATGGCCCTCGTTGTGCTTGACGCGGGCATTATTGCAGCCGACCACGCCGGCCACGCCCCGGATGCGGCCGTTAATGATATTATCGTTTAGCGGCCGGTAGGAGGCGCGGAACATACCGCCCAGCAGGTAGTTGATGGTCTCGTGGCTGAAACCGGCAATCTGGTCGCACTGTTCTTCGGGAATAAGGATGTTACCCTTGCGGTTGGGGAAGTTCTCGATGGCTGTCTTGACAATTTCGCGTGCCGACTTGAGGGCATCGTGCTCGTTGAACTCGATATGGATAGCCCCGGGGATTTTCGCCTTGGAGGCAGTGGTGATTATCTTGGTGTGGTAGCATTCGGCCACGGTTTGTATGGACTGCATGATGCACTGGACGTCTACCACCATGGCCTCGACCGCTCCGGTGACCAGCGCCAGTTCCTGCTGTAGGAAATTCCCGGCGATAGCCACTCCGTGGCGCATCAGTATCTCGTTGGCGGTGCAGCACATGCCGGACAGGTTTATCCCTTCGGCCCCCTTGGACTTGGCCAGCTCCAGCATCTCCGGCTCGCTGGCGGCGGCCACAATCATCTCGGAGAGCAACGGCTCGTGGCCGTGGATGATGATGTTTACCTCGTTTTTCTTGAGCACTCCCAGGTTGGCCTTACCCAGTATCGGGGCCGGGGTGCCGAAGAGGATATCCTGAAGCTCGGTGGCAATCATGCTGCCGCCCCAGCCGTCACCGATGGCGGCCCGGACTCCCTGCTTGAGTAGGTTTTTATAGTCCTGGTCGACGCCGATGTGGGTACGGTGCATTATCTCCACAATCTCGCGGTCGATACCGCGGGGAGCGACGCCCTGCTGTCGCCATAGCTCCTGGCGCTTCAGCGGCGCCTTCCTCAGGGTGATAATTTCACCTTCCTGCTTGCCGAATTCGGCCAGGGCCTTCTCACCGATGTCAACGGCTATTTCACTGTTGCTGCGGTCACCAATTTCTATGTCCCAGTCCAGGGCCAGCTGCAACAGCTTTTGTTCGTCTTTTATCTCGTAGCCCGGTGCCTTTCCTTTGGCTACCGCCAGGAAAAGTTCGGCTACGCCCCGGCCGTGGTCGGAGTGGGCGGCGGCACCGCCGGCCACCATGCGGATAAAGTTTCGCGCCGCGATGGTCTCGGCGGTAGCGCCGCAGATGCCGCGCCGCTTCTTCTTTTCCTCGGGAGTTTCCTCTTTGCCCTTGGGCAGGGGGACCCGGCAGGGGCCCATGCCGCAGTGCTTGCAGCAGCTGCCCACCGAGCCGATGGGGCAGGGTTTCATGGAATCGGCCCGGTCAAAGGCGGTGTTTACCCCGTCTTTGGCCGCCTTTTCTATTAGTTCCAGGCTGGCCTTGTCGATGCTTTTCATTTTCTTTTCTTCATCTGCCATGTTAGTTTTTACCTCACTTATTTGGCGGTCAGGTCGCTAATCATCTCCCTGACCAGTTTTATCGCCTCGGGGTGGCGCATGACGAGCACGTCGGCCCCGGCCAGGAGCAGTATCATCGAGGACATAGCCTCCAGCAGGATGCCCCGGTTCCTGGCGTTGCCCATCTTGGGGTCTTCCTGCTCGCTGAGCTTGGCCTCTTTGCTCTTCCAGGTCTCCTTGGCGATGTTGGCGATGATGGGGAACTGGAGCTTGGCGTCCTGCTGGGTAAGGGCGGCCATGCGCATCCGCTCCATCACCGAATAACAGTACTCGATGCCGTAGCCGATAGAGCTTACGGTGGGGTCGATGACGAGGGAGCTATCGGGGACGCCCAGGTTGCCCAGCAGGATATTGAGCTGCTTGGCCAGGTTGATATCGATGGGGGACGACGCGGCCACGGTGTGCTTGTAGCCGATGGCGGCGGCGCCGATTTTCTTGTGGTCGCCTTCCTCCACCGGGCCCAGTATCAGGGGCTTGTCCTGCACCAGCTCGGCCACCATCCTGAGCACCTCGGTGTCCTTATCGTGGTTGGCGGTGCCCCAGACAATCAGGGGCACGTCGATGGCGTCGGCCACCTTCTTGACCACCTGGGCGGCCTCGTTCGCGGGGCGGTCCTGGCCGTTGGGGTCGGTGGAGAGGAGTTGCAGGCAAATCATCTCGGCGCCGTAGTCCTCGATACACTTAAGCGCCCAGGCCACCGGGTCGTCGGTGACGCCGGCGAAAGGCTCCAGCGCCGCCTTCGCCCACTCCTCGGGGGGCATGTCGTAGACCTCCATGGCGATGCGGGGGAGGTTGGTCATCTCGCCCTCGAAGAGATAAAACGGGTAGGAGGTCTCCCCGCCGACGGTAACCGCTTTATCGCCCTTGCCCAGGGTTATCTCCTTTATCTTGCCGCTATAGGCGGTCTTGGGAATCTCAAAAGCCATTTTGCCTCCTTCTCTCAGGCGGGGTTCTTCCGCTTTTCGCTGCCGAACCAGTCATCGCTGTACCAGTAGCGCTCGCCGGACTTAAGATATTTCAGCTTTTCGTCGCGGCTTTCCAGCTTCTGGCGCCACCGGCCGGCGTCCTCTCCCTCGGGCAGACCTGGCTCGTAGGTCTCGGTCAGGATTTCCACCTCCCCCCGGCCGGGTGCCTCCTTCGTGACCGTTTTGTAGCTCATTTTTCCTCCTTGTTTCTGATATGGGGGCATTGTTTATTTAAGGCCGGCCGCCACCTTGGCGGCGCGCACCGTATTCATCATCAGCATGGTGATGGTCATCGGGCCCACGCCGCCGGGGACGGGGGTGATGGCCTTGGCCTTCTCCTTGACGGTATCGAACTCGACGTCGCCGGCCAGGATGCGCTTGCCCTCGGCCGTGCGACCGATTTCGTTGACGCCGACGTCGATGACGTAGGCGCCTTCCTTGACCATGTCGGCCTTGATAAAATTGGCCCGGCCGATGGCGGCGATGAGGATATCGGCGCGGCGGGTGTGAAAGGCCATGTCCCGGGTGCGGGTGTGGCAGACGGTGACGGTGGCGTTGGCCCCCGGCGCCTTCTGCAAAAGCATGTTGGCGATGGGCTTGCCGACGATATTACTGCGCCCGACCACGACCACCTCGGCGCCTTCGATGGGAGCGCCGATGCGGATTAAGAGCTGCTGGATGCCGGCGGGGGTGCAGGGGAGGTAGTCCGGCTCGCCAATCATCAGCTTGCCCACGTTGACCGGGTGGAAGCCGTCCACGTCCTTTTTGGGGTCGATGGCGTAGAGCACCTGCTCCTCGTTGAGGTGCTTGGGCAGGGGCAGCTGCACCAGGATGCCGTTAATCTTGGGGTCTTTGTTGAGCTTGGCGATGAGCTTCAATAGGTCTTCCTGCGAGGTATCCTCGGGGAGGTCGTAGCGCTCCGAGTAGATGCCCAGCTCCTTTGAAGTCTTCTCCTTGGCGCCGACGTAGACCTGCGAGGCCGGGTCGGCCCCGACGAGGACGGTGACCAGGCCGGGCACCACGTTGTGCTTGGCCTTGAGTTCGGCGATTTCCTGCTTGAGTTCCTGGCGAATCTGCGCGGCGACTTCGGCGCCTTTAATCAGTTGTGCTGTCATTTTACCCCCTTTTCATCTCGGCTGGTTTGGTCGCGAGGAGTTTATCCATCAGGGCGTTGACCGCCGCTACCGCCGCCGCCGTATCCGGCAGGTCGAAGAGCGGTTTCTGCTCCAGGTCGTAGCGCCTGAGTTCTTCGTCAACGGGGATGATTGCCGCCGGCGTAAGCCCCAGCCGCTCCATCTCCTGCGAGAGGAGCGGGTCTATCCGGCCGGGCACCTGGTTGATGACGAGCGACTGGCGCGCCACGACCAGTTTGAGCTCTTTTACCAGGTCGCGGACGCGGGCCACCGCCCGCAGCCCCTTGACGCTGTGGTCGGAGACGAGCAACAGCTCGCCGATGTTCTGGGTGGTGCGGCGGCTCAGGTGCTCCAGGCCGGCTTCGTTATCCATGACGACGTAGGCGTAGTTCTTAGACCAGTCGTCGATGAGCTTGCGGATGACCACGTTGGGATAGCAGTAGCACTCCGGGCCTTCGCCGCGCCCCATGGTGATGAGGTCCAGGTTCTTGCTCTCGGTGATGGCCACGTTGAGCTGGTACTCCAGGTAGGCCTCCTTGGTCATGCCGGGGGGAATGTTGAGCTTTTCCCCCTGGAACTGGTTGAGGATGCGCCCTACCGTCTGGCGCACCTCCAGGCCCAGGTTTTCGGCCAGGTTGGAGTTGGGGTCGGCGTCCACGGCCAGGACCGTCCCCAGCCCGTTTTTAAGCAGGTAGCGGATGACCAAAGTGGTGACCGAGGTCTTCCCGGTGCCGCCCTTGCCGGCTACGGCGATATTTATGCTCAATATCTTATTCCTATCTTATCTCCATATATTCATCGTAACAGCCCTGGACCGTTAGTGAAAATGACGTTTCTCACATACCGGAACCATGGCTAGAACAGCCCCTGTACCTTGCCGGTCTTAACGTCCACGTCCACGCGGCGCAGGGCCGGGTTGGAAGACGTGCCCGGCATCAGGGAAATCGTCCCCGCCATGGGGCAGAGGAACTTGGCGCCGGAGTAGATGAGCACGTCGCGGATGGGCAGCGTCCAGCCCTTGGGCACGCCCTTGAGGGTCGGGTCGTGGGTGAGGGAGAGGTGCGTCTTGACCATCATCGTGGCGTACTCGTCGTACTTGGGGTCGCTCTCGAAGGCCTTGGCCTTGGCCTCGGCGTCGGGCGTCCAGGAGACGCCGTCGGCGCCGTAGACTTCCTTGGCGATAAGCTCGACGCGCTGGCGGAGCTTGGTCTCGTTGGCGTAGAGGAACTTGAACTTGTTTTCTTCCTTGCAGGCGTCCATCACGGTATCGGCCAGCTCCAGGGCGCCGTCGCCGCCGTCGGCCCAGTGAGTGGACACGGCGCAGCGCGCCCCGGCCGCCTCGGCCGCCTTGCGGATGACGTCGTGCTCGGCCTTGGTATCGGTGTGGAAGGCGTTGATGCAGACCACCGGGTTGATGCCCGACTTGCGGATAACGCCGATGAGATGGAGCATGTTGGGCAGGCCCTTTTCCACCAGGCCGACGTTCTCCTTGGTGTACTCTTCGGGCAGCTTGAGGCCGGCCACCACCTTGGGGCCGCCGCCGTGCATTTTGAGCGCCCGGACGGTGGTGGTGAGCACGGAGACGTGCGGCTTGAGGTTGCTGTAGCGGCACTTGACGTTCCAGAACTTCTCGAAGCCGATGTCGGCGGCGAAGCCGCTCTCGGTGACGTGGTAGTCGAACATCTTGAGGCCGATGCGGTCGGCGATGATGGAGGACTGCCCCACGGCGATGTTGGCGAAAGGCCCGGCGTGGACGAAGCAGGGCTGGTACTCCACGGTGCAGAGGAGGGAGGGATTGATGGTATTACGCATCCAGGCGGTCATGGCGCCGCCCACCTCCAGGTCGCCGGTGGTGACGGGCTTGCCCTTTTTATCGTAGGCCAGGGTAATCTCGTCCATACGCTTACGCAGGTCGGCCAGGTCGGTGACGATGGAGAGCATGGCCATCAGCTCGGAGCTTACGGCGATGCCGAACCGGGACTGCATGGTGTAGCCGTCCATGCGGCCGCCCAGGCCGATGACGATGTTGCGCAGGCTCTGGGCGCAGAAATCGATAATCCAGCCGAACTCCACGCGGGTGGGGTCAATGGCGAGGCGGCGCATCCCGGTGAGGCGGGCCAGCTGCTCGTCGTCGTAGTTGCGCTCGTGCTGCATGCGGGCCGTCAGGGCTACCATGGCCAGGTTGTGGGCGTTCATAATGTCGTTGATATCGCCGGTAAGCCCCATGGAGAACTCGGTCATGGGGATGAGCAGGGCGTTGCCGCCGCCGGCGGCGGTGCCCTTGATGTTCATGGTGGGGCCGCCCGAGGGCTGGCGCAGCGCCCCGCCCACGTTCATGCCGCGCTTGCCCAGCCCCTCCATGAGGCCGCAGGACGTGGTTGACTTGCCCTCGCCCAGGGGGGTGGGGGTGATGGCGGTCACCTCAATATACTTGCCATCTTTACGGTCTTTGAGCCGGTCGATAATCTTGAGAAAATCCAGCTTGGCAATTCGGCCGTAGGGGAGAATCTCGTCTTTTTGCAGCCCCAGCTTCTCCCGCCACTCGTCGGGGGTCGGCATGTTGGCTTCGGCCGCCTCCGAGATTTGCCAATCCTGCATCTTGACTGCATCGTATGCCACTGAAAGACCTCCTGATTTTTTATTCTTATTTATTATGAGACGCGCCAGGAAATACCGTCAACAGGAATATAGAATTTACTCCGAGGCAAAACGGATACCGGCCCGTAAGCCGGGGGGCCGCCCGTACCGGGGCGGCTCGGCCGGGTACCTCCGTCCTGTTACTCTGCCTTTCTAGTGCCAGTGTCAGTTGCCTCCCGGCGCTGCCGGCGCGCCGCCACGAGTTTATCGTAAATAGCTCTGACCTCGCGGGCGGTCTGCGGGCTGGCGGCGAAGAGGGGGCGATTGGCCAGGTCTGCCTCGTTGATTGCCGTATCATAAGGGATAAAGCCGAGGGATTCCATACCGGGCAGGCTCTTTTTAATGAACTCCTTATCGGCCTCGTTGTGTATCTTGTTGCCGACGACGGCGATATTTTTCACGCCCAGGTCGGCGGCCAGTGCGGCGATGGTCTGGGCCGTCTCGATACTGCGCCGTCCCGGCTCGACGACGATAATGAGCTTGTCCACCGCCCGGGTGGTGCCGCGGGAGAGGTGCTCGATGCCGGCCTCCATGTCCAGGATGACAACCTCGTCGCGCTGGAGCAGGAGGTGGGCCAGCAGCGCCTGCAGGAGCGAGCCTTCCGGGCAGTAGCAGCCGGTGCCGCCCCGCTTGATGCGTCCCATGGCCATGATGCGGATGCCGTCCATCTTGACGGAGTAGTCCTCCGGCAGGTCGTCCACCCTGGGGTTGAGCTTGAAAAAACCCCCCGGCGTACCGGGGCGCACCCCGACGCGCTCCTCGATGAGGTCTTCCAGGGCCGAGATGGGGGTTATCTCTTCCGGGTGGGGGTAGCCCAGCGTGGCCGCCAGGTTGGCATCGGGGTCGGCGTCGATGGCGATAACCGAGTAGCCGGATTGGGCAAAGGTCTGCGCCAGAAAAGCTGAAAGAAGGGTCTTACCTACGCCGCCTTTACCGCTGATGGCAATCTTCATCCAAACCTTGCTTCTGGCATAACGAAAGTTGCCGTTTCTGGGGGGCCTGAAAAATGAGGTGCCGGTGCACCGCTACCCAGACACTTAGTTTATCGTATGCCGTTTTAAAAGTCAAGAAAACACGTTCCTCCGACCTAGTACTTTGGGACAACCCCGCCGCCGCCTCAGACGACCAGCGCGGACAGGTGTTTTATCCTTTTCAGCATATTGGGATGGGTGGTAAAAAGCTCCATCATCTTATCGCCGGCGCCCAGCCGCAACCGCTTGCTTCTCATCTCTAAAAGCTCGTCGTAATCGATGACGCCGTTCATGTCGCGGTCAACCTGCTTCAGCTCCCTTACCTCGTACCAGGCCCGCGACGGGTCGTTGAGGAAAAAGGCCTTGACCCCCTGCACCTTCTTCATCTCGGCGGAGTCGCGCTGGCGGGCGCTGCCGTAGGTGAGCTTGTAGAGCGCCGTGGCCAGGTGGTGCGGCGCGCAGCCCAGGTCGACGCTGCCCCGGTCGGCGTAATACTCCCGTATCCGCGAGCCGTAGAGCACCAGCAGATTGGTGAAGAAATAGAGCAGCATCGCCCCCAGGCCGATGAGCACGGCGACGCTGCCGCCGCCCTGGCGGTTGCCGCCGAAGGAACCGCGGAACATGAAGCTGAAGGCAATCCAGTACATGATTAAGGGGATGGCGGAAAGCAGGGTGATAATGGCCATATCGCGGTGCTTGATGTGGGAAAGCTCGTGCCCCAGCACCGCCCGGAGCTCGTCGTGGCTGAGGAGGTTGAGGATGCCGCGGGTAACGCAGACCCGCCCGTCGCGCTGCGACCGCCCGAAGGCGAAGGCGTTGGGGATATTGAGCGGGGAGATGCCCACCCTGGGCTTGGGGAGGCCCGCCCGGACGGCCAGCTCGCTGACCATCTGGTGCAGCTCCGGCTCCTCGCGCTCGGAGACGTATTTCACCTTCATCGTCCAGCCCACCATGGCCGGGCCGAGCAGGTACTGGAAGCCGATGAAGACGAAGGCCAGCACGATGTAGACGTAGGAGTAGCTGGCGCCGCCCGCCCAGACGCCGATGCCGGTAACGACGCCGTAAAGGATGCCGAACATGACGGCCATGAGCAGCCACATCCGGGTCTGGAGCCACATGTTGCCCTCCTATAGTTATATTGTAGCTCAAATGCGGGGCGGGGGGCAATAAAGGGGGAAAGCGCGGAGATAATTGCCGCTGTTGTCTTTTCCCTCCCCAGCTACTAGAATGAGAGCGAGACAACCCCAAGGAGTAAAGCCATGCCCGAAGCGAAATACCCCCGCTGCGCCCGCTGCCCCACCAAGGCCTGCGAAAAGCTGGGCGCCAGAGCCGACGATACCTCATCACCATTGGAGAAGGCGCCCGCCTTCTGCCCGATGAAGCTCATGCCGGATGTCATCGAGGCGGCGCTGGCCGAGTACGCCAGGCCCGAGGTGGGCGAGTTCGCCCGGCTGGCCTCCGTGCAGGAGTTCCAGTGCTACGAGCGCCTCCCCGACGGCCTGCGCACCCGCAACACCCGCGTCGAGGAGCTGATTCAGTTCTCCCGCAAGTGCGGCTATAAGCGGCTGGGCATCGCCCACTGCGGCGGTCTGGCCGGCGAGGCCGCCCGCCTTACCGAGATACTGGAGGCCAACGGCTTCGAGGTATGCTCCGTCCAGTGCAAGACCGGGGCCGTCCCCAAGGAGCGCCTCGGCCTCAAGCCGGAGGAGAAAATCGCCGGGGCGGAGGCCTGGGAGACGATGTGCAACCCCATCGCCCAGGCGATGATTATCAACCGGAGCGGGGTGGACCTGGCCGTCATGCTGGGGCTCTGCATCGGCCATGATACCCTCTTTATCAAGTACTGCCAGGTTCCCCTCACCGTGATTGCCGTCAAGGACAGGGTGCTGGGGCACAACCCCCTGGCCGCCCTTTATCTGAAGGACTCGTACTACCGGCGGCTCAAAAACAAGATAGACTAGGGGAGGTGAGTGAGATGGCCATGATTGATATCAGCGTCGTCCCGGTGGGCACCGGCTCGACTTCGGGCAGCGCCTACGTGGCCGGGGCGGTGAAACTGCTCCAAAACGAGCCGGGCATCCGGTACGAGCTTACCGCCATGAACACCATTATCGAGGGCGAGCTGCCTCACCTCCTCGCCTTGGCGCAGAAGATGCACGAATCGGCCTTCGGGGCCGGCGCCAAAAGGGTCGTTACCACCATCCGCATCGACGAGCGCCGCGACAAGCCCATCACCATCGCCGGCAAGCTGGCCTCCGTCCGGGAAAAGCTGGGCGGCTAGGGCGGCGACACGGTGATGCCAGTCCCCGGCGCCGCCCGGAAGGAGGACGGTTAAATTATCTGGGCACTGCTGGTCTTCATCGGCCTGTTCATCGGCGCCTTCGGCACTATTATCGGGGCGGCGGGGGGATTCATCCTCGTGCCCATTCTGCTCTACCTTTACCCCGACGATACCCCGGCGACCATCACCAGCATCACCCTGACGGTAGCCTTTTTCAACGCCCTTTCCGGGTCCATCGCCTACGGGCGGCTCCGGCGCATCGACTACCGCTCCGGCCTGCTTTTCGCCATCACGGCCGTGCCCGGGGCCGTCCTCGGCGCTTACCTGACCAACCTGCTGAGCCGCGGGGTGTTCCAGTATGTCTTCGGGGTGGTGGTACTCCTCATCGCCGTTTACCTGATGGTGCGGCCCCGGAGCCGGGCCGGCAGCGGCCTCCTGCTCAGGTGGCAGATGACCCGCCGCCTCACCGACCGCCAGCAGAACGTCCACCACTACGCCTTCAACCTTCCCCTCGGTATGGCCATCGCCTTCGTCGTGGGGGTTGTCTCGGGGATGCTCGGCATCGGCGGCGGAATCATCCACGTGCCCGCCCTGACGCAAATCCTCGGCTTCCCCGCCCATATCGCCACGGCCACCTCACACTTCATGGTGGCCATCAGCACCTTTACCGCCATCGATACTCACCTGGCCCTGGGGACTTATACCGGCGATATCGGCCGGACGCTGGTGCTCTCGGCGGGGGCGGTCGTCGGGGCGCAGTTCGGCGCCCGCCTGTCGCAGCGGATTAACGGCGTCCTCATCATCCGGCTGCTGGCGGGCGGGCTGGCGCTGGTCGCCCTGCGCCTGTTGATTGCCCCGTTTTAAGTGCTATAATGCGCTGAGGGAAGGGCATGGAAGTAAAAATTACCACCCTGAGCGATAACACCGCCGGCCCCGCCGTGATGGCGGAATGGGGTCTGAGTGTGCTGGTGGAGGCCGACGGCCAGCGCATCCTCTTTGATACCGGGGCCGGTCAGGCGGCGGTGCCCAACGCCGACCTGATGGGCATCGACCTGGCCAGCGTCGACCGCATCGTTATTTCCCACGGCCACTACGACCACACCGGCGGGCTTTATGACGTCCTCAAGCGCACCGGCCGCCGCGAGGTCATCGCCCACCCAGCCGTCTGGGGGCGCAAGTACGGCAGCCTGGACGAAACGCCGGCGAGCTACATCGGCATCCCCTTCGCCCGCGAGGCGCTGGAGGCGACCGGCGCCGATTTCCATTATTCCGAGAAGCCGGTCAAGCTCTCGCCCCGCATCACCACCACCGGCGAGATACCCATGGTCACCGACTACGAGACAATCGAGCCTTACCTCCGCGTCAAGGAGGGGGACGCGCTCCAGCAGGACACCATCCCCGACGACCTGGCTATGGTCATCGACGCCGATTTCGGCCTGGTGGTTATTCTGGGCTGCGCCCACCGCGGCATCGTCAATACCCTGATGCACGTGAAAAAGATTACCGGCAAGGGTAATATCTACGCCGTCATCGGCGGGACGCACCTGGTGCACGCCTCGCCGGAGCGGCTGGAGCGAACGGCGGCGGCGCTGGTGGAGATGGGAGTACAGTATCTGGGGGTTTCCCACTGCACCGGCTTTGCCGCCGGGGCTTACCTGGCGCAGTTCTTCGGCGATAGATTCTTTCAGAACAGCGCCGGGACGCGGCTGACAATGCCGTTCTAGGATTAGTAGGAGAATTTGACGCTGCCACGACATATATTCTATAATTAGACCACAAATTAACCGCTAGGGGTGCTCAGGGCTGAGAGTCCTCCGCAAGGGGGGCGACCCTTGGAACCTGACCTCGGTAATACGAGCGTAGGGAAGCGGACTGAAAAGTCAAACCAGAGGCCTTGAGGATTTCAGCCTGGCTCCTGGTTTTATTATTTGGCGGGAGGTGCGCCATGACGCAGCTGGAAATTGCCCGAAGAGGGGAAATATCGCCGCAGGTGGCGGCGGTGGCCCGCGCCGAACAGGTGGAAGCCGAGGCACTAAGGCAAAATATCGCGGCAGGTAAAGTCGTCGTCCCGGCCAATATCAATCACGAGAACCTCGTCCCCTGCGGCGTGGGAACGGGTCTTTCCACCAAGGTCAACGCCAACATCGGCACGTCCTCGGACTACGGCGACGTCAATACCGAGCTGGAGAAATTGCAGGTGGCGCTGGACGCCGGGGCCGACGCCGTGATGGACTTATCTACCGGCGGCGACATCCCGGCCATCCGCCGCGCCATCATCGCCGCCAGCCCCCGGCCCGTCGGCACGGTGCCCGTCTACCAGGCCGGCGTGGCCGCCATCGAAAGATACGGCGCCATCGTCCGCATGAGCGCCGACGACATCTTCGCCGCCATCGAAGAGCACGCCCGCGACGGCGTGGACTTCGTCACGGTGCACTGCGGCGTGACCCTGGCGGCCATCGCGCGGCTCAAGAATCAGGGCCGCGTCACCGATATCGTCTCGCGCGGGGGGGCCTTCATGGTGGGCTGGATGCTCCACAACGACCGCGAGAACCCCCTCTACGAGCAATACGACCGCCTGCTGGCTATCGCCCGTGAGCACGACGTTACCCTGAGCCTGGGCGACGGCATGCGGCCGGGCAGCCTGGCCGACGCCACCGACCGCACCCAGGTGGAAGAGCTGATAACCCTGGGCGAGCTGGTGCAGCGCGCCTGGGACGCCGGCGTACAGGTGATGGTGGAGGGGCCGGGACATATCCCCCTCGACCAGATTGAAACGAATATCAAGCTCCAGAAGTCGCTCTGCAAGGGGGCGCCGTTCTACGTGCTGGGGCCGCTGGTGACCGATATCGCCGCCGGCTACGACCACATCACCTCGGCCATCGGCGGGGCGCTGGCGGCCATGGCCGGGGCCGATTTCCTCTGCTACGTGACGCCCTCGGAGCACCTGGCCATCCCCGACGCCGCCGACGTGCGCGAAGGGGTGATGGCCTCCCGTATCGCCGCCCACGCCGCCGATATCGTCAAGGGGATACCCGGCGCCGCCGAGCGGGACAGAAAGATGTCGGCGGCGCGACAGCGCCTCGACTGGGAGGAGCAGGCCAGATTAGCCCTCGACCCCGAAAAGGTCGCCAAAGTCCACCGGCAGCGGGCCACGGCCGGGGCGGCCTGCAGCATGTGCGGGCAGTTCTGCGCCATGGACCTGGTGGCGCAGTACCTGGGGGTCAAGACGGGCCGGAGCTAGCCGGCCCTGGCGCGGTTGCCGCGCAGGTAGATGACCCAGTAGACCAGGGCGACGAAGCAGACGCCGCCAATCATGTTGCCGATGGTTACCGGCAGCAGGTTGTTGAGGAAAAAGCCTCCCCAGGAGAGCCCGTCGTAGCTGGCGGCGCTGACGCCAGCCGCCTGCCAGAAGGCCGCCGGGGCACCGGCCTGGATGAGGATGGCGTAGGGCACGAAATACATGTTGGCCACGCAGTGCTCGAAACCGGCGGCCACGAAGGCGCTGATGGGAAAGATGATGGCCAGAATCCGCCCGAAGGTCGTCCGCGAGCTGTAGGTCAGCCAGACGGCCAGGCAGACCAGGGTGTTGCAGAGTATCCCCAGGATGAGCGCCGGGACGAAGTCCAGGTTTACCTTGCCCAGGCCGATGTCCAGGGCGGTCACGCCCACGGCCCCGCCGGCCATCTCGTAGTGCTGGCTCCAGAAGACGACCAGGGCGGTGGCGATGGCCCCGCTGATGTTCCCCAGGTAGACGATGCCCCAGTTGCGTACCACCCGCCAGGTGGAGAGGCGGCGCGACGCCCAGGCCATGATAATCAGGTTGTTGCCGGTGAAAAGCTCGGCGCCGCCGATGATGACCAGAATCAGCCCCAGCGAGAAGGCCACGCCGCCGACCAGCCGGCTGATGCCCCAGGGGACGGCCACGCCCGCCGAGGTCTGGGAAACGGTGAAGAAGATGCAGCCCAGGGCGATGAAGGCGCCGGCCAGGATAGCCAGGGCCAGGGTGCTCAGGAAGTCCAGGTTGGCCTTCTTGATGCCGATTTCCTGCGCCTTGAAGGCCATGTCCGAAGGCAACATCTCGTCGAAGGGGCTTATCTTGAGGTTATCGTTGCCGTCGGTTTCGTCCGGGGTAACCATTTCTTTTCCTGCCGGGGATAAATTCGGGGCCTCTATATAAATTATACGGGTCGACCCGGACGCGCCACAATCCCGTATTGGTCTTAGGTATTTGGCTATAGAACTTATCTTTAGGGCGGGCCGGCTGCCTCCTCCCGGTCGCGCAGCGTCCGTATCATCTTGATGAGCAGGGCCACGTCCGCCTCGCTGAGCTTGTCGATGTTATCGATATGCCCCTTGATTTGCACGGTCAGGTGCTCCTTCAGGTTTTCGGGGGACTGGGCCCGCTTGAGGCGCGATGTTACCATGGCGGCGCTCACCTCCGAGATAAAAGCTGCCATGACGCCGATACCGACGACCATCAGCACCATCCCGATGATGCGCCCGGCGACGGTGTGGGGGACGATATCCCCGTAGCCGACCGTCGTTACCGTGGAGATGCTCCACCAGACGGCGTCCGAGAAGTTGGTTATCTGGGCGGTCTCGGTGCCGCTTTCCAGGATCATCACGGCGAAGGCCCCGATGAAGACAATGGTGGCGGCGATGCCCAGCATGGCCAGCAGGTAGCGCCCCCGCAGGAAGCCTCCTCCCCGCGACATCACCCGCCGCATCCGTGCCATGAGCAGGATGACCCGCACCACCCGGATGAGACGCAGCGAGCGCAACGCCGAGGAGATGGCCGGTATGGCCCCCAGGCCGTAGAGCGCCATGGCCGGAATCATCGCCAGGATTTCGTAGCCGTTGGTCTTCCAGAAGCGGGCGCGGCTCTCGGCGGCGCGCAGCCGGTGGATAAAGTCGGCGGCAAAGACGACGCAGATGACCAGGTCGACGGCGTAAAGCCCCCAGAGTGCCGCCGGGGACAGTGTCACCAGCGATTCGACGGCCACCAGGGCAATCGAGACGACGGCCAGCACGCCGATGACGATTTCGGTGGTGTGGTGGTTTTTATCCATTTCGGGCCTCCTGCCGGTAGGTAATCGTGATACATCTTAGGGGCATCGCGCCGTCAATTGCAAGCCTCGTCCCACGGCTGGGCCGGGCGCAATATCAGGGTTAGCTTGGTTGACATTTAAGGGGTCAGGAGTAGAATTAAAGTGATATGAAGCTGTTCGGCTCCTCCGGCATCCGCGCCGTCTTCGATGGAGAGCTAGTCCGCCTGGCCTTCCGGGTGGGGCTGGCCGTGGCCCAAACGCACCGCCGCGTGGTGGTGGCCACGGATAACCGCACCTCGGCCGACGCCATGAAACACGCCGTCCTTTCCGGCCTGCTGGCCGGGGGCGCCGCGCCCGCCGACGCCGGGGTAGCCCCCACGCCGACGCTGGCTTATGCCGCCCGAGACTTCGACGCCGGGGTGATGCTGACCGCCAGCCACAACCCGCCGGAGTATAACGGCCTGAAGCTCCTCAACCGGGACGGCTCGTCCTTCGGCGCCGCCCGGCAGGCGGAGATAGAAGCGGCGGTGCTGGCCGATGCTTGCCCGACGGCTCAGTGGCCGGACATCAAGCGCGCCGCCCTCTACGAAAGCGCCCTGGCGCGGCACACCGCGGCCATCCTGGAGCATTTCCCGGATAAACTAGACCTGCGCGTGGTGGTGGACGCCGGCGGCGGGGCGGCCTGCCGCATTACACCTCGGCTTTTAGAAAGATTGGGCTGCGAGGTAATCCCGTTATACTGCCGGCCCGACGGGCGTTTCCCCCGCCCCAGCGAGCCGATCGAGGCTAATTTGACCGATTTAGGCCGCCTGGTGCGCCGGACAGGCGCGGCTCTGGGCATCGCCCACGACGGCGACGCCGACCGCATGATGGCCGTCGACGGGCGGGGACGCTTTATCCCCGGCGATAAGATGCTGGTGCTGCTGGCGCGGGCCGTCGGTGCCAAAGAAGTCGTTACCACGCTGGACGCCTCGATGACCATCGAAGCCGCGGGGTTCGCCCTGCGGCGGACGCGCATCGGCGATACCTGGGTCTCCGAAGAGCTGCGCAATGGCGGCGATTTCGGCGGGGAGACCTCCGGCGCCTGGATTTTCCCGGCTATCTCCCTCTGCCCGGACGGCATCTACGCCGCCGCGCAGATTGCCACTCTGGCCGCCCGCGAGCGCCTGGCCAAGCTTACCGACGCCATCCCGGCCTACCCGCTCCAGCGCGGCAACGTCGCCAGCGGCGGCGTGGACATGGCGCGGCTCAAGGCGAATTTGATGAAACTCAATCCCGTGACGGCGGGCAACAGCGACGGCCTCAAGCTCGTTTTCGAAGACGGCTGGCTGCTGGTGCGCCCCTCCGGCACCGAGCCCAAGATAAGGCTCACCGCCGAGGCCAAAACCGAGGCCGGGGCGCGCCGTCTTTACGAGGGCGGCCTCAAGGCCGTTCAAGATTCGGTAGTTAGCGGGAGTAAAGCCAGTTGAAAGCGATAATTCTGGCCGCCGGCGAAGGCAACCGGATGCGCCCCCTTACCAGCCACCGGCCCAAGGTGATGCTGCCCCTGGCCAATAAGCCCATCCTGGAACACCTGCTGCTGGAGGCGCGCGCCGCCGGCATCAGCGATTTTATCCTGGTGGTGGGCTACGGCGGCGACCAGGTGCGCGATTACTTCGGCGACGGGAAGAAGTGGGGCGTGAGCATCGCCTACTGCGAGCAGCGCCGCCAGGCGGGCACCGCCGACGCCATCGGGCAGGCGGGCGGCTTGGTTACGGGCAATTTCCTGGCGATGAACGGCGACGTCGTCATCGGCCGCAAGGATATTAAAAAGCTGGCCGCCGCCCGCGGCAACACCATGAGCGTTATCGCCGTCGCCGACCCCCGCGGCCTGGGGATTGCGGCCATAGAGGGCGATAAGGTCGTTGGTATTTACGAAAAGACGCTCAAGCCCCCCTCGCAGCTGGCCAACGCCGGGCTTTACCTCTTCACGCCGGAAATTCTGGACGCCATCGCCCGGACGGAGCAATCGCCCCGCGGCGAGTACGAGATTACCGATTCCTTAAAATTCATCATCGCTACCAAAGCCGGGCTGCGCTGCCACCGGCTCGCCGGCTGGCTGGACGTGAGCTATCCCTGGGACTTGATTACCGCCAACGAGGGCGTCATGGCCGGGATGAAGCTGGAGAACCTGGGACAGGTGGAGCCGGGCGCCGTGCTCAAGGGGGCGGTGGGCGTCGGTAAAGATACTATTATCCGCTCCGGCGCCTACATCGAGGGGCCGGTGGTCATCGGGGAAAGCTGCGATATCGGCCCCAACTGCTACATCCGCCCCGCCACCGCCATCGGCGACGGCTGCCGCATCGGCGCCGCCGTGGAGGTGAAGAACTCCATCATTATGAACGGCACCAAAATCCCGCACCACAACTACGTGGGCGACAGCGTCATCGGCGAGAGCTGCAACCTGGGGGCGGGCACCAAGATTGCCAATTTAAGACTGGACAAGCGAAACATCAAGGTCGGCGGCGTGGACACCGGCCGCCGCAAGCTGGGCGCCATCATCGGCGACGGCGTGGAGACCGGCATCAACTGCTCCATCAACGTCGGCACCATTATCGGCGGCGGCTCCTGCATCGGGCCGGGGGCGGTGGTCAGCGGGGTCGTCCTGCCGGGGACAAAGCTCTATTGAGGGGTGGTCTATGAAACAGGCGATTATACTGGCGGCGGGGGAGGGGCAGCGATTGCGGCCCTTTACCGTCAACCGGCCCAAGGCGATGCTGGACATCGCCGGCAAGCCCATCCTGCGTTTCGTGGTGGAGGCGCTGGCCGAAAGCGGCATCCGCGAGATTTGCCTGGTGGTGGGCTACCAGAAGGAGCACGTCTACGACTACATGGGCTCCGGCGAGGCCTTCGGCGTCAATATCGAGTACGTCACCCAGGCGACCCAGCTGGGGACGGCCCACGCCCTGCTCCAGGCCAGGGACGTGGCCGCCGACGAGTTCCTGGTGCTGCCCGGCGATAACCTCATCGCGGCGGCCACCCTCGCCGACTTCGTCACCGCCGGGCCGGACGCCGTCCTCGTCAAGCGCGTCGCCGACCCGCGGCGCTACGGCGTGGTCGGGGTCAGCGGCGACGAGGTGAGTGAAATCGTCGAGAAGCCCGAGGAGGCCGGCGGCAACCTGGTCAACACCGGCATTTACGCCTTCAACAAAGATATTTTCACGTTTATCGGGGACGTGCTGGACATCCCCGACGCCCTCAACGCCATGATTGGCGGGGGGCGCGTCATCAAGGCCATCGAGACGGAAGCCACCTGGCTGGACGCGGTCTATCCCTGGGACATCATCAGCCTCAACAGCGCCGTCCTCGGCACTATCGCGGCGCGCCAGGGCGGCACCATCGAGAGCGGCGTGACCATCAAGGGGCAGGTCGCCATCGGGGAGGGGACGGTTATCCGCCCCGGCACCTGCATCTACGGCCCGGCCGTCATCGGGGCGGGCTGCGATATCGGCCCCAGCGTCTGCATCCTGCCGGCCACCTCCATCGGCGATAACGTCTGTATCGCCTCGTTTACCGAGGTCAGGAACAGCGTCATCGGCGGCGACGTCACCATCGGCCCCGGCGGCATCATCGCCGATTCGGTCATCGCCCGGGGCGGCCGCATCGAGGGGCGCTTTACCGCCGCCAGCGGGCGCAGCGAGGTACTTATCAACGGCGAGGGGCCTTCCGGTAACGTGGGCGCCATCATCGGCGAGGACGTCAGCATCCAAAGCGGCGTGTCCGTGCGGCCGGGGGCGATTATCGGCAACGGCTGCCAGATACAGATGTCCAGGGTTATCAGCGGCCGCCTGCCCGACCGCTCGCTGGTGTATTAAGAGAAAAACGGGACAAATGAGATAAAATGTGCGGCATTGTCGGCTATATCGGCGCCCGGAAGGCGCCGCCGGTGCTCCTTAACTGCCTGGGCAAGCTGGAGTACCGCGGCTACGATTCCTGCGGCATCGCCGTGGCCGCCGGGGACGGCCTCACGGTTTTTAAGGACGCCGTGCGGGTGCACGCGCTGGTGCGCGCCCTGCCGGAAATAAGCGGCAGCACCGGCATCGGCCACACGCGCTGGGCCACCCACGGCGAGCCTTCCAAGGTCAACGCCCACCCCCACGCCGACTGTAAAGGCCGCATCGCCATCGTCCATAACGGCACCATCACCAACTTCCACCAGCTGCGCGAGCGCCTGACCAGAACCGGGCACACCCTGCTCTCCCAGACCGATACCGAAGTCCTGCCCCACCTCATCGAGGAGTATTACCAGGGCGATTTCGTCAAGGCCGTGGCGCGCGCCCTGGCCGATATAGAAGGGGCCTACACCATGATTGCCATCATGGCCGGGGAGGACAACCTCGTCGCCGCCCGCAAGGACAGCCCCCTGATTATCGGCGTCGGCGACCGCGAGAACTTCATCGCCTCCGACGTGCCCGCCCTGCTGGACTACACCGGCCGGGTGATATATCTGGAGGACGACGACCTCGCCGTGGTAAGCGCCGGCGGCGTCGCTATCACCAACCAGGGCGAGCCGGTGGCCCGCGAGGAAAACAAGATAACCTGGAGCGTGACCGACGCCCGCAAGGGCGGCTACGAGCACTTCATGCTCAAGGAAATCCACGAGCAGCCCCGCGTCATCCGCGATACGCTCACCGGCTACATCGCCGCCGAAGAGCCCGCCGCCGAGCTTATCGGCACCGCCGACGACCGCCTGGAGGAAATCGTCATCCTGGCCAGCGGCACCTCGTACCACGCCGCCCTGACGGGCAAGTACATCATCGAGGGGCTGGATAAGATTCGGGTGAGGACGGAGCTGGCCTCCGAGTTTATCTACAGCGGCTACGCCGCCGCCGGTAGCCTGGGCATCGTCATCACCCAGAGCGGCGAGACCCTGGACGCCCTCAAGGCCGCCCGCCGCCTCCGCGAGCAGGGCAGCCGCATCATCGCCATAACTAACGTCGTCGGCAGCACCATGAGTCGCCTGGCCGATAAGGTTATCTACACGCAGGCCGGGCCGGAGATAAGCGTGGCGGCCACCAAGACCTTCATCGCCCAGCTTATCGCCCTCTACTGGCTGGCGATTCCCTACGCCCGCGTCGACGCCGGCCGCCTCGACGACCTGGTCATGGAGCTTAGAAGCCTGCCGGGCAAGGTGCAGCAGGTGCTGGATAACGAGGCCGCTATCGCCGCCGAGGCGCCCCGGCTGGCCGGCTGCGAGAACGCCTTTTACGTGGGGCGGGGCATCAACTACCCGGTGGCCCTGGAGGGGGCGCTCAAGCTCAAGGAGATTTCCTATATCCACGCCGAGGGCTACTCATCCGGCGAGATGAAGCACGGCCCCTACGCCCTGCTGGGGGAGGACAAGCCGGTGGTGGCCGTGGTCGCCCCCGATAGCACCTACCAGGCCGTCATCACCTCCATCAAGGAAATCAAGGCCAGAAAGTCGCCGGTGCTGGCCCTGGTGCCCGAGGGCGACGAGACCATCGCCGACCTGGCCGACGCCGTCATCACTGTGCCCGCCACCGACCCGCTCTTCTCGCCGGTGGTCAATACCGTGGCGCTGCAGCTGCTGGCCTACTACGTGGCCAAAGAGCGCGGCTGCCCGGTGGACTTCCCCCGCCACCTGGCCAAGACCCTCACCGTGGAATAGCCCGCCACCATTCGTTATCCCTCTAGGTTAGCCATTTGCGTTGTGGTACAATATCTAATTATGGCTATCAAGACGGTGGCCACCAACCGCAAGGCCTTCCATAACTATAATATCGGCGAAAAGTACGAGGCGGGCATCGCCCTCACCGGCTCGGAGATTAAGTCCGTCCGGGCGGGTAGGGTCTCGCTGGGGGATGCCTACGTGCGCCCCGAAAAGGGCGAGCTGTGGCTGGTCAACGCCCACATCGCCCGCTACGAGGCGTCTAGCTACCTGGGCCACGACCCGCTTAGGCCGCGCAAGCTCCTCATGCACCGCAAGGAAATCTTGAGCCTCACGAGCCAGCTGGCCGAAAAGGGGCTGACCCTGGTGGCCACCCGCGTCTACATCAAGGGGAACGTGGCCAAGGTGGAAATCGCCCTGGCCAAGGGCAAGAAGCTCTACGACAAGCGCGCCGCCATCACCAAGCGCGAGTCCGACCGCGAGCTGGCCCGCGTCACCAAGAGCCGACTAAGCCTGTAGCCTGGCCCGGATGGCTTCTTCGGGACGGGGAGTTCGACTCTCCCCCGTCTCCAATCTGAAAATTAAAACGCTGGCAGTAAAGTCGCCGTAATATTGCTCGTCTTGCCTCAAAATTAATAGAAGGAGTGAAACAATGGCCAAAACCAAATACGGTAAATATATCGTAACCGAGTTGAAAGCAGACATTGCCGAAGCATCGTGGACTAATCCGGTCCAGGCCGCGGGTAAAGGCCAGGGAGGGCGGTTATTATTCTTGGATCAAGAGGTAATACCCGGAGCTTTTTACGTGGAGACTGCCTGGTCTCCTCCCGTGGGGCTCATCAGAGAGCCCAGAACCGTAGCCGAACCTCATAAGCACGATTATGATGAAGTCCTGGGGATGTTCGGCACCGATTTGGATGACCCGTACGAGCTGAACGGAGAGGTTGAATTCTGGTTGGGTGACGAGAAACATGTGATAACAAAAACCTGCCTCATCTTCATCCCTCAAGGATTGATGCATTGCCCGATAATATACCGAAGGGTAGATAAACCCATCTTCAACTTCACCACACACTCCGGGAGAATGTACGTCTAAAAGCTGAGACATGGTATAATATAGTCAGGGAGGTAGCCCTGGCTATCCCCCGCGAAGCGAACGGGGACGCGTGGTTTCGACAGGGGAAGTACATTACAGGTTCGCAGGCTGAGGTGCCGCCACCTCATTAAACCGACGGCAAACAACAAACGCCGAACCAGAAATGGTTGCAGCCTAACATATAGACTGCCATCCAACCCGGTCTCACCCCGACGGGCCGGGATTGGGTGCCGCAAAGCCGGGGTGCCGCCGCCCCCACGCCGGTAAGGGTGGCCTAAGCTTTACTGGCTGGCCCGGCTCAACTCGGTCGGTTGAGGTAAGCCGGGTAAGACTAAAGAGCCGACTAAGCCTGTAGCATAGCCTGGGTGGCTTCTTCTGGACGGGGAGTTCGACTCTCCCCCGTCTCCACCAAACCATACAATTCTTCCCTCGGGCATTATCGTCATGGGGATAGATTCGTGGGTTGCCAGATTTGAAATGTTATTCGAAAAGACTTGGATGTTTGATTAAATACAAACAGAGAGCAATCTGTAAGTATCTTACCGCAGACAGGCAATCCTACCTATCACACCGAATGAGATTTCATATGAGTGAGGCAGTACATTGCCCAACCCATATATTGGCGTTGGAACTGTAAATAATCATCTTGGTCAGTACGAAAATGCTTGAATACCTGTTCATAGTCAGGATGGGTAGGATTTTCTTCAAGCCAGTTTATCAGTGCATACCAACTATCCGAATAGTACCTGTCCCAGTCGTCGCGGCTGGCACGGATGATGTATTCGAGTTCAAAGCCTTCATCACGGGTAAATTGAGTTAGTTCCGGTTCTGTGTGGGTAGTTATCTGTTTTTGGGCGTATTCCGGATGTACCTGATTGCTCAACCAGTGGGTTTCGCCGATACCAAGGCGTCCATTATGATGGACAGCCTGTTTTATTGCCTGGATTGTCTGCAGGTAACCGCCAAAAGCAAACGTTGACCCAATACATGTTGCGGCATCGAAAG
>DAOUEP010000013.1:0-6094 GCA_034430515.1 Dehalococcoidales bacterium | reverse complement strand
ACTGGCCCCAGGAGGTCACCGCCCAGATGGTGGAGAACTTCCTGCGGGGCGGGGCGGGCATCAACGTGCTGGCCCGCCTGGCGGGCGCCCGCATCTGTTTCGTGGACATGGGCGTCGCCGGCGACCTCAAGCCCCACCCGTACCTCGTCGTCAAAAAGGTCGCCTACGGCACCAAAAACATGTGCCGGGAACCGGCCATGACCGGGGAGGAGGCGCGCCGGGCGCTGGAAACGGGCATCGAACTGGTCAATGCGGCGGCGGACAGGGGGCTGGACATCGTCGGCACGGGCGATATGGGCATCGGCAATACTACCGCCTCCAGCGCCATCTTCGCCGCCATGACGGGCATGACGGCCAGAGAAGTCACCGGGCGCGGCACGGGCCTCTCCGACGACCAGCTTGACCATAAAATAAGCGTTATCGAGCGGGCCTTAAAGCACCACCATCCCGACCCGAAAAAGCCCCTGGACGTGCTCGCCAGAGTGGGCGGCTTTGAAATCGGCGGGCTGGCCGGGGTCATGCTCGGCGCCGCCGCCCGGCGCGTGCCCGTCGTCCTCGACGGCTTCATCTCCGGGGCCGCCGCCCTAATCGCCGCAGGGCTGGCGCCGCAGGTTAAAGATCATCTTATCGCCGCCCACGCCTCGGCGGAGGCGGGGCACCCCCTGATGCTGCAGAGCCTGGGGCTGACACCGCTCCTCAGCCTGGACATGCGCCTGGGCGAGGGCACCGGCGCCGCGCTGGGCATCATCATAGCCGAGGCCGCCGCCCGCACCCTTAACGAGATGGCCACCTTCGCCGAGGCCGGCGTCTCGGAAGGAGAATAACACTGGCAAGTTTCTTAGCCGCCGTCAGGTTCCTCACCAGTCTTCCCCTGCCGGGCAAGGCCGGGGCCACCCCGGAGCAGCTGGGGCGGGCCACCGCCTGGTTCCCGCTGGTGGGGCTGGGCATCGGCGGGGTGCTGGCGCTCTTAAACTGGCTGCTGGGCCTTATCCTGCCGCCGGCCGTCGTCAGCGCGCTGGTCATCGCGGCGCTGGTCGTCGCCACCGGGGCGCTCCACCTGGACGGCCTGGCCGATACCTGCGACGGCGTGGCCGGGCACAAGACCACCGAGCAGCGCTGGGCGGTCATGCGCGACAGCCGCACCGGGGCCTTCGGGGTGGTGGGCATTGCCGTGGTGCTGCTCATCAAGTACGCCGCCCTGGTCAGCGTCCCCGCCGGCGTGATGACGGCCACGCTGGTCATCGTTCCGGCGGCCTCGCGCGGGGCGATGGTCTACGCCCTGTTCGCCTTCCGCTACGCCCGTCCCGAAGGGCTGGGGACGGCCTTCAAGCGGGCGACGCGCTGGCCGCAGTTCGCCATCGCCGCGGTGATTACTTTCGGCGCGGCGGCGGCCCTCTGGCCGCTTTTAGCTTACGCCGGGCTGGCTATTGCCGGGGGGATATGGCTCGTCGCCACCCTGCTGGCGTTGTATTTCCGGCGCAAGTTCGCCGGGCTGACCGGCGATACCTACGGCGCGATTAACGAGGTCGGCGAGGCGATAGGGCTGATTATCGCCGTTTTGATATTTACCGTAGTCCCCAACCTGATATAAAGGGAAACTATGACCCAGGCCAGGACCTTGATGATACAGGGCACGGCCTCCTCGGCGGGCAAGAGCGTCATGGTGGCCGCCCTCTGCCGCATTTTCCGCCAGGACGGCCATAAGGTGGCGCCCTTCAAGGCCCAGAACATGGCCCTCAACTCCTACGTTACCGCCGCCGGCGGCGAAATCGGGCGGGCGCAGGTGGTGCAGGCCGAGGCCGCCGGCATCGCCCCCACCGTGGACATGAACCCGGTGCTCCTAAAGCCCACCACCGACAGCGGCTCGCAGGTCATCGTCATGGGCAAGGCGGTGACGACCATCTCGGCGCAGGACTACTACAAATACACCCCCAACCTGCTGAAAACAGTCGAGGAGGCTTTGGGGCGGCTGCGCGCGGAGTACGACATCGTCGTCATCGAGGGGGCGGGCAGCCCCGCCGAAATCAACCTCAAGGCGCGGGAAATCGTCAACATGCGCACCGCCCGCCTGGCCGGCGCCCCGGTGCTGCTCGTCGGCGATATCGATAAGGGCGGCGTCTTCGCCTCGCTGGTGGGCACGCTGGAGCTACTGGACGAGGACGAGCGGCGTTATGTCAAGGGGTTCATCATCAACAAGTTCCGCGGCGACGTGAGCCTCCTCGGGGACGCCCTGGAATTTCTGGAGCAGCGCACGCACCGCCCGGTGCTGGGGGTCGTCCCCTATTTCCGCAATATCCGCCTCGCCCAGGAGGACTCGGTCTACCTGGACGAGCGCCCCCCGGCCAGCGACGGCGACCTCAACATCGCCGTGATTCGCCTGCCGCGCATCTCCAACTACGACGACTTCGACCCGCTGGAGGCAGCCGGTGGCCGCGTCAGCTACGTCACGCAGCCTGCCGAGCTAAATAACGCCCACCTGATTATCATCCCCGGCACCAAGAGCACCGTGGCCGACCTGGACTACCTGCGCCGGTCGGGGCTGGCCGATGCCATCCTGGCCCGCGCCAGGGCGGGCACGCCGGTGGTGGGCATCTGCGGCGGCTACCAGATGCTGGGCCGGCGCATCCTCGACCCCGGCGGCGTCGAATCGCCGCAAAAAGAGGTCGCCGGGCTGGGCCTGCTCGACGTAGCCACGGAATTCGAGCCGGAGAAGTCCACCCGGCAGGTAGCCGCCGTACCCGTTTTGGACGGCGGCCTGCTGGCCGGTACGAAGGACGAAAGGCTCAACGGCTACGAGATACACATGGGGCGCACCTCCGGCCCCGACGGGCGCGGCGTCTTCCGGATTTGCGAGACCCCCCGCCCCGCCGGCTACGCCGACGGCGCCGCCAACCCGGAGGGCACCATCCTCGGCACTTACCTGCACGGACTTTTCCACAACCAGGGCTTCGTCCGGCTCTTCCTCGCCAACCTGCGCCGCTACTGGGGTCTGGAAGAGAACGGCAGCCCCGCCGCCACGTCTAAAGACCAGGAGTACGACAAGCTCGCCGACCTGGTGCGCGGGAGTTTGGATATACCGCGGATATACGAGATAATGGAGAAAGGAATGGGGTAAAGGGTAGTCTAAGAAGGGTTTACCCTTCTTTATATTCTTCCCCCTCTCCTTCATCCTGCCTCGTAAGGAGAGGGGGATACAGGGGGAGAGGTCAAAAATATGCCGCCGGAGGAAAAACATTTGAAACTCACGCTGATACTGGGCGGGGCGCGCAGCGGCAAGAGCCGCCTGGCCCAGGAAATGGCCTTAAAAACCGGCGGCGACGTCCTCTTCGTGGCCACCGCCGAAGCCGGCGACGCGGAGATGAAACGGCGTATAGAAATGCACCGTAAGAACCGCCCGCCCGGCTGGCGCACGCTGGAGACCGCCACCGGCCTCGGCCAGACCATTCCCCCGCAGCTCGGGGCGGCTAAAACGGTGATTATCGACTGCATCACCCTCCTCGTCAGCAATATCTTCGGCAATTATCCCCGGGCCGATGAGGCCGCCCTGGAACAAGCCGTCGCCGGCGAAATCGAGGGCCTGCTTACCTGCATCGAGCGCGCCGACGCTAGTTTCATCATCGTCTCCAACGAGCTCGGCCTGGGCCTGGTGCCCCCCGACCCGGCCAGCCGCCTCTACCGCGACCTGCTCGGCCAGGCCAACCAGAAACTGGCCGCCCGCGCCGACGCCGTCCTGCTGCTGGTGGCCGGCATCCCGCTCGCCATCAAGGGGAAATAAAGACGGTAAAAGGTAACCAAAACTTGACCCGGAGAGCATTGACACCTGGTCGGCAGTGGTGTAAGATTAGCTCATTAACTCACCCGGCTCCCGGGCGAGTTCTGATTTAGAGGAGGGGTGAAAGATGCCGTTCTATCTGATGCTGACCAAGCTGACCGACGCCGGAAGAAAGACCATTATGAAGAACCCCAGCCGGATATGGGAAGTGAACAAGGAAGTCGAGGATATGGGGGCGAAGATTCTCACCCAGTACGCCCTGCTGGGCGAGTACGATTTTGTCAACATCCTGGAGGCCCCCAATAACACCGTTATCGCGCGGGTGGCCGCCTCGCTGGGGGCAAGGGGCACCATGCAGCCCCTGACGCTATCGGCCATTACCATCAAAGACCTGGTCAAAGAGATACAGATGGCCAAGGCCCTGAATGAGTGAGCGCCGCCCCTAGCGGAGAAAGATACCACGCCAACTACGGGCTCCGGTTTGACGCCGGGGCCCGATTCTATTTATAGTAGGGACGGGCCAAGACCATGCAATGCCAGCGCTGCCAGCGCAACATCAGCGACGAAGACTCTTACGAGCACCTGGGTCAGGTGCTCTGCGAAGACTGCTACTTTGACGCGCGCAGCCCCAACCGTACCTGCGACCCCTGGGCCGTCTACGCCGCCACGCGTACCCGGCAGAGCGATGCCGACCCCACCGCCGGGCTTACCGACCTCCAGCAGGCCATCTACGCCTTCGTCAAGAACCGGGGCAAGACCACCGGCGAAGAGGTCATGACCAAGTTCAGCCTGTCGCCGCGCGATATGCAGAATCAGTTCGCCACGCTGCGGCACTGCGAGCTGCTCAAGGGGCGCAAGGAGGGCGATAAGGTCTACATCGTCCCCTTCCAGGACTAAAAAACCGGCGCGGAGGGTTATGAGAGTCGGCTGGCTGGAAATCGTCCTCATCATCATCGTCGCCATCGCCGCCACGGTGATTGCCCGCATCGCCGGCGCCCGCCGCCGCGACCGCAAGGCAGATGGCTCCGAAGCCGGAGACCGCCCCGGTAAGACCCTCCAGCGTGCCGGCGTCGGCCTGATTATCGCCGGTATCATCGGGCTGATTGTAGCCGCCAGCGTCTTCCGCACCCTCCTCCAGAGCTACCTCTGGGCACTCATCGTCATCGCCGCGGGGACAATCGCGCTCTTCATCGCCCGCCGGAGGAGATGAGTCGCCGTGGACGAGCCGTTGAAACCCCTCAAATGGTACCGCGAGCTTAAGAAAGCGGCCGGACGCGCCGCCGCCGGGGCCTTCCTCGTCGAGGGGGAGAAGGCCGCCGCCCAGATAGCCACCGCCCGCCCCGACGCCATTTTGGAGATAATCGCCGTGGACGAGCCGCCGCCCTACCTGCGCCGCTACCCCTTGCGTCAGCTTACCGAAAAGCAGTTCGACGCCATCGCCGGCACGCGCACGCCCCAGGGGCTGGCCGCCGTCGTGGAGCTGCCCGCGGACAGCCATTCTCCCACCCTCCCCAAAGCCAGCGGCGGGAAAATACTGCTGCTGGAAGGCGTCCAGGACCCCGGCAACGCCGGCACGCTCATCCGTACCGCCGCCGCCTTCGGTTTTAGCGGGGTCATCCTCTCCGCCAGCTGCGCCGACCCCTTCGCCCCCAAGTGCGTCCAGGCCACCGCCGGGGCGGTGCTCTCCGTCTGGCTGCGGCGCACGGAGGCCTACCTTGAGCTGGCCGGAGAGTTAAAGAAGCGCGGCTACAGTTTGATAGCCGCCGAACTAGGCGGCAGGGACGGGCCGGAGGTTTTGAAAGCTAAAGATAAAATGGTGCTGGCGCTGGGCAGCGAGGGCGCCGGGCTTTCGCGGGAGATTCTGGCCCTGGCCGACTACCGCATCGGCCTGCCCGTGGCGCGAGAAAGAGCGGAATCGCTCAACGTGGCCGCCTGCGGGGCCATTTTGATGTACCTGGCCTCCGGGGAGTGAGACCGGGGGCTATTTCCTGGCGTCCCCTCCCGGCACGGCGGCGCTCAGTTTTTCAGTATATTCGTTAAAGGCCGCCGCGTCGTAGCGCTCGATGTTACCCTCGTCGCAGAGCTTGGCCAGGGCCGGGTCGATGGGCAGCCGCCCCAGCAGGGGCGCCCCGGCGTCCTTGGCCATGGCGTCGCCGCGGCTGGGGCCGAAAAGCTCGATTCTCTTATCTATCTCGGCCACGTAGAGGTAGCTCATGTTCTCCACCACGCCGATAATTTTCTTCTCCATCTGCCGCGCCATCTTGACCGCCTTGCGGACGACCATGGCCGTCAGGTCCTGCGGGGTGAAGACGGCAATCATCC
>DAOUEP010000012.1:0-2728 GCA_034430515.1 Dehalococcoidales bacterium | reverse complement strand
TGGCCGAGGCCCACGAGCAGGCGGTGGTCACCGGGGCCGACCGCGAGACCTTCTGGGAGCTGGTGGAGGTGGAGCTTACGGCGGAAAAGATGCCCGGCGCCGGCTCGGCCAAGAGCTTCAGCAAGCGGACGAGGTGGGTGTGAGGATTGATAAGAGCGTAACGCAAGGGAGGACAAGATGAGAGGATTAGCGATTACCGCCGTGACCGTGCTGGGTATTGGCCTGGCCGTCGCGGTCGTCTGGGGAGTCCTCGTCAACCAGCAGAAAAACGCCCTGAGCGTGGAAGCGGCCTACGCCGAAAGCTCCCTGGCCGCGGCGCAGGCGGAGCTGGAGACCACCGCAGACGCCCTCCTCGCCCGGGAGGCGGAGCTCGACGACGCCCAAAGCTCGCTGGCCACCACGCAGTCCGAGCTGGACGCCACCCGGCGGACGCTCTCGGCGACCTCGGCCGAGCTTACCGTGACCAAGCAGAGCCTGGCCAACACGCAGGCCGACCTGGCGGTCGCCAACCAGTCGCTCGCCAGCGTCGCGCAGACCTCGGCTGGCCTCGAAGACGACCTGGCGGCGGCGCAGCAGCAGCTCGACACCGCCCTGGAGACCCTGGACGGGCTGGGGATTACCCTCTCCGCCAGCCGCGATTGCTACGACGTGACGCTGGTGGATAATCCCGAGGCCACCAACCCCACCTTCGACGAGCTCACGGCGTTTCTCGCCCGGGACAGAACCGAGCAGCATACCTATATCCTGGACGTCTACGATTGCTCGCAGTTCTCCCGCGACGTGCACAATAACGCCGAGGCCGCCGGGATACGCACCGCGGAGGTGCAGATATTTTTCCGGGGCGAGTGGACGGGCCACGCCCTCAACGCCTTTATCACCACCGACTACGGGCTGGTCTACGTGGACTGCACCGAGCCGCCGGATACCATCGCCCGCGTTAAGGTCGGCAAGGAGTACCGCAGCGTGGAGGTATACCGGGTAGCCCCGGCCAACATCCGCAACGACGTCTGGTGGGATGGCCTGTCCGATTACTACTATTTCACCTCCCCCACCGGCGGCCACTGCGTCACCGACGGGATTGAGATTTTCTGGTGATTGAGGGGTTTTCCCCTTTAAGAAATTTTAGACAGGAGGTTCCATTAAATGGGCAGCAAAGGCAGGAAGAACACCAAGAAACCCAAGCAGGATAAAGGCAAGAAGGCGGAAGCCCCCAAGAAAAAATAGCCCGCCCGTACTATAATAGGGTAAGGGAGTTTGAGGGGCTTCGCCCCTCATATGTAAAACCTCCCCCTCTCCTGCGGAACGCCTCGTCAGGAGAGGGGGACACAGGGGGTAAGGTCAATCAACAGCCAGCCTCAAGATAAGATAGCCGAGGTCATCGAAGCCTCAACCGCCCGCTTCACCGCCGAGTGCTACCAGCTCTACGGCCTGCCGCCGCTGGGCACTTTGGTGCGCACCGGCGCAATCTACGCCATCGTCGCCGGGGCGCAGACGGCCGGCCTGGAGCCGGGGCGCCGCGCCATTGCCCGCGGCAAGGACGAGCCTACCGAAGCGGCCGTTTACGAGGCCAGCCCCCAGCTTACCCGCCTGCTCCGCAGCGAGTTCACGGCGGCGGTGGTGGGCCACCGCGACGGCGATAGCCTGCGCCAATACCTGCCCCCGCAGCCGGCCCGCATCCACGGCTTTGTCTACGCCTGCCCGCCGGACGAGGTCAGGGAGTTCGGGCAGTCATTTAGCTTCCTGCATATTTTGCTCAACGAGAGCCTCCCCGTACCCGCCGAGGAGCTTATTGCGGCAACTCTCCGGGAGCTAAGTAAAGCCCACGAGGACGGGCGTGCCTTCCTGGTGGCGGCGGGCAAGGAGCTGGCGGGACTGCTTTCCGGCGATTATATCAGACTGAAGAACATCCTGGGGAGGCTGGCATGACGGAGCGGCTCGGCATCGTAACTACCGCCTCGCTGGAGAAGGGCGTCGACGTGCGGCTGGACAGCGCCGTCTCGGTGGAGGACATGGTGGTGGGGCGCTACGTCACCATCGAGGGGCAGAAACGCCGCTTTCTGGGCATGATAACCGACGTCTCCCTGGGCGTCACCGACCCCCAGCTGAGCATCTCCCCACCCGGCGCCGACCCCTTCCTCGCCGAGGTGCTTGCCGGGACGGCCACCTTCGGGCAGATTCACGTCTTCCCGCGGCTTACCATCGGCGGCGATAAAGAGAGCATCCTGGAGGGCCCCCAGCCGGTCAAGACCATCCCGGCCCATTTCTCGCCGGTCAACCTCACCTCGGAGACGGACATGGAGCGCGTCTTCGGCAAGGAGGACGGCGCCCGTTTCAACGTGGGCAACCCCCTGGACATGGAGCTCAAGCTCTGCCTGGACCTGGAAGAGTTCGTCAAGCGCTCCAACGGCGTCTTCGGCAAGAGCGGCACCGGCAAGACCTTCCTCACCCGCATTCTGCTCATCGGCATGCTCCAGAAGAGCCAAGCCGTCAATCTGATTTTCGACATGCACAACGAGTACGGCTGGGCGGGCACGCGAGAGGGCGGCCCGCCGGTCAAGGCCCTCAAGCAGCTCTTCCCGGCCAACGTCGCCATCTTCACCCTGGACGAGGAGAACTCGCGGCGGCGCGGCGTCAAGACCGATTTCACCGTCAAAATCGGCTACGACGAAATCGAGCCGGAGGATATCGCCCTGCTGCGCCAGACCCTCAACCTCACGGATTTGGCCGT
>DAOUEP010000011.1:0-7070 GCA_034430515.1 Dehalococcoidales bacterium | reverse complement strand
ACTTTTTCCTGTGCCAAGTTTTTAAAGCTCCTTTCTGGTTACAGCAGATTTTATAATTCAAAAGGGCGGTGGGCTCAACTCGCTGAACTCACCGCCCCATTATACTAGGGTCGGTCCGATAAGTCACGCCGGACTATTTCTTCTTGGCGCCCACGGCGCCGACGGGCGCGGCGTGGATGGAAAGCTCCTCGCCCTCCAGGTCGACGACGACGGTCTCCCCGGCCTGGAACTTGCTGCGCAGCAGGTCTTCGGAGAGGCGGTCTTCAATCATGTTCTGGATAACGCGCCTAAGCGGCCGGGCGCCGTATTCCTCGCTATAGCCCTTGTCGCCGAGGAAGTCCTTGGCGGCGTCGGTCACCTCCAGCTTGATTTCTTTCTCGGCCAGCTGCTTGGAGACGTTGGCCAGCATCAGGTCGACGATGGCGCGTATCTGCTCCTTGGCCAGCGAGCGGAAGACCACCTGGTCGTCGACGCGGTTGAGGAACTCCGGCTTGAAGCGCTTTTTCAGCTCGCCGAGCAGGTTTTCCTTCATCCGCTCGTAGCTCTGCTCGCGGGTCTTGGCCTCGTCGGTGCGCGTGGTGAAGCCCAGGGTGGTGCCCTTGCGGATAAGCTCGGCGCCGATGTTGGAGGTCATGATAATCACGGAGTTACGAAAGTCCACGCGGCGGCCCTTGGCGTCGGTGAGGTGGCCGTCGTCGAATATCTGTAAAAGTAAATTAAATACGTCTTCGTGCGCCTTCTCGATTTCGTCCAGCAGGATGCAGCAGTAGGGCTTGCGGCGCACCGCCTCGGTAAGCTGGCCGCCCTCGTCGTAGCCCACGTAGCCGGGCGGCGCCCCCACCAGGCGCGAGACGGCGAACTTCTCCATGAACTCGGACATGTCGATGCGTATCAGGCTGTCCTCGCTGCCGAACATGAACTCGGCCAGGGTGCGGGCCAGCTCCGTCTTGCCGACGCCGGTAGGCCCCAAAAAGATGAAATTGCCGATGGGGCGGCGCGGGTCTTTGAGGCCGGCGCGGGCGCGGCGGATGGCCTTGGAGATGGTGGCGATGGCCTCGTCCTGCCCCACGATGCGCTTGTGCAGCTCGTCTTCCATGTTGAGCAGGCGGCTCATCTCGTCGCCGGCCAGCTGCACCACCGGCACGCCAATCCACATGCTGACCACCTCGGCGATATCCTCGGCGCTTACCTCCGGCTGGTCCTGCTCCTGCTCGTTCTTCCACTCCGCCTCAAGCTGTTTAATCTTCTCGTCAACCTGCGTTTCCCGCTCGCGCAACTCGGCGGCGTAGTCGTAGTCCTGGGTGTTCAGGGCGGCCTCTTTGTCCTTGCGGATGTTATCGCCCAGCTGCTTGGCCTCTTTGAGGGTGATGGGCATGGTGCGGTGCCTGATGCGCACCCGCGACGATGCCTCGTCGACGAGGTCGATGGCCTTGTCCGGCAGGAAGCGGTCGGGGATGTAGCGCGAGGCCAGGTTGGCGGCGGCGGCGAGGGCCTCCTCGCTGATGGTCAGATGGTGGTGCTCCTCGTAGCGCTCGCGGATGCCGCGCAGAATTTCCAGCGTGTCGTCCACGGAGGGCTCTTCCACCAGCACCGGCTGGAAGCGCCGCTCCAAAGCGGCGTCGCGCTCCACGTACTTGCGGAAGTCGTCCAGCGTGGTGGCGCCGATGCACTGCAGCTCGCCGCGCCCCAGGGCGGGCTTTAAAATATTGGCGGCGTCCACCGCCCCTTCGGCGGCGCCGGCGCCCACCATGGTGTGGAACTCGTCGATGAAGAGGACGCAGTTGCCGGCCGTCTTGATTTCCTCGATGATTTTCTTGAGGCGCTCCTCAAACTCGCCGCGGTATTTCGTCCCCGCCACCAGCGAGCCCATGTCCAGGGCGATGAGGCGGCGCTCTTCCAGCGTCTCGGGGACGTCGCCGGAGACGATGCGGTGGGCCAGCCCCTCGACGATGGCCGTCTTGCCGACGCCCGGCTCGCCGATGAGGGCGGGGTTGTTCTTGGTGCGGCGCGATAAAATCTGGATGAGCCGCTCGATTTCCTTGTGCCGCCCGATGACGGGGTCGAGCTTGCCGGCCCTGGCGGCCGCCGTTAAGTCGATGCCCAGCTGGTCGAGGGCCGGGGTGCGCGAGGTGGAGCGGGTCAGGCGCGCCTTGGGCGTGCCCTGGGTGAGGATGTGGGCCGTCTCGGCGCGGGCGCGCTCCAGGGTGATGCCGAAGGAATCGAGCACGCTGGAGGCCACCCCTTCGCCCTCGCGGAGGAGCCCTAAGAGCAGGTGCTCGGTGCCGATGTAGTTATGGCCCATCTGGCGGGCCTCGTCGATGGCCAGCTCGATGACCTTCTTGGCGCGGGGGGTGAGGCCGGTCTCGCCGCTGCCGGGCTTTTCGCCCCGGCCGATGATGAACTCGATGGCCGAGCGCACCTTGCCCAGGCCGATGCCCAGGTTGGTGAGCACCTTGGCGGCCACGCCCTCTTCCTCGCGTACCAGCCCCAGCAGGATGTGCTCGGTGCCGATGTAGTTATGGTTGAGGTTGCGTGCCTCCTCCTGGGCGATGGTGAGGACGCGGCGGGCCCTTTCCGAGAATTTTTCAAATCTGCTGGCCATATCTTCAGTCCGGTGCGGCTTAGTCCCGGGGGCAAGTGCCCCCTCTATTTCTAATATTATAATAAAGAATTTCGTAAAAGCAAGCAGACGAGCGTAATTAGATACGGATTATCCGGGGGCAAGGAACCGGCGGGAATTGAAAAAGCCTCCTGGCAGTGGCATATTTTCCACAAAGGGGTACCCCCTCAGTATCGTCTGCGCTGGGGCGTTTCACTTCCGTGTTCGGGATGGGAACGGGTGGGGCCACCCCGCTCTAACCACCAGGAGGCTGTTCTCCGGGCTTGAGCTATGCGATTGTTAAAGGTCTTTATCCAGATTATATTCTAGCATATTATGCGGCGCAAGGGAAGAGGTAAAACTTGTATTTTCCTCCAGGGTTAGCCCGATTGGCACGCTCAAAATGCGCTTGACATCTCCCAAAACAAGTGATAGTTTAAGGGAGGGTTTTCCCGGAATCATGCAGCGAGGTGATAGTATGGCTATTGATCTGGTTCATATCGGCTTCGGCAACATCCTGGCGATGAACCGGGCCATCGCCATCGCCTCGCCTAACTCGGCCCCCACCAAGCGCATCATCCACGACGGCAAAAATAACGGCAAGGTCATTGATATGACCAGCGGGCGGCGCACCAAGGCGGTTATCTTTACCGATAGCGGCCACATCGTTTTGGCGGCCCTGGCCCCGGAGACCATCGCCAGCCGCCTGCATATCGGCCGCCCCCCGGCGATGCTCAAGACCGACCTCAGCGAAGGCGCCGATGAGCCGTGAGGGCCACCCTCCCCTCCGCCCGCCCGCCTGCCCCCGGCTCTTCGTCCTCTCCGGCCTCTCCGGCGCCGGCAAGGACGTAATCCTTAACGGGCTGCGCCAGTCCGGCTTGCCCCTCGAAATTATCGTCACCACTACCACGCGGGCCCGCCGCCCCGGCGAGAAAGACGGCGAGCCTTATCACTTCGTTTCCCCCGAAGCGTTCCAGGAGAAGCGCCAGTCCGACCAATTGCTGGAGTACGCCCGGGTCTACGGCAACTGGTACGGCGTGCCCCGCCAGGCGGTGCAGCGGGCTTTAACCGCCGGGAAGGACGCCATCGTCAAGATTGACGTGCAGGGGGCGGCCACCATCAGGCGCAAGGTGCCGCCGGCGGTGCTCATCTTTCTGGCGCCGCCTTCGCTGGCCGACCTGGCCGAGCGCCTCCGGGGACGGCGCACCGAGGCCCCCGCCGACCTGGAGCTGCGGCTGGCGACGGCGGAGGGGGAGCTGGCCAACCTGCCCCTGTTCGACTACATCGTCATTAACCGCCGGGGTGAGCCGGAGCGCGCCGTGGCCGAGGTGAAGGCCATTATCGCCGCCGAGAAATGCCGCCTCAACCAGCCGGAAATCACCCTCTAGAAGTTTCGCCTCCCCACCCCGCCCCGCCCGTCGGGGTTATCTATTCCCACCCAAGCCGCCCTCGCGGCATCCGCCGCTTAGCCCGTGGGTTTGCCCCGCCCCTTTACCCCAGAATCCTTCTCGGTCTCCCTTTACGAAAGGGAGACGACCCATTGTGCAAGATGTATTGTCCCCCTTTGTAAAGGGGGACTAAGGAGGATTTTATCCTTTGCCCCCGGCGGGGTGGGGAAAACCTCAGCAGTTAGTGGCAGGATGCCACCGGGTGGGCCGGGTGGGATAAAATATCCGGACGGAGAGGGGATAGGGGCCTACTATTTAACCCTTCCTAAATCACCATCCGCAGCAGCCAGGAAAAGAAATACCCCAGCAGCCCGCAGATGGGAAAGGTCAGTATCCAGGCGGCGACGATGTTGCCGGCAATACCCCAGCGCACCGCCGAGATCCGCTCGGTTGCCCCCACCCCCATGGTTGACGCGCTGATGAGGTGGGTAGTGCTTACCGGGATGCCGAAGTGTGAGGCCACCTCGATAACCGTGGCGGCGGCTGCCTGAGTGGTGAAACCCTGAGTCGGTCGGAGTCTGGTTACCCTCATCCCCATCGTCTTGATAACGCGCCAACCCCCCATAGCGGTGCCGGCACTGATGGCCAGCGCCGGTATCACGATTACCCACCACGTTTGCGCGGACAGAACCGAGAGCCTGTCCCATATGCCCGGGTCATTGTAAAAGACTACCATCGCCATGGTGATAACGCCTATCGGCATCTGGCCGTCGTTCTTGCCGTGGCTGTAGGCCATAAAGGCCGTGGTGAGGTATTGCGCCCGGCTGAAATTACGGCGCATCTTTTCCGGGGCAGTCCGCCGGAACACCCAGTACAGCAGAACCATGGCCGCAAAACCACCGGCGAAGCCAAGTGCAGGCGCGATAATTACCGCCGCCAGAATCTGTCCCATAACACCCCAGACCACGGCCCCGCTCCCGGCCACCGCCATCCCGGCGGCGGCCAGCCCGGCGATAAAGCCGTGGTGCAGGCTTATGGGTAGGCCCATGTAGGTGGCCAGCGTTCCCCAGATGATAATGGCGATTAAGGCCGCAATTACCGTAGGGAAAGTAATAACGTCCGCCACCAGAATGCCCTTGCCGATGGTATGGGCGACCGCGGTGCCCGTGCAGGCACCGGCCATATTGGCCACGGCGGCGATGATGATGGCGTCCCTGGGTGACAGCGAGCGGGCGCCGATGGCCGGGGCGATGGCGTTGGCGGCGTCGTTGAAACCGTTAACAATGCCGAAGCCAATAGATAAAACGACAATCAGGATAAACAGCGTCAGCGAGGTATCAGGCATGCTTCAGGGCTACCCCTTCGAGGACGTTGGCCACGTCTTCGCAGCGGTCGGTGGCGCTCTCCATGTGCTCGTAAATCTCGCGCCACTTGATGAGCGTGGCGATGTCCTTGGTGTCGTCGAAAAGCTCGGCGATGGCGGCGCGGTAGACGCGGTCGGCCATGTTCTCCAGGCGGTTAATTTCCACGCACCCTTCCAAAATCTGCTTGATGGCCGAGCGGCGCCGCAGGCCGACCACGGCCTTCTGCACCTCGGCGACGCCCCGGATGATGATGTCGGCCAGCTCCTTGGCCCGCTCGGTGGGCTTTTCTATCTTGTAGATGAACATGGCGTCGGCGGAGGCGTGGATAAAGTCGATGATGTCGTCCAGGGTGTGCGCCAGGAGGGCGATGTCCTCCCGGTCGAAGGGGGTGACGAAGGTGCGGTGCAGCATGGAGATAATCTGGTGGGTGATGGTGTCGCCGCGGTGCTCCAGCTCGGTGATTTCGGCCACGCGGGAATCGAGGAACTGCCAGGTATCTATCATCTCCTTGAGCGCCTCGGCGGCCTTAAGCGAGTTGGCGGCGCTCTCCTCGAAGAGGTCAAAGAACTTGTGCTCCTTGGGGATAAAGGGCAATCTCACCATGTTCTATTCTCCTTGCCTGGGGGCGTCGTCCGGCTCGTCTTTTATCTGCCGCCGCGCCTTCATCCGGTCGGTCACCTGGCGCTCGTAGCCCGCCTTGCCGGGCGTGTAGAAGTGCATGCCCTTGAGGGCGTCGGGCAGGTGCTGCTGCTCCACAAAGTGGTCGGGGAAGTCGTGGGCGTATTTGTAGCCCTCCCCCACGCCCATCTCCCGGTCCAGCTTGGTGACGGGGTTGCGCAGGTGGTCGGGTACCTTTTCGCTGCTGCCACCCTTAATTTGCTCGCGGACGCGGTTATAGGCCACGTAGAGGGAGTTGCTCTTGGGGGCGGTGGCCAGGTAGACGGCCGCCTGGGTCAGGGCCAGGTTGGCCTCCGGCATGCCGATGAAGCTCACCGCCTGCTGGGCGGCCATGGCCACGACCAGCGCCTGCGGGTCGGCCAGGCCCACGTCCTCGCTGGCGAAGCGCACCATGCGGCGGGCGACGTAGAGGGGGTCTTCCCCCGCCTCCAGCATCATCGCCAGCCAGTAGACGGAGCCGTCCGGGTCGGAGTCGCGCATCGACTTGTGCAGCGCCGAGATGAGGCCGTAGTGCTGGTCGCCGGCCTTGTCGTAGCGTACCGCCCGCCGCTGCAAGGCGTCCTCGACGACGGGCAGGGTTATCAGGCGGTGCCCCTTTTCGTCGGGCATGGTGCTCAGGGCCGCCGTCTCCAGCGTGTTGAGGGCGACGCGGGCGTCCTGGTTGGCCACGCCGATGAGGTGGGCCATGGCGTCCGGGGCCAGCTCGGCGTTGAGGTCGCCGATGCCCTGGAACTTGTCCTTGAGCGCCCGCAGGATGAGCGTCTGGATCTCCTCGGTGGTGAGGGGCTTGAGGGGCAGGACGCGGGTGCGCGAGAGCAGCGGCGAGGTGACCTCGAAGGAGGGGTTCTCCGTGGTGGCCCCGATGAGGGTGACGGTGCCGTCCTCCACGTAGGGTAGGACGGCGTCCTGCTGGGTCTTGTTGAAGCGGTGAATCTCGTCGATGAAGAGGATGGTCTTCTGCCGGCGCGACTCGCGCAGCTCGGCCGCCTGCTGGACGATGCGCCTAAGGTCGTTGACGGAGGCGCTGACGGCGCTGACCGG
>DAOUEP010000010.1:0-23519 GCA_034430515.1 Dehalococcoidales bacterium | reverse complement strand
CTCTGCCCAGGCAGAGGAACCAGGCCTCGGCGAGGTCTCTGGCTTCGATGACCGATAGTTTCATTGGCTCCCTTCCACCGGCTAGAGCGCCCGGTAGGACTCGGGGCGCAGCCGCGAGGCATCCCCGGAGGCCAGCACGCTGTCGAGCAGGTTTATAAGCTCCGCCTTTTGCTCGGGCAGTCTGGCCCGGATGGGCAGGTAGTTGGAGGCGTGGTTGGCGGTGAAAAAGCAGTCGGTGAAATTACTCTCGGCGACGATGGTGCGCAGCTCCCGCAGCGACTGCAGCGGCGAGATAAGCTCAAAGCGTCCCGCTTCCCAGTCGCCGTAAAGCTCGCTACCCGGCACCAGCATCAGCGTCAGCGCCCCGGCGTAATCGGGGTCAATGTCGGTCAGGATACGGGCGGTGGCGCGGGCGTGCCTTTCGCTGCCTTCCACGCCCCCCAGCCCCAGAATGACCGTTACCGAAAGCGTGATGCCCGCCGCCATGATGCGGCGTCCCGCCTCGACAATCTGGTCGTAGGTGGCGCCTTTCTTGACCTTTTTTAATAATTCCTCGTCGCCGGTCTCCACGCCCAGGTAGGCGATTTCTAATCCCAGCTCGTGCAGCTCCTTAAGCTCTTCGGGGGTCTTTTCCAGGGCGGCGCGGGGGGTGGCGTAAGTGCCGGCGCGCTCCAGGTTGGGGAACTTGGCGCGCAGCTGCCGCAAGACCTTGGCCAGCAGCGGCGCCGGGGCGGCCAGGGCGTCGCCGATTTCCAGAAAGACCCGCCGCACGCCGCCGGGGTAGCTGGCGGCCACCCGGTCAATATCGCGGGTAATATCCTTGATATCGCGCACGCTGAACTGAAATTGCGTGAAGGTGCCGCAGAAGGTGCAGCGGTTGTGCGAGCAGCCGACGGTCACCGGCAGCAGCAGGCTACTGGCCTCCGAGGGCGGGCGGATGATAACGGTATCGTCCAAGGCTATCTCTTCCTTCTCACCAGGGCGAAGAAGCGGTCCTGGTACTCCTCGAAGACATGCCAGCGGTTAAGCTCGCCCTCCAGCTCGCTGGGCGCGATTTGCCCCAGGGCCACCTGCTGGAACATCTCCTCGATGCGCTGGCGGGCCCCTACCGGGATGCCGCCGCGGGTCATCCCCAGCAGCCCGCGCGAGCCGAGCTGGGCGACGTTATCCGGCAGGGAGCGGCTGGTAATCTCGTAGATGAACTTGAGCAATGAGACGTCCCAGAGGTCGTCCTGACCCTTGATGATGGAGGCCAGCGGGTCGCCCTTTTTATCGATTTCGTCGTTGAGCTTGCGCACCACCGCCGACCAGCCGTCGGAGACGATGTTGAGCTCCTGGGGCTCGTTTTTATAGGTGTAGAACAGCCCCGGCGTGTCCGGCCCGTGGGCGCGCAGCAGCATCTCGAAGTACTGGCGGGCGTCGGGGCTGAAACCCTCCAGGTTGGTGAGGTAGTACGGCGTGACGATTTTGGGCCGCTCGGCGATGACGCGCCCCTCCCGGATGACCGTTTCGCCGGCGGCGGCTTCCTCCACCAGCTCGGAGTAGGCGGGGTCGGTCACCAGGTAGTAGTGGATGTTGGTGATGCCGAAGGTGGCCAGGTGCTGGCGCGGGTGGCGCAGTATCTCGGTATGGCGGGCGGCCTCGGCGATTCTCTCGTTATCAATGTCCATGCTTGCCTAGTCGATGGCGGCCAGCTCTTGCTTGTACTCGTCCAGCAGCGTCAGGTACTGGGCCTCCATCTGCGCCTGCAGGCGCTGCCACTCCTCCTGGAACTGCGGCTGCTGCTCCACGTCGATGTTCATGCGGGCATTGGCCACGCCCGTCTGCCTCTGGATGGCCTGCTGGAGCTTGGCCTCAAAGTCCTTCTTGAGCTGGTCGTAGGCCTGCCGCTTCTGCTGGGCGACCTCCTGGCCGTAGTGGTCGAGGACGTGCCGCATCCGGCTGAAGCAGTTTTCCACGGCCACTTTATCGTTCTTGAGCGCCTTGATGCCCTCCATGACCTTTTTGTTGGTGCGGCGGGTGGCGTCGTTACGGGGGAGGCTGATGTTGCGCAGGAGGATATCGTTGATGCCGGCGACGACCGTCGGGCGGGCCTTCGCCTCGAACTTGCCGACCTCGCCAGTGAGGTTGAGGTCTTCGCGCAGGTAGCGGGCCGCCAGCTTTTCGCCCTCCGGCCCGTACTTCCACTTGAGCCGCTCGGCCTCGGTCGGCTCGCCAATCTGGGCCAGCTTCTCGGCGGCTATCTGCGCGGCGGTCTTTATCTCGCCCATAGCTCCTCCCGGCTTATATGTACTCTATAGTCATTATACAACAACGGGGAGGCATCAGGAAGGCGCTGGCTCGGAGGGTATGTCTTTACTTCACCCCCTATTTGGGGGTGGGGGAAGAACTAAGGCCTAAGCGGCGGATGCGCCAGGGCGGCCTGGGTGGGAATAGATAACACCGAGGGGTGGGGAGGTCTACTTCCCCTTATTCTTCAAGAGCCAGTACTCCAGCCCGTCGGCCAGGGCCAGCCAGCTGGCCTCGATGATGTTGGTGGAGCCGCCGACGGTGCGCCACTCGGTCTCGCCGTCGCTGGACTCGATGAGGACGCGCACCTGCGACTCGGTGCCGGTGCTCTCCTCCAGAATCCGCACCTTGTAGTCGGTCAGCTTGACCTGCGCCAGCGAGGGGTAGAACTGCAGCAGGGCCTTGCGCAGGGCCCGGTCGAGGGCGTTGACGGGGCCGTCGCCCTCGGCGGCGGTATGGATGACGTCCTTGCAAATTTTCACCTTGACCATCGCCTCGGAGAGCAGGTCGCCCTGCCCCTGGCGCGTCGAGCGGCGGCGCTTGGATTCCACCAGCACGATGAAGTCCACCAGCTCGAAGGGCGGCTTGTAGCCGGGGCGGGCGCGGTGGAGGAGCAGCTCGAAGGAGGCCTCGGCGTTGTCGTACTGGAAGCCCCGGCTCTCCAGCGTCTTGACGTGCTGGAGCAGTTCCTGGGTGCTCCGGGCGTCGCCGGAGAGGTCGATGCCCATCTCCCTGGCTTTGGTGATAATGTTGCGCTTGCCGCTCTGGTCGGAGACCACGGTGCGCTGGCGGTTACCGACGCTTTCTGGGTCGATGTGCTGGTAGGCGTCCGGCCACTTGAGCACGCCGTCCAGGTGGTAGCCGGCCTTGTGGCTGAAGGCGCTGGCCCCCACGTAGGGCGCGTACGGGTCGGGGACTTTGTTAGCAATCTCGCTGATGGCGTGGGATATTTCCGTCACCCTGGCCAGCTGCGCGTCGGTAACGCAAGCGATGCCCATTTTGAGCTTCAGAGTGGGTATCACCGTGCTGAGGTCGGTGTTGCCGGTACGCTCCCCGTAGCCGTTGATGGTGCCCTGTACCTGGGTCGCGCCCGCCTGCACCGCCGCCAGCGTATTGGCCAGCGCCAGGCCGCCGTCGTTGTGGCAGTGGATGCCCAGCGGCACCGCTGTCGCCCTGGCCGCCGCCTCGACTGCTTCTTTAATCTCGTCGGGGAGGGCGCCGCCGTTGGTATCGCAGAGAACCAGGCAGGTCGCCCCGGCGTCGGCGGCGGCTTCGAGCGTCTTCAGCGCGTATTTGGCGTCGCTTTTATAGCCGTCAAAAAAATGCTCGGCATCAAAAAAGACTTCTATTCCTTTGGACTTGAGAAAACGGATAGAGTCGGCAATCATGTCGAGGTTTTCTTCCGGCGTCGTCCGCAGGACGCGGGTCACTTGCTGGTCGGAGCTCTTGGCGACCAGCGTGGCTATCTTGACGCCGGCCTCGACCAGCATGAGGAGGTTATTGTCCTCCTCGGCGCGGGTATTGCGGCGCCGCGTCGAGCCGAAGCCGACGATGCGCGCGTTTTCCAACGAGAGGTCTTTGACGCGCTGATAGAACTCGGCGTCCTTGGGATTGGAGCCCGGCCAGCCCCCCTCGATGTAGCGGACGCCCAGCTCGTCGAGCTTGCGGGCGATGTGCAGCTTATCGACGACGGAGAAGGAGATACCCTCGCTCTGGGCGCCGTCGCGCAGCGTGGTATCGTAGAGTTCAACCTTTTTCAATCGTTACCTCTCCACTTCCCCGGCAATCAAGTCCCCCATCTCCTGCGTCCCCACCTTGTGCTTGCCCTGGCTCATTATATCATAGGTGCGGTGGCCGGCGTTGAGGACGGCATCCACGGCATCTTCCACCGCTTTAGCCTCCGTTTCCAGGGCGAAGGAGTGGCGCAGCATCATGGCCACGCTGAGTATCGTGGCGATGGGGTTGGCCAGGTTCTGCCCGGCGCGGCGCGGGGCGCTGCCGTGAATCGGCTCGTAGAGGCCGAAGGTGGCCTGGCCCGTCCGGGGCACTCCCGCCAAGCTAGCCGAGGGCAGCATCCCCATCGAGCCGGCCAGCATCGATGACTCGTCGGTGAGGATATCGCCGAAGGTGTTTTCCGTCACCAGCACGTCCAGGTAGCGCGGGTTCTGGATGATGCGCATCGAGCAGGCGTCCACCAGCATGTGCTCCAGGGTTACGTCCGGGTAGTCCTGGGCGACCTCGACGGCAACCTGCCGCCACAGCCGCGACGACTCCAGCACGTTGGCCTTGTCCACCGAGATTAGCTGCTTCTTGCGTGTCCGCGCTAGCTCGAAGCCCACCCGGACGATGCGCTCGATTTCCTTATCGGAGTAGAGCATGGAGTCGACGCCCCACCTTACGCCGCCTTCCTGCCAGCGCCGCTTGGGCTGGCCGAAGTAAAGCCCGCCGGTGAGCTCGCGGACGAAGATGAAGTCCACGTCCCGGACGACCTCCGGCTTGAGGTTGGTGCCGTCAATGAGCATCGGGAAGACCTTGACCGGGCGCAGGTTGGCGAAGAGACCCAGCGCTTTCCTCAGCTCCAGCAGGCCGTCCTCGGGGCGCACCTTGTTGAGCGGGTCGTCCCACTTGGGGCCGCCCACGGCGCCCAGCAGCACGGCGTCGGTTTTTTTACAGAGTTTCAGCGTCTCCTCGGAAACGGCGACGCCCTCGGCGTCGATGGCCGCCCCGCCGAGGAGCCGCTCGGTGAGGTTGAAGCCGTGGCCGTACTTGCGGCCCGCCGCCGCCAGCACCTTGAGGGACTCGGCGGTTACCTCCGGGCCGACGCCGTCGCCGGGTAAAACAATCAGGTTAAAGTCCAATTAAGTCCTCCTCGCCAGTTCCTTTTTAGTGTACTCAATCAGCCCGCCGGCGTTAATCAGCCGGGACATGAAGTCCGGGTAAGGCGCGGCGGTAAAGGTCTTGCCGCTGGTAAGGTTCTTAATCTGCCCCCGCGCCAGGTCGACCTCCAGCGTGTCGCCGGTTTCGGTAGCCGCCACGGCCTCGGGGCACTCCAGCAGCGGCAGGCCGATGTTAATGGCGTTGCGGAAGAAGATGCGGGCGAAGGTCTCGGCGATGACGCAGGACACCCCGGCCGTCTTGATGGCCAGGGGGGCGTGCTCGCGGGAGGAGCCGCAGCCGAAATTGGTGGTGGCCATGATGATGTCGCCGGGCTTGACCTTGTTGACGAAATCGGCGTCGATGTCCTCCATGCAGTGGGCGGCCAGCTCGTCGGGGTCGGAGACGTTGAGGTAGCGGGCCGGGATAATGACGTCCGTGTTGACATCGGCGCCGTATTTGAAGACTTTGCCTTTTAGTTTCATGGTTTAGTTGACCTCTCCCCCTGTGTCCCCCTCTCCTGACGAGGCATGATGAAGGAGAGGGGGAAGAATATTTTTTAAAGGGGCTTCGCCCCTTTCAACCCCATTTTTTATCTCGCCACTTCGTCCGGGTGGCTAATCCTGCCGGTGATAGCGCTGGCGGCGGCCACGGCCGGGTTGGCCAGGTAGACCTCCGAGCCGGTGTGCCCCATCCGCCCCACGAAGTTGCGGTTGGTGGTGGAGATAGCCCGCTCGCCCTCGGCCAGGACGCCCATGTGCCCGCCCAAGCATGGCCCGCAGGTGGGCGTGCTGAAGGCCGCCCCGGCGGTAACGAAGGCCTCGATGAGCCCCTCCTTGAGCGCCTCCAGGTAGACCTGCTGCGTGCCGGGGATGACGATGCAGCGGACGCGCGGGTGCACCTTGTGCCGCTTGAGCACCTGGGCGGCCAGACGCAGGTCTTCGATGCGCCCGTTGGTGCAGCTGCCGATGACCGACTGGTCGATTTCAACGTCCCCTACCTGGCTGACCGGCCGGGCGTTGGCCGGCGAGTGCGGCAGGGAGACCTGCGGCTCCAGGTTGGAGACGTCGTACTCGATGACCTTGGCGTACGCGGCGTCCGGGTCGGGCTCGTAGACCAGGTAGTCCCGGGTCGTCTTCGGCTTTATGTAAAGCTGTGTCTTGTTGTCCACCCTAAAGAGGCCGGCCTTGCCGCCCGCCTCGATGGCCATGTTGGCCATGGTGAAGCGCCCGTCCATGTTAAGCTCGTCGATGGCCGCGCCGGTGAACTCCATGGCGCTGTAGAGCGCCCCGTCCACGCCGATATCCCCTATCGTGTAGAGTATCAGGTCTTTGCCCCCCACCCACTTGCCCAAAGTGCCGTGGTAGACGAACTTGATGGTCGGCGGCACCTTCATCCAGATGTCGCCGGTGGCCATGGCGGCGGCGATGTCGGTGGAGCCCATGCCGGTGGCGAAGGCCCCCAGGGCGCCGTAGGTGCAGGTATGCGAGTCGGCCCCGACGACGACGTCGCCGGGCAGCACCAGCCCCTGCTCCGGCAGCAGGACGTGCTCGATGCCCATAACCCCCACGTCGTAGTAGTGGATGCCCTGCTCGGCGGCGAACTGGCGCATCAGCTTGCTTTGCTCGGCGGAGGCGATGTCTTTGTTGGGGGTAAAGTGGTCGGCCACCATGACGACCTTGGCCGGGTCGAAGACGCGCGCCACCCCCAGCCGGCGGAACTCGCGGATGGCGATGGGCGCGGTGATGTCGTTGGAAAGCACCATGTCCACCCGCACGCTGAGGAACTCGCCGGGGCTTACCTCTTTCTTGTCGGCATGAGCCGCCAGTATTTTCTCGGCTAGGTTCATTTTCTTCCTCTTTATCTTACAGGTATACCCCGGCCGGAGGCTACCTAAGGATTATAGCCGCTGCCGCTAAAGCCTACAACCCGGAGCCGCCCGTTCAGGCGGTCTTATCCCGGGCCGCCAGCAGCCGGTTGAGGGCGTTGATGTAGGCCTTGGCGCTGGAGACGATGATATCGGTATCGGCGCCGCGCCCGGTATAGGTGACGCCGTCGCTCTCGATGCGTATCAGCACCGCCCCGATGGCGTCGATGCCCTCGGTGACCGACTTCACCGTGAACTCGGTGAGCGAGTTGGGCACCCCGACGATGCGGTTGATGGCCTTGTAGACGGCATCTACCGGCCCGGTGCCGAGGGCGGCGTCCTCCATCGTCTGGCCGTCCGGCCCGAGAAGACGCACCGCCGCCGTGGGAATGCCCCGGTCGCCGCAGGTTACCTGGACGCGGTCGAGGTGGTACGCCTCGGAGACGGTGCGCTGCTCCTCGGCCACCAGCGACTCGATGTCGCGGTCGGTGATGTCCTTCTTCTTGTCGGCCAGGTCTTTGAAGGCGGCAAAGGCCCGGTTGAGGTCGTCGTCGTTGAGGTTGTAGCCCAGCTCGGCCAGGCGCTGGCGGAAGGCGTGGCGGCCGCTGAGCTTGCCCAGCACCAGCGAGCTGGAAGGCACGCCGACGGAGCGCGGGTCGATGATTTCGTAGGTGATGGGCATCTTGATGACGCCGTCCTGGTGTATCCCCGACTCGTGCGCAAAGGCGTTGGCCCCGACGATGGCCTTGTTGGGCTGCACCAGGAAGCCGGTCAGGTCGCTGACCAGTCGCGAGGTGCGGTATATCTGCCTGGCCTGGACGCCCGTGGTCAGGTTAAAGAAATCGCTGCGGGTCTTCAGGGCCATGACGATTTCCTCCATCGAGGCGTTGCCGGCCCGTTCGCCGATGCCGTTGATGGTGCACTCCACCTGCCTGGCCCCGCGCCGGATGGCCTCCAGGCTGTTGGCCACGGCCAGGCCCAGGTCGTCGTGGCAGTGCACACTGACGACGGCCTTATCTATATTCTTGACGTTCTGGAAGATGCCGGCGATGAGGCCGCCGAACTCGTCCGGGATGGCGTAGCCGACCGTATCCGGGATGTTGACGGTGGTGGCCCCGGCGGCGATGACGGCCTCCAGTATCTGGTAGAGGTACTTTGGCTCGGTGCGGCTGGCGTCCATCGGGGAGAACTCGATATCGGAGGTGTACTTCTTGGCGCGGGCCACGTTGTCGCAGGCCATCTTCATCACTTCCTCGCGGCTCTTCTTGAGCTGGTGGATGATGTGTATATCCGAGGCCGATAGAAAGATGTGGATGCGCGGGCTTTGGGCCCCCTTGACCGCCTCCCAGGCGCTGTCGACGGCCTTGAAGTTGGCGTGGGTCAGGGCGCAGACGCCCGCATTCGTGATTTCCTGTGAGATGAGGCTGACCGCCTCGAAGTCGCCGGGGCTGGAGGCTGGGAATCCCGCCTCGATGATGTCCACCCCCAGCTTTTCCAGCTGGCGCGCTATCTCCAGCTTCTCCGGTACGTTGAGGGTGCCCCCCGCCGCCTGCTCCCCGTCGCGCAGGGTGGTATCAAAAATAATAACCTTGTCCATATTCATGTTCCTCCTGGGAAGAATTAATCAGTAGGTGCCACCGTGTATCCCCTCTCCTTAAATCAGAGAGGGGCCGGTAAGGATGAGATTAATTCTCCCTATGGTGAAACACTGTTTAGACATGGCTATTTGAATCCATTATACACGCTTTATGTAATTTTGTCTAGAGTTTTCAAATCTTTATGGATATTATTGTCTTTGTTTCAATCCGGAACGAATTTCAGCAGCTGGCTTACGGTTCTTCTTACATCTTCGGCAGCTCTAACAACATCTTCTAGAAGAAGCCCTGATTCATAGAAGTTACTATGTAATGATTGTGCATAATCAAAGGTATGTCTAATACTGTCATCTTTGAGAGTGCGCGCGAGCTCTAATGCATAGTTTTTAACCTGATTATGACTCCTCAATGAGATATTTCTACTTGCCGCAACTGCCTTCAATGCCTGAGCCATACTGCCCCACAGAAACTCACTAGCCTTTTCAGCATCACCTTTGTCAATGAATTTCTTGGCATTTTCAAAGTAATGGATACTTCGCTTTTTGTAGCTGCTTGCTTTATCTTTCACTCCTAAAGTGAGCTCCTTAGTTTTAAGGAATATCGTACCCCAATATTTCTCCTGATTTAGCATCTATTTTCACTTTAGCTATTTCAGTATCTAAAGGCCCTACGTCTAAATCAACAAACCAGGTGTCGTTTTCACGCACAGCCTTAACCGGTCGCGAAAAAAAGTAATATTGGCCAACATAAGACCTGGCAATCTTCGTAGCCTCAGCAGCCGATTTTACCTCACCAGCCATAATATTCCTCCTTCCTTAGAGCGCCATCAGCAGATAGGCGTCCTTCAGGTTCTCTTCCAGCTCGGCCAAGGTTTCCCCCCGGGACATTATCTCGGGGTGTTCCAGCAGCTTGCCGACCTAGAATTTGTCACCCTTCCAGTAGACCATCTGTAGTTTCGTTACCATATACGCAACCTCACCGGCAACTAATTAGCCTTCCGCCCCCCGGTGCCTTTAGCGCTAGCGGCGCCGCTCTTGGCCGCTTCCTTGGGGCGCAGGCCGCGGGTAGCCTTGCCCGCCTGCCACATCTCGGAACCGCCCATCTCGCCCAGCTCTTTACCCAGCAGCTGCTTGTAGTCGGGGCGGCCGCACATATCGATGACGCGCGCCGTCTCCGCGCCGGAGGCCACACGCTGGTAAAGCTCCTTGAAGACGGGCATGACGGCCTCTTTGAACTTCGGCTTCCAGTCCAGCGCGCCGCGCTGGGCCGTGGCCGAGCAGTTGGCGTACATCCAGTCCATGCCGTTCTCGGCGACGAGCTTGATGAGGCTCTCCGTCAGCTCTTCCACGGTCTCGTTGAAGGCCTCGGACGGGCTGTGGCCGTGGGCGCGCAGGGTATCGTACTGGGCCTCCATGATGCCGGCCAGCGCCCCCATGAGCACGCCCCGCTCCCCTACCAGGTCGCTGAAGACCTCGTTCTCGAAGGTGGTGGGGAAGAGGTAGCCGGAGCCGATGGCGATGCCCAGCGCCAGGCAGCGCTCGCGGGCGCGCCCGGTGGCGTCCTGGAAGACGGCAAAGGACGAGTTGATGCCCGCCCCGGAGAGGAAGTTGCGCCTTAGCGACGTCCCCGAGCCTTTGGGGGCCACCATGATGACGTCCACGTCCGGCGGCGGGATGATATCGGTCTGCTCTTTATAGACGATGGAGAAACCGTGCGAGAAGTAGAGGGCGTCGCCCTTGTCGAGTTGCTTTTTGATGTCCGGCCAGATTTGCTTCTGGGCGGCGTCGGTCACCAGCATCTGGATAATCGTGCCGCGCCTGGCGGCTTCCTCAATCTCGAAGAGCGTCTTGCCCGGCTCCCAGCCGTCGGCCACGGCGCGGTTCCAGTCTTCCATGAATTTCTTACTTTGCCCGATGATGACGTTAAAGCCGTTATCCTTCATGTTGAGCGACTGCCCCGGCCCCTGGACGCCGTAGCCGATGACGGCGATGGTCTCGTTCTTGAGGACCTCGCGTGCCCTGGCCATGGAGAACTCGCTCCGCATGATGACTTCTTCTTTGACTCCGCCGAAATCTATGGTTGCCATTTTACCCGGTCTCCTTCGGTTATTATTTAGCGCTTTTCCTGGCGGCCTTTTCTCCCTTGCTTCCGCCGAGGGCGCCCCGTACCATGGCCACCCGCCCGGTGCGGGCAATCTCGCGGATGCCGAAGCCGCGCAGCAGCTGGAGCATGGACTCGATTTTCTCCTCGTCGCCGGTTATCTCGATGGTGAGCGTGTCCGAGGCCACGTCGACGATATTGGCGCGGAAGATATCGGCAATCTCGATAATCTCGCTCCGCGTCGCCGAGGATGCCCTTACCTTGACGAGGGCCAGCTCGCGCACGGTGATTTTCTCGGCGCTGATATCGGATACCCGCACCACGTCGATGAGCTTGTCCAGTTGCTTGCGCACCTGCTCGACCATGGCGTTGGAGCCGTTGACGATGATGGTCACCCGCGAGAGGTGGGCCACCTCGCTGTGCCCCACGGCGATGCTCTCGATGTTGAAGCCGCGGCGGCGGAACAGGCTGGCCATGCGGTTGAGCACGCCGGGCTTGTCCTGCACGATGGCGACTAGGGTATGCTTGTTCGTGGCCATGACGATACCTCTTTCTTGGGTTGCTCCAGGAACTCGATGTTGGACGCTCCCGGCGGCACCATCGGGTAGACGTTCTCCTCCGGCTCCACCATGAAGTCAATCAGGTAGGGACCGTCGTGGGCCATAGCCTGCTCGATAGCGGGCGCCACCTCCTCGCGGCGGGTGACGCGCTGGGCGGCGATGCCGTAGGCCTCGGCCACCTTGACGAAGTCGGGGCAGGAGATGGGCGTGGCTACGTAGCGCTTCTCGTAGAACAAATCCTGCCACTGCCGCACCATGCCCAGGTAACCGTTGTTGATGACGGCAATCTTGACGTTGATGCTGTCTTGAACCAGCGTGGCCAGCTCCTGGATGGTCATCTGGAGGCTGCCGTCGCCGTCGATGCACCAGACGGTCTTGTCGGGGCAGCCCACCTTGGCCCCCAGGGCCGCCGGCAGCCCGAAACCCATCGTCCCCAGCCCGCCGGAGGTGATGAAGTGCCCCGGCTCGGTGTGCTGGTAGTACTGGGCGGCCCACATCTGGTGCTGCCCCACCCCGGTGACGGTGATGGCGTCGCCCCGGGTGGCCTCGTAGAGCTGCTGGACAATATACTGCGGCAGCAGCCCCTCGCCGGCGTTGACATCCGGTAACGGGTGCTGTTTCCTCCATTCGTCGAGCTGGCGAATCCAGTCGAGGTGCTCGCCCGGCTCAAGCATCTTGTTGAGCGCCGGCAAGACCGCCTTAACATCGCCGACGATGGGCACGTTGACGGCCACGTTCTTGCCGATTTCGGCCGGGTCGAGGTCGATGTGGATAATCTTGGCGTGCGGCGCGAAGCCGCTTATATTGCCGGTCACCCGGTCGTCGAACCTCATGCCCACGGCAATCAAGAGGTCGGTGGCGTCCAGGGCCTTGTTGGCGCTGCCGGTGCCGTGCATGCCGGCCATGCCGTAGCAGAGCACGTGGTTCTCCGGAAAGCCGCCGATACCCAGCAGCGTGCTGATGACGGGTATCTGCCCCTTTTCGGCCAGCTGCTTCAATTCCTCGCTGGCCTTTGAGATAATGACGCCCCGCCCGGCGATGATGAGCGGACGGCGGGCCTCGTTAATGAGCTTGGCGGCGTTCTTGAGCTGGGTGGGATGGCCGCGCGTGGGTATCTTGTAGCCGGGCAGGTCAATCTTGTCCGGGTAGACGGGGTCGGCCAGTTCGGTCTGCACGTCCTTGGGCAGGTCGATGAGCACCGGCCCGGGGCGTCCCGTGCTGGCGATGTAGAAGGCCTCCTTGACGATAGCGGCCAGCGAGCCGGCGTCCATGGCCACGTAGCTGTGCTTGGTGATGGGCAGGGTGATGCCGGTGATGTCTATCTCCTGGAAAGCGTCCTTGCCGATGAAGGGTCGGGCCACCTGCCCGGTGAGGGCCACCATCGGCACCGAGTCCAGGTAAGCGTTGGCAATGCCGGTGACCAGGTTGGTGGCGCCGGGGCCGGAGGTGGCCATGCAGACGCCCACCTTGCCGGTGGCGCGGGCGTAGCCGTCGGCGGCGTGGGCCGCCCCCTGCTCGTGGCGCACCAGGATGTGCCTTAAATCCGGGTACTGGGGGAGGACGTCGTAGAAAGGCAGCAGGACGCCGCCGGGGAAGCCGAACATGACCTCCACGCCTTCCCGGAGCAGGCTTTCACACAGTATCTGGGCACCGGACTTTTTCATTGACGTCCGTCCTTCCCTTACCCGAATCTCTCGGTAATGATTATTTCTTAAAGACCGCGCCGGTGGAGGCCGAGGTCACGTAATCGATATAGCGGCTCAAATAGCCCGTCTTGATTCTCGGCTCGAAGGCGGGCAGGCCCGCCAGCCGGTCGGCCATTTCTTTATCGCTCAGCGCCACGCTGAGCTTGTTCTGCGGTATATCGATGCTGATGAGGTCGCCTTCCCTTACGGCGGCAATCGGCCCGCGGGCCGCCGCCTCCGGCGAGACGTGCCCGATGGAGGCCCCCCGCGTGGCGCCGGAGAAGCGCCCGTCGGTAATCAGGGCTACCTCTTTGTCCAGCCCGGCCCCGGTTATCAGCGAGGTGGGCGTAAGCATCTCGCGCATCCCCGGCCCGCCCTTGGGGCCTTCGTAGCGGATGACCAGCACGTCGCCGGGCTTTATCTTCTTGGCTAAAATGGCTCTGGTGGCCTCCTCCTCGGAGTCGAAGACGCGCGCCGGGCCCTGGTGCTGCATCATCTCCGGGGCCACCGCCGCCCGCTTGACCACCGCCCCCTCCGGGGCCAGGTTGCCGAAGAGCATCACCAGCCCGCCGGTGGGTGAGTGGGCCGTCTTCACCGAGCGGATGACCTCGCTGTCGAGGGTCTTCACGTTGGCGATATTCTCGCCGACGGTCTGGCCGGTTACCGTCTTGTTCTTCAATTTCAGGAGGCTTTTAAGCTCGCCCATCACCGCCGGGATGCCCCCGGCCCGGTCGAGCACCTCGATGTGGTGCGGCCCGGAGGGGCGCAGCTTGCAGAGGTAGGGGGTGCGCCCGCCGATGACGTTGACCTGTTTGAGGTCGAAATCGGCGCCCGCCTCGTGGGCGATGGCCATGAGGTGCAGCACCGAGTTGGACGAGCCGCCCAGGGCCATGTCCACCGTAAAGGCGTTGAAGATGGCGTCGCCGTTGATAATATCTTTGGGGCGCGTGTTCGTCTTGAGCAAAGTCATCACCTGCTCGCCGGCCTGCCGCGCCAGCCCCGTCCGCCGGGCGTCCACCGCCGGGATGGTGCCGTTGCCGGGCAGGCCCATCCCCAGCACCTCGGTGAGGCAGTTCATCGTGTTGGCGGTGAACATGCCGGAGCAGGAGCCGCAGCCGGGACAGGCGGCCAGCTCGATTTCGTAGAGCTCTTCCGCCGTCATCTTGCCGCCGGAGACCGCCCCCACCCCCTCGAAGACGGTGTTGAGGTCGATTTTCTCACCGCCGCGTGTCCCCGCCAGCATCGGCCCGCCGCTGACGAAGATGGCCGGCAGGTTGAGCCGGAGAGCCGCCATGAGCATGCCGGGGATAATCTTGTCGCAGTTGGGGATGAAGACCAGCGCGTCGAAGGCGTGGGCCTCGGCCATGATTTCCACGGCGTCGGCAATCAGCTCGCGCGAGGGCAGGCTGTACTTCATGCCGGCGTGGTTCATGGCGATGCCGTCGCAGACGGCGATGGTGTTGAACTCGAAAGGCACGCCGCCGCCGGCGCGCACGCCCTCGGCCGCGGCCACGCCGAGCTCGCGCAGGTGGATATGCCCCGGCACCACCTGGGTGTAGCTGTTGACAATGCCGATGAAGGGCTTATTCATCTCGGCGGGCGTGCAGCCCAGGGCGTAGAGCAGGGAGCGGTGCGGCGCGCGCTCCACCCCCTTTTTCACGGCATCGCTTTTCACTTTTCCTTACCTCGCTAACAGGTCTACTAAAAAAATAACCGTCCCTTGAGACGGACTGGAAAGGCGACTTTCAGCTTAAAGCCCGTATCTAAAGATAGCACGGATGTACGTTTATTGTCAAGCTGGTTGGAGGGGAAAGATACGGCATTTAAGACCGACCGAGAACCTTCTTCTTGACCTCTTTGAGGGTCTCGCGGGGTTCGGACTCCCGCTCTTTTACCCGCAGGGTATCGTAGAAGTCCTCCCAGATTTCCCCGTGAGTCTTGAGGTCAATCACCACCGCCTTTTTCTGCCCGTCATCATCAATAACAAACTCGACGCCTTTAACCATAAGGACTCCTTAAGGGTGGTTTCCCAAGCTAATTTGATTATAAACCTTGATAGCAAGCATGGCAATTAATTGAGTGGATATAACAATATTCCTCAGACTTTACCACCCCAGCCCGATTGTCCCCCGCGTGATGAAACCGGCCGCAATCGCCGCCTCGGTGAGGCTGTCTCTAAAGGCGGGGTGGGCGATGGAGATGAGCGCCTTGGCGCGCTGCCAGACGCTGAGACCCTTGAGGTTGACCATGCCGTACTCCGTCACCACCTGCGATACGTCCGAGGCGGGCACGGTCACCATGTCGCCGGGCTCTAAAATAGGCACGATGTTGGAAATCTGCTTGCCGTCCTTGCCCGGCCGCGTGGCGTGCAGGCAGATGAAGGCCTGCCCCCCCGGCGCCAGGTACGCCCCGCGGGTGAACTCCAGCTGGCCGCCGGTGCCGCTTATCTGGCGCGTGCCGACGGACTCGGAGCAAACCTGGCCGCGCAGGTCGATGCGCAGGGCACTGTTGATGGCAATCTGGTTCTCGTTCCGGGCGATGGTATAGGGGTCGTTGGTGTAGTCCACCGGGAAGCCGGCCAGGGCCGGGTTCCGGTCCATGAACTTATAGAGCCTCTCCGAGCCGGCGGCGAAACAGTGGACGGCCTGGCCGGGGTTGAGGGTCTTGCGGGCGCCGGTGACGACTCCCGCCTCGATAAGCTCCATCATGCTGTCGTTGAACATCTCGCTGTGCACGCCCAGGTCGTGCAGGCCGTGCTTGATTAAGAGCTTGCCGACGACGGCCGGTATCGCCCCCACCCCCAGCTGGATGGTGGCCCCGTCCCCGATGCGCCCGGCCAGCAGCCCGGCGATGGCCTCGTCCTCCGGCGTTATCTCCGCCGCCGGGAACTCCGGTATCTTGTAGGCGTAATTTTCGACGACGTAGTCCACGTCCTTGATGTTGACCGTCTCGTCGTAGCCGCCGCAGACCCAGGGCTGGTGCTCGTTGACTTCCAGGACGACCGTCCTGGCCACCTCGCAGGCGGCCTTCTGGCGCGTTACCGCCGTGCCGAAGTTGAAGTCGCCTTTTTCGTCCATCGGGGTGACCTCGATGAAGGTGATGTCCACCTGGTCTTTGAGCCACTGGCGGTACATGCGCGGGCCCTCGCCCAGGCCGAAGGGGATGTAGGAGCAGGCGCCGTTTTTATAGTAGTCACGCTCCACCTTGCCCAGGAACCACGAGTTGTGGATAAAGTGCTCCTGCCGGGGGTCGGCGCGGGGGATTTGCGTGTGGGAGTGCTCGGCGCGGATTTTCACGTCCTTGAGCTCGGCGGCGCGCTCGCAGAGCTTCTCGTCGATGAGGGAGGGGAAACCGCAGATGGCCCCGTAGTCAATCCACATGCCGGACTTGACCAGCCCGGCGGCCTCCTCGGCGGAGATAAGTTTGCGTTTATACTCTCGGCGGAAATCAGGCATTATTACTCGCTATACTAGATTCCCAATCAAGTTGGGAATGACATGCCGTCAGATTGCTTCGTCGCAAGCTCCTCGAAATGACATTACTTTTTCCCGTACTGCTCGTCCTCAATCTTTTTAATCTTCTCGATGCGGGCGATATGCCGCCCGCCCTCGAACTCGCTGGTGAGGAAGGTCTCCAGAATGGCGCCGACGCGCACCCTCCCTTCCTCGGCGGCCAGGCAGCATATCTGGGCATCGTTGTGGGCGCGGGCGCGCTTGGCGGTAAAGGCGTCGTGGCACTGGGCCGCCCGGATGCCGCGCACCTTGTTGGCGGCGATGCACATGCCGATGCCGGTGCCGCAGATAAGGATGCCCCGGTCGAACTCGCCCCGCATGATGGCCTCGGCCACCTTGACGGCGATATCTGGGTAGTCCACGGCATCTTCGGTATGGCAGCCGAAGTCCTGAAACTGGTAGCCCTTGTCGCTGAGGAGCCGCAATACCAGCTCCTTGAGCTGGCAGCCCCGGTGGTCGCTGCCGACAGCAATACGCACGGTTGGTACCTCCTCGGTTAAGTCTCGTCGTCGCTTTCGGTCGCCGCTTCGTCTTCCTCGGGGGCGAAGCGCCGCAGGGCCTCGCGCAGTTCCAGCCAGGAGATACGCCCCTGCCGGATGAGCTGCGGCGGGCTGACGGTGAGGTCGACGATGGTGGAAACTTCGTGGACGGGGAGCGGCCCCTGGTCGAGCAGGAGCGACACCCCGCCGATTTCGTCCCCCAGTTGGGCGACAACCTCTTCAACGGTGTAAGGGGTGGGCCGGCCGCTGATATTGGCGCTGGTGCTGGTGAGGGGGCGACCCGTCAGGGCGGCCAGGGTGAGGATGGCCGGGTTGGCCGGGATGCGGATGCCCACCGTATCGCCGCCGGCCACCAGCAGTGCCGGGACGGTGTCTTTCCTGGGGAGCACCAGCGTCAGCGCCCCCGGTAAATAGTGCTCCATCAGGTAGCGGGCGGCCTCGTCAAGATAGGCGTACTTCTCGGCCTCCGCCGCAGAGTTCACGGCGATGTGTATCGGGTTGGCGTACGAGCGCCCCTTCAATTGGAAAATTTTGGTTATGGCCCGCCCGTCCAGGGCGTTGGCGGCCAGGGCGTAGCCGGTATCGGTGGGGCAGACGACGACCCGCCCCTGCATAATCAGGGCGGCGGCGCGCTCCAGCACGGCGGCATCGGGACTGGCGGCGTCTATCCTGGCTATCTTCGCCTTCATCCTATCCTCCCGCCCGGCCCGGCAGCGGGGCGCTGGGCAGCACGTCGAGGCTCAGGCCGGCTTGCTCTCCCCGCTCTATTTTAGCGTATCCGGCGGCGGCAATCATAGCGGCGTTGTCGGTACAGAGGGATAAATCGGGGAAAAAGACCCGAAACCCCCGCCTTTGTCCCGCCTCGGTGAAGGCGGCGCGCAGCCGCGAGTTGGCCGAGACACCGCCGGTAACGCTGACGGCGTCAACGCCGCGCTCCACGGCGGCCCGCAGCGTCTTGCCGACGAGGACGTCCACCACCGCCTCCTGGAAGCTGGCGGCGATATCGGCCAGGGGCAGCGCCTCGCCGCGGGCGACCGGCCCCTTGAACATGTTAATGACGGCCGTCTTGAGGCCGCTGAAAGAGAAATCGTAGTTATTGGCACGGAGCATGGGGCGCGGGAAGCTAAAGGCCTTTCTGTCGCCCTGTTTGGCCAGCTTGTCAATAACCGGCCCGCCGGGGAATCCCAGCCCCAGGAACTTGGCGATTTTATCGAAGGCCTCGCCGGCGGCATCGTCCAGGGTGGTGCCCAATAGCTCGTAGCCGCCGCCCTCGCCCTCGCCCACGTAGAGGAGGATGGTGTGCCCGCCGGAGACGGTCAGGCAGACGTGGGGGAAGGGTATATCGGGGTGGCTGAGGCGGTTGGCGTAGATGTGCCCCTCGATGTGGTGCACCCCTACCAGGGGCAGGTTGCGCGCGTAGCTGAGCGACTTGGCCGCCGCCACGCCCACCAGCAGGCAGCCCACCAGCCCCTGCCAGGCGGTCACGGCCACGGCCTCGACATCGTCGAGGGTCTTGCCGGTCCTGTCCAGCGCCTCCTGAACCACGTAGCCGATAAGCTCGGTATGGCGGCGGGCGGCCACCTCGGGCACCACGCCGCCGTATTTCCGGAGCAGGTCAAGCTGCGTGGCGATAACGCTGGAAAGAATCTCTTTCCCGTCGGCCACCAGGGCCGCCGCCGTCTCGTCGCAGGATGTCTCGATGCCCAGAACCAGCATTTATTCCGTCCCCTTCACCCGGGCGGCGTATTTATTCACGAAGGCTTTGGCGGTGGACTCCTTGAGATATAATGGTGTCAGCGCCAGGGCGTCGTCGCTCTCGTCGCGTGCCAGCCTCTCGCCCGACAGGTGGGCCACCGCCGCCCCGCCGGGGGTAGCCTCAATAGCCTTGATTCCCGCCGCCCCGATGGTTTCGGCATACGCTGGCGCGTTCTCGCCGACCAGCGCCGTCGCCCCCGGTAACACCCCTGTTAATTCCTTAACACTACCCACGTAATAATCTCCCTGCCTGACGGGCAGGCCGTTCTCAAAATCATAGCGCGCCGCGTAGACGGTATCGCCCGTTCCGGCGGGGATAACCGCCACGACGGGCAGGGCCTCGCTGCGGGCGGCGTAGGCCAGCGCCGCCAGGGTGGGCACGCCCGCTACCGGCAAGCCTGCGGCGAAGGCCAGCATCTTGCCCACTGTCACCCCCACCCGGATGCCCGTCCACGAGCCCGGCCCCAGCCCCACCCCGATGCCGCCCACGTCGGCAAGCTTCAGCCCGGCGTCCTTCAGAGTATTATCAATATTGGCCACGATTTGCTCCAGCGCGTCCGCCCTGGCCTCGTAGCGGCGGTCGGCCAGCACCGTTTCACCATCGGTGATGCCGACGGCATTGACGTAGGCCGAGGTGTCTATGCCGAGGATAATCACAGCTTGCTCAGTCCTTCCAGTATTCCGGCGAAGACCTCGCCGGAAGCGGTTATTTCCAGGCGGCGCCGGCGCTCGCCGGTGACCTCAAAGCCTATGTCCAGCCGCGCTTCGGGCAGGAGCGATGGTATCTTCTCCGCCCATTCCACGACCATCACGCCCTCCCCGGCGCGGGCCAGGTAGTCAGCGATGCCCAGCTCGATGGCATCGGCCTCCCCGCCGAGGCGGTATAAGTCCAGGTGCCAGACGGGCAGCCGCCCGCGGTACTCGTTGACGAGGACGAAGGTGGGGCTACAGACCTGCCGCGGCGGGACGCCCAGCCCCTGGCAAATGCCCCGCGTCAGCAGCGTCTTGCCGCAGCCGAGCTCGCCGGTGAGGGCGATAACGCTGCCCGCCCGGAGCCGCTCCCCCAGGTGCCGTCCCAGGGCCAGCGTGGCGGCGGGACTGCGGCTGATAATGGTGCGGCGGAAAGCCCTTTCCATACTGAAAACAGTATATCACGTTGGCGGGGCGGGTTTCAGGCGCGGCGGCGCAAATATTTTTCCACCGGGGGCGGGCGCGACAGGCTCAAAACGCGTCCCGGGGGGAGTTGCCAAAACCACGCCGGAGTGGTAAATTTGTTCTATAACGCATGGTTAAGGAAAGTCATAAGCCACCCCCGGACGACCGCCACCGGATTGCCACCACCGACGATATTGAGCTGTCCACCTATCTGGAGATAGCCAAGGAAATCGGCGGGGAGCAGCCGGCGGCCACCGTCGAGGGCGTTTCCGGCGCCGAGCGCGAGGCCATCATCGTCCTGGATTTCGGCTCGCAGTACAACCTGCTCATCGCCCGCCGCGTCCGCGAAAGCCAGGTCTACTGCGAACTGATGCCGCACGATACCCCCTGGGAGAAAATCGCCCCCCTCAATCCCAAGGGGTTTATTCTTTCCGGCGGCCCGGCCAGCGTCTACGCCAAGGACGCCCCCCTGGCTCCCGCCTACGTCTACGAGAGCGGCCTGCCGGTGCTGGGCATCTGCTACGGGATGCAGGTCATCACCAAGCAGCTCGGCGGCGAGGTGGCTCCGGGCACCAAGCGCGAGTACGGCCACGCCGTGCTCCACATCAACGACGCCGGCTCGCCGCTCTTCGCCGACCTGCCCGAATCGACCACCGTCTGGATGAGCCACGGCGATAAAGTGGCCGAGATGCCGCCCGGCTTCACGCCCATCGCCTACACGGAGAACTCGCCCTACGCCGTCATCGGCAACGGCAAGAATATCTACGGCCTCCAGTTCCACCCCGAGGTGGCCCACACCCCCGGCGGCAAGACCATCCTCAAGAATTTCGTCTATAAGATTTGCGGCTGCAAGGGCAACTGGACTATCGGCAGCTTCGTCGCCGAGAGCATGACGCGCATCCGCGAGCAGGTGGGCGGTGGCAAGGTCATCAACGCCCTCTCCGGCGGGGTGGACTCCTCGGTGGTGGCCACCCTCATCCACCGCGCCATCGGCGACCAGCTTACCTGCATCTTCGTCAATAACGGCCTCTTGCGCCGCGAGGAGGCCGACCGGACGCTGCGGGTCTTCGAGCAGAACCTGGGCATGAACATCGTCTACGTGGACGCCACCGACCGCTTCCTCGACCGGCTGGCGGGCGTCACCGACCCCGAGACCAAACGCAAGATAATCGGCGAGGAGTTTATCCACGTCTTCGAGGAGGAGGCCAACCGCATCGGCAAGGTGGACTTTCTGGCCCAGGGCACTCTCTACCCCGATGTCATTGAGAGTGTCTCCTCCGTCTCCACCGCCTCGGCCAAGATAAAGTCGCACCACAACGTCGGCGGCCTGCCCGCCCGCATGACCCTGAGCCTGCTGGAGCCGCTGCGCTACCTCTTCAAGGACGAGGTGCGGCTGGTGGGTAAAGAGCTGGACCTGCCCGAGGAGATGGTCTGGCGACAGCCCTTTCCCGGGCCGGGGTTGGCGATACGCTGCATCGGCGAGGTGACGCGCGAGAAGCTGGAAATCCTGCGCGCCGCCGATTACATCCTGATGAACGAAATTAAGAAGGCCAACCTCTACCGCCAGCTCTGGCAGAGCTTCTGCGTGCTCACCGACGTCCGCTCCGTGGGCGTCATGGGAGACTTCCGCACCTACAACTACCTGGCCGCCGTCCGCGCCGTAACCAGCGACGACGCCATGACCGCCGACTGGGCCCGCCTCCCCTACGACCTGCTGGCCCGCATCTCCAACCGCATCGTCAACGAGGTGGACGGCATCAACCGCGTGGTATATGATATAACCTCCAAGCCCCCGTCAACTATTGAGTGGGAGTGAGATAAAAGGGTAACACTATGTCACATCCTCTTGAAATTGAATACGGCCTTTCGGCAGATGAACTCCTCGATGCAGTTTACAGCCGCTTCCGATTGAAGGTTGCTTTAGAAGGAGCAGTGGCAGAAGTTCACCTGCAAAAAAATATTGAGACTTTAAAAAGTAGCGGGTTTCTAGCACGTAGCGAAGAACATGACCTAAATGGCTATCCTGACTTCACTATATGGACAAAAAAAAGTGATAAACCTTTGCTTTTAGAGTGTAAAAACGCAAGAGATGATGATTATCGAGGCAAGGGTGCTATAACAGCATACAGAGTAGAAACTCAAAAAACCAGGGCAGCCAAAAGTGACCCGAGCAGCCGTTACTATGGAACAAGCCAATTTGATATACTGGCAGTTTGCCTCGGAAAGAAAACCGGTAATTGGAGCGACTTTCTTTTTATCAAAATTAATGACCTCGCCCGCCATTCGTATTATACTAATAAACTAGCAGTAATGCACCGTGTCCCTTTACCAGAATCAGATGATGTTTCTCCTTGGTATCATAGCCTAGCAGAACTCATTGAATCTCTCTAAGGAAGTAAATATGGAAACAGAGCCTATATATGTTACTAAATGGGGTAAGGCATATTACGCCGACAGCTTGGACTTCTTACCGACAATAGCTCTCGAATCTATTGACCTAGTTATAACATCCCCTCCTTACGGGTTACATTTTAAAAAAGAGTATGGAAATGTAAATCAAGATAAATATATAGAATGGTTTCTTCCATTTGCATATGAGATAAAACGCATACTTAAGCCAGAGGGTAGCTTCGTCCTAAATATAGGTGGTAGTTGGACACCTTCTGCCCCAACAAAATCCCTTTATGTGTTTAAACTTCTAATAGCTTTATGTGATGAAGTGGGTTTTAATCTCGCACAGGATTTCTTTTGGTATAACCCAGCAAAACTACCAGTACCTGCAGAATGGGTTAATGTCCGCCGCATGAGAGTCAAAGATTGCGTCGAGTATATCTTCTGGCTTTCTCCTTCAAAATTCCCGAAAGCAGATAACAGAAAGGTATTGAATGCTTACAGCAGGGATATGCATCGTTTGATTAGCCGTGGAATAAAGAAAACACAAAGACCTTCCGGGCACAACATAACTGAGAAATTTTCAAGGGATTTGGGCGGTTCTATTCCAGGCAATCTGATTGAGTGTGGAAACAATGAGAGTAATAGTAATTATATCAAACTCAGTAAACAGCTTGGAAGGAAAATCCACCCTGCCCGCTTTCCATCAACACTACCCGAGTTTTTTATTAATTTCTTAACTGATCCGGGAGACTTAGTCATGGATCCGTTCGCAGGCTCAAATACTACAGGCGCTATGGCTGAGCAATTAAGTCGGCACTGGATAGCAATAGAAAAGAATAGGGACTATATAAAAGATTCAGAGTTAAGATTTAATCAATTACCACCTTCCAGTCAACTTATCATGGGGATTGGCCTACAATAATATCCTCGTAAATTTTTAGTGGGAGTAACCGTAAAAGGAGGCCCAAAATAGCAGGCATCTCGCTTTTATTCCTGGCTTCGGTCGCCTGGGTCATCGTACCGGCGGTGCTCATCGGCTGGCTGACCGGATACTTCAACGGGCATTTCTGGGCGGCCATACTGTGGGGCCTGTGTATCCTTTTTATGTATATACGCCAGGCGCGCAAGTGGTTTGATTCGGTTATCTTTACCCTGGCGCTTGTCCAGGCGGTGGCCGGGGGGCTTATCACCTACTATATCGGCGTGGTTACCCATTAGGACAGGGGGGAGAGG
>DAOUEP010000009.1:0-2744 GCA_034430515.1 Dehalococcoidales bacterium | reverse complement strand
TACTTGATGACGTGCTCTTCGACGACCCACACCCTGGCTTGGGACATATCGCAGAATTTGGCACCGTCTTCGGCCAGCTCCCGGGCCGCATCGGAGCGCAGGTAGTCCATCGTCTGCTGGTAAGCAGCCAGGTCGTCGTACCACATCTCGACGATGCCGTCGCCCTCGTAGGCCGCGCCCGGCAGGGGGATAAAGTGGTTCTGCACGTAACGCCTCACGTTGGGCATGAGCCGGGCGGCCAGCGGCCCGTGCTCCTCTTTCCAGTAGCGGTTGAACTCGGTGGCGCTGAGACCGGCCTTGCGGTGGGCGACTACAATCGATTTAATCATCAGACTGTCTCCTTACGGGCCGCCTCCAGCTGCTCCTCCAGGTCTTCCAGCTGCTGCCACATGTGCGGCGGCACGGAGTGCGCCGGCCAGCGCGATTTCAGCTCGGCGATGGCGGCCTCGATTTGGGTGATGCGCTCTTTATCCATGATGTCTTTTAGACTATAACGCCCGGCGGCTTACGATGCAAACGACATCGCTTGGCAGGGGGCGGCCGCATCCGCTAAGATAGAGGCTACATGCGTATCGAGTTGCGGCGGCGCTGGCTGAAATACACCGCCATCGGGCTGGCGGCCCTCGTGGTGATATACGTCGGCATCTCCATCTACGCGGCCTACCGCGTCATGGAGATTCCCCGCCTGCCCCTGGTCGACTCGCCGGAGGACGCGGGGCTGGCCTACGAGGACGTGGCCTTCCCCAGCCGCGGCGACGCCGTAGAGCTTAGGGGCTGGTACCTGCCCGGTGGGGGCGGTAAGGCCGTTCTCATTGTCAACGGGGGCTACCAGAACCGTGTCGATGAAAACAACGATACCCTGGGGATAACGGCGGCGCTGGTGGGGCTGGGCTATAACGTGCTCCTCTTCGACCAGCGGGGCCGGGGCGAGTCCGCGGGGACGGGCCACTCCCTCTTTAACATCGAGGAGGACGTCGGCGGGGCGGTGGACTACCTCCACGGGCGGGGCTTCGCCGCCGATGATGTTTATTTAATGGGTTTCTGCTCCGGGGCGGCGTCGGCCTGCATCTTCGCCGCTTCCAATGAGGTGGGCGCCGTGGTGCTGGACGGCTGCTTCGACGAGGTGCCGACGATGGTGGCGCGGGAGGCGGTGGCGGAGGGCGTGCCGGAGCCCCTGATGCAGTTCTTTATCCCGGGGATATCCCTGATGACCCGCCTCATCTACCATTACGATATGGTCAACCCCGTTGACGTGGTGGCCGGTATCGCCTGCCCCGTCCTGTTCATCCACGAGGAGAACGACGTCTACATCCACCGCGACGAGATGGAGCGGCTCGACGCGGCGGCGACCAACCCCGCCAACGAGTTCTGGGAGATACCGGATACCTTGCACAGCCAGGGCTTCCGCGAGCATCCGCGGGAATACATCGAGAGGGTGGCCGGGTTTTTCGCGGCGCGGTAGGGGGTTCAGTCCGCCTGCCGCCGGGCGACGTCGCCGGGGACGAGGAAATGGTCGCCCATGGCGTGCAGCATCGGGTCGGGGCTGGCCGCGCAGACCCGCGCCAGCTTGAGGAGCACCTTGCCGGCGACGGTATCGTCCCAGAACCAGTCGTTGAGCCTGCGGCTGGAGGCCCCCGCCTGTCCCGGCTGGGCCGTAATCCCTTCGATGTAATAGGCCTTGAGGTCTTCCACGGCCAGTTTCAGCGTGTAGGGCAGGCCCACGTCGTCGCGGGGGTTGGGCGGCGTCTCGCCCCGGACAAAGGCACCGATGAACTCGGCCAGTTCGTCCAGCCCGATGCCGCTGGCCCCCACGGTGGTGCGCTGCCGCTTGTTTACGGCCAGGTCGTACCAGGGGCGCAGCGCCGTCATCTCGCGGCGGAGGGGGCCCAGCAGGGGGTCGCTTTCCTGACCCGCTTCCGTTGCCCGGGCAAAGTTCACCGGGCAGGCCAGCACCGTCGCCGCGTCGGCGGCCTCCGGGGCGTCCTCGGGGAAGTCCGCCAGCACCGGGCCTTGCGGCGCCTCCAGCAGGTCGAGCAGGGCCAGCAGCACCCGCCGCTGGAAGGCGGCGTCGTCCGGCGTGCCCAGGGGGCGACCCAGCTCGAAGGGCACCCACAGCGCCCGGGGCGGCCGGATGGTCTCCGTGTGCGGCCGCACGAGGCTGATACTGGCCGTGGGGACGCCCGCCGCCTCCATGTGATGGCCCAGCACGCCGACGGCGGCCGTGCAGCCCGGTCAGACGGGAAAGAAGATGGCGGCATTGACGCCGTCCTGCTTTAGGAGGCCGGCGATTTCCCGCGCCGGGGCCTCGAAGTCTTCAGCCCGGCGGGCGCTGTTGACCGAGTAGTGGAAATCGGCCAGGCCGCCGATGACGCCCTCCGCCGCCAGCTCGCGGAGCCGGTCGAGGGGGAAGACGACGTTCCAGTCCCGCTGGAAGCCGGTGCGGTCGAAGGCGGCCGAGATATGGGACATCACCAGGTCGGCGGCGCTGACGTCGCCGGGGATGACGCGATAATCGTCGCCGGGGTCAAAGGAGAAAGGGTGGTCGTCCCGCCGGTGCAGGCCGGCCGTGCTGATGATGGCCACGCGCCGCTGGTTCAGGGGCGGCCCGCTTACCCAGGGGCTGGTATCAAAGGAGAGGCAGGGGAGGCTCAGCAGCAGTTTTCTCTCCGGTTCACTCAGACTTTCCAGACGAACCACGGGTCTTCCTCCTCCTGGCTGGCGGGTTAGCCCTGATTATAGCACTA
>DAOUEP010000008.1:0-25536 GCA_034430515.1 Dehalococcoidales bacterium | reverse complement strand
GCGCGATACCGCCGAGATTGCCTCGCACGCCGCCGAGGAAGCCGCCAACCGGGCGGAGACAATCAGCAAGGTTGCCCGGGACGTCGCCGAAAACTCGCGGCGGCTGTCCCAGGAGACGACGGCCAAGATTGACACTATCAGCAAGGATCTGGAGCAGGCCGGCGAGGCCTCGCAACTGGTCGCTCAGGAGACCGTCAAGCAGGTGGAAGGGGTGGCCGGAGAGGCGCGCGACACCGCCGCCGCCGCTGTGAAGGCGGCCAAAGAGTCCTACGAGGCGGCCTCCCGGGATTTCCAGGCGGCCATCGCCAGGATTGAGGAAATCAGCCAGAGTACCGCCACCTCCACCGAGGCATCGCTTAAGGAAGTGAAAGAGGCCGTGGCGGCCTCGGAAAAGGCCGCCGGGGAGGCCGTGGCCAGCGCCAATGAAATCGGCCAGGCGACCCGGGAAACGGCCGAGACTGCGGCCAACCAGGTGCAGCAGGCCGTCGAGGCCATCGCCAACACCGCCCAGGAGATAGCGGCCAGCTCGGAGAAGGAAATCCAGGCGGCCGTCGCCAAGGCCGAGGAAATGAACCAGGAAACGCGCCAGACGGTGAACGCCGCCGTCGAAGCTGCCATTGGCGCCGCCCAGGAGATAGCGGCCAGCCTGGAGAAAGAAGTCCAGGCGGCCGTCGCCCGGGCCGAGGGGGTGAACCAGGAGACCCGCCAGGCGGTGGACGCCGCCGTAAAGAGCGCCCGCGAGATTACCGACGCCATGATTAAGGCCGCCCGCGAAAACGCGGCCCAGACGCTCAAGGCTGTCCGGGAGGCGATAGGCCGGGCCGAATCGACCGGACAGGTGGCCCGGGACAAGGCCGAGGTGTCCCTGCGGGAGTACGAAGAATCGCTGACGCAGGCCTGGGATACCGGGGAGGCAGACGGGGCGGATACCGCCGCGGCCGCGCCGCCGCCCGAAGAGCCGGCCCCCGAGCCGGAAGCACCGGCAGCCGAAATAGAAGAAGCACCCACCGTAGCGGAAGCCCCCGCTGCCGAAGAGGAAACCGCGCCGGAGCCGGCCGACGTTGACCTGGTTGAGCCGGAAGAGCCGACCCCCGAGCCGGAAGAACCGCCGGAGCCCCCCAAGCCGGCGGCGGGCCGTAAAAAACCCACCGATAAAAAGACGCCGGCCCCGGATAAGCCGGAGTCCCGGGGCAAAGAGATGCCCGGCAATAAAGAAGCCAAGGAACGCATAGCCCAGCGGCTGGAATCGCTGGCCAGGATGTACGAGTCCAAACGCTCCCAGCACGCCGAGTCGGAAGCCGGCGACGAGGCTGACGAAGCGGGGGAGGCAGAGGACTAATCGGGCGCCCCCGGCACCTGTCCCGCAATTATACAAAATCTTAACATTAGTTAATGAAATCCTTATGCCTTCCGGGGGTTATCTGGCTTGACTTTTAGGAGGGTTAGCAATATACTGGGCACTAAGTAAAACGGTGTTTTTAGCCCGGTAGAACCCCAGAGCTAATCAAAATTTCGGTTAAATATGACTTTTTAAGGAGGTGTCTGGTGCCTGACCAGAAAGAGCAACCCAACAAGCCAGTTAACCCGGCGGAGATGAAAGACAAGCCGGACGTAGCCGCTCAACCGGCCCCGCCCGCCGCTGAGGAAAGGCCAAAAAGCCCCCTCGACGAGGTGATGAGTCAGGCCGAACGGGCGTACGCGGCCTATATGGACGCCGAACGCCAGGTGGCCAAGGCTTACCACGAGAACGAGACCCAGGTAGCCAAGGCCTACAAGCGGGCCGAGGCGCAGGCCGTCCGGAATTACGAAGCGGCCGTCGCCCAGGCGCAGAAAGAACGCGATGAGGCCCTGACCAAGGCCGCCCGGGCGCGCGAGGGCGTGCTGCAACGGGCCGAGGAGTCCTACCGGAGCGCCCTGGAGACCACCACCCAGGCCTACGAGGCGGCCGTGGCCAATGCCGCCCGCATCCGTGATAACAACACCGAGAAGGCCTGGAAGGCCCACGACGAGACCATCGAGCAGGCCTGGCAGATTTATTCCAAGATAGCCAAATAAGAGCCGGGGTAGCCGTTAGGGGAAATAATTAAGTAAGACACGGGGAGCCGCCGCCGGCATCCGGCAGCGTCTGAGAGTGGGATGGGTGGGGTATTGGGGCGGCGGCCCGCCCGAAAAAAAACCTACAGCAGCGAGGGAATGTCCTTGATGGTAATGTCAATCCCTCGCTGTGTGCTTATCATGCCTTCCTGGCGTTTCTTGAGCTCGGTCATCAGGTTGATGGCCTTGGTAAAGTAGCTCCGCACCTTCTCCACGTCGCTCATCTCGGAGAGTATCACCGTCACGTCCATGTTGCCCTTTTCCCGGGGGTAGTCGCCGCTGCGGATGATGGCCTCCGGGGCCATGTTCTTGATGTAGGTGCCCAGCTCCTTGATGAGGTCCACGTTGATTTCCTTGGCCGGGGCCGAGACCAGGTAGAGGGCCCGCTTCGAATCGAGCGGGTTGCACTTGATGGAGAGGCCGCTGATGGCCTCGTCCAGGGCCTGCACCCCCCGCTGCGTCTCCGACGCCTTGCTGCGGAAGTCGCTGCCGCCGCCGAAGAACGACCCGAACGACGACTTGCGGGCGCGGCCGTAGCCCACCGTCGTCCAGCCCACCAGCGTCTGGATAATGTCGCCGGCATCGAGTATCTTGGCCCCGATGTAGCGCGACTTTTTCTCCTCGCCGGCGCAGAGGAGGTTGAAAAACGGCTGGGCGATGATGGTATTTATCTTGGACAGGTTCTGGCCCAGCGACGAGTCCTTCATGACGTAGCGCTGGTTATCGACGAGGAAGATGGCGTCGGCCACCAGGTAGCTGGACTTGAGGCAGGTGGCCACGTTGTAGACGGTGCGGTCTTCGGTGGCGACTTCGTGGTCGAAGGGCAGGACGATGAGGTTATAGACCGGCTTGTCCACGTAGCGCTCTTTAATCTGCTGCGTCATCACGGAGATGGCGCCGGAGCCGGTGCCGCCGGCGGCGCTGGCGGCGAGCAGGAAGGCGTCCGTCTCCGGGAAATAGCGGGAGTTCTTGATGGTCTCGACGACCTTATCGGCGTCCTCGCGGGCGATTTCGGCGCCCAGCTCGTTGATTTTACCCACGCCGTGGCCGCCGGTCTTTTTGTTGCCGATGAGGATGCGGTGGTCGAAGTCGGAGCGGATGGTGGTCAGGCCGCTCAGGTCGGCGATGTCGGTGTTGACGGCGTAGGCGCCGGTGATGATGTTCAGACCGCGCAGGCCGCGGGCCCTTCCGTTAAGACGGGCGAACTCGTCGGCAATCCTGCCGCCGCACTGCCCGAAGCCAACCACAACTAATCGCATAAATCACCCCGTCCTGGCTATGCCACCATTTTACGCAATTCCGCAATCAAAGTCAATCGTCAGGCGGTGGAAATCGGGAGTGATACCTGAAAATATTACCAAATGGCAAAAATCCGGGTCGTCCCCCCGGCCCTAAAGCCCCCGCGAGGCCAGGTAGACCGCCAGGTCGCCGAGGCGGCAGGAGTAGCCCCACTCGTTATCGTACCAGGCCAGTATCTTGACCATGTTGCCGCCGATGACCATGGTGCCGGGGCCGTCGATAATCGAGGAGTGGGGGTTGCCCTTGAAGTCGGTGCTCACCAGCTCCTCCTCGCAGAAATCCAGGATGCCGTAGAGCGGCCCCCTGGCGGCCTTCTGAAAGGCCTTGTTGACCTGCTCCACGGTAACATCTTTTTCCAGGTCGGCCACAAAGTCAATCACCGAGACGGTCGGCGTGGGCACGCGCAGGGAATAGCCGTGGACTTTGCCTTCCAGCCCGGCGATTAGCTTGCCCACCAGCTTGGCGGCGCCGGTGGTGGTGGGTATCATGTTGAGGGCGGCGGCGCGGGCGCGGCGGATGTCGCTGGGGTGGACGATGTCCAGTATCTTCTGGTCGTTGGTGTAGGCGTGGATGGTGGTCATCAGCCCCTTGGCCACGCCGAAACTATTGTGGAGCACCTTGACTGCCGGGGCGATGCCGTTGGTGGTGCAGGAGGCGTTGGAGATAACGTGATGCTTCTTGGGGTCGTAGCCCTTTTCGTTGACGCCGAGGACGACGGTATAGTCCTCGTTCTTGGCCGGGGCCGAGATAATCACCTTTTTGGCGCCGCCCTTGAGGTGGGCGGCGGCCTTGGTGGCGTCGGTAAAGGCGCCGGTGGACTCGATGACGATATCCGCCCCCAGCATCTTCCAGGGGATGGCGGCGGGGTCGCGCTCGGAGATGACCTTGATTTCGTGGCCGTCCACGACGATGGTATTGTCCCGGGCGGTAACTTCGCCGGGGTAGGGGCCGTAGTTGCTGTCCCACTTGAACAGGTGGGCGTTGGTAGCGATGTCCGCCAGGTCGTTGACGGCGACCACTTCCAGGTCGTCGGCGTGGTATTTCTTCATCGCGCGGAGGGTAAGCCGCCCGATGCGCCCGAAGCCGTTGATGCCGATTTTGGTTTTCATTTCGCCTCCTGATATGTTAATTATTTCTTTAGCGCCGGCCGGCGGGGACGGCGGGGATGGCGGCGGCGCTGGAGCATGTCCAGGAACGCCTCGATGCGGGTGCGCGCGTGGGCGCTGAGGGAGAAGTCGTCGTTGCCCTCCAGGGTGAGTACGGGCAAATCCAGGGCGTCCCGAAAGACGATATCGGCGATGCCGCGGTGGCAGAAGGACTGCACGTAGTGGATGACGCCGCCGATGCGACGCCGCTCTATCTCGGCGCGGATGTCGGCGATGCGCTCGCGGACAGAGTAGGGGTAAGTATAATTTGCGTAATGCTCGGCCAGATTTTCTCCCGGCGCCGGCATGGCGAACTGGCGCTGCACCTCGTTAAAGACGACCCGCCCGCCGCACCGCTCCACGAAGGGGTAAAGCTCGCGCGCGTAGACCGCCGGCACGCCGATGTAGGCCAGCCGCAGCTCGTCGGTGGGGTAGGGCTGGCGGCGGGCGCATTCATCAATCAGCGTACTTACGTCGGCGGCGTACTTATGATAGTCCCCGTTAAAGTCCGAGGCCGAGACCAGGTAGAGGTGGTTCTCCCACCCGCTGGCCTTATTCTCGCGCCAGCAGAGCTCGTCCAGCTTATGAGCCAGGGCGCGGGCGGTCTGAAGCTCGTCTTTCATCCGCTCGGCGGCCGCAAGCGTGGTGCCTAACCGGTCGGCCAGGTCTTGCAGGGCCGCCCGCACCAGTTCCGGGTCGGGGCGGTCGGGGTAGGCGAAAGGGACGGCGTTGACGCCCTTGAGCTTAAGCGTCTCCATGAGCATGATGGTGTTGGAGCAGTCGCCGCCGGTGACGCAGAGCATATCGGCGAGGCCGCGGTCGAGGCAGGCCCCGTAGAGGCCCTTTATCCAGGCGCAGCAGTTGAGGGGGAAACCGGCTCGCTCGGCGATGGTGATGAGGCGGTTGGGGTCGGGGTCGCCGACGAGAATGTTATTGAGGTCGACGGGCTGGTAACCGGCCGCCAGCAGCACCTCGGTGGGGACGGTGGTGGTAATGCCGATTTTCTTCATCCGCTCTATTATATCACGCCCGCCGGTAATATATAATGCCGCTGCGAGTCTCTTGAGCCACCCGGCCATCGGCCAGCATCATCTCCAGGTGGGCGATGGTCTCGAAGATGGCCATGCGGCGGTGGAACAAGGGCAGGTCAAGCCATGAGGCGTTGGTCCCCCAGCTGACGTGCAGCGCCAAATCGCAGGCCGTTTTTAGCTCACCGCCCAGAGTGGCCAGAATCTCGCCGTTGCGCTCGTAATGATGATTTATTATCGCGGCGGCGCGCCCGGCCAGGCCGGTGAAGGGCGCGTCGTGGCCGGGCAGGACGAGGCTTACGTCCAGCTGTCTTAGCTCCTCCAGCGAGGCCAGGTATTTCCCCAGCGGGTTGGCGCTGACGTTGGGGGTGATGGTGGGCAGGATATGGTCGCCGGAAAAGAGAATCTGGCGCTCCGGCTCGTAGAGGCAGACGTGCCCCGAGGAATGCCCCGGCGTCCAGAGCACCCGGAAGGTGAACTCTCCCGTGCCGACGGTCTCGCCGCCCTTGAGGACGGTATCGGGGTAGACGGGGTCAACGTAGTCCTCCAGCCCCAGGGTGGCGTCCCGCAGGCTGACCATGTCGTCGCGGGGGACGCCGTTGGCCACCAGGGCGGCGTCGGTTTGCCGCAGCAGGGCGTCCAGGTGGATGTAGCGCGGCTCAATGGAGTCGCGCTCGATTTCGTGCATGAGAATTTCGGCGCCGGAGCGCTCCCGAATGCGCCCGGCCAGGCCGTAGTGGTCGGGGTGGACGTGGGTCACCAGTATCCGGGCGATGTCCTCGACCCTGGCGCCCAGCTCGGCCAGCCCTTTTTCCAGAACGGCGAATGATTCCGGCGTGTCCCAGCCGGTATCTACCAGGAGGAAGCCGCTATCGCCGCGAACGAGGTAGACGTTGACGTGCGCCAGCGTTGATTCCGGCATGGGTATCGGCATTTTGAGCCAGTAGATGCCGGGGTAGATTTCGCTCAAGCCTGCCCCTTCAGATGGGCGAAGGCCTTCATCCCGGCGTAGCTGGCGTTCTCGCCGAGCTCGTCCTCGATGCGCAGCAGCCGGTTGTACTTGGCGGTACGCTCCGAGCGGCAGGGGGCCCCGGCCTTGATTTGCCCGGTGGCCATCCCCACGGCCAGGTCGGCGATGGTGGTATCCTCGGTCTCGCCGGAGCGGTGGCTGACCACGGCCGTCCAGCCCGCCTGCTGGGCCATCTGGATGGCGTCGATGGTCTCGGTGAGGGTGCCCACCTGGTTGAGCTTGATGAGGACGGAGTTGGACGCCTTCTGGCCGATGCCGTGGCCGAGCCGCTTGACGTTGGTGACGTAGAGGTCGTCGCCGACGAGCTGGATTCTATCCCCCAGCTTGCTGGTGAGGAGCTGCCAGCCCGCCCAGTCGTCCTCGGCCAGGCCGTCCTCGATGGAGATGATGGGGTAGGCGGCGCACCATTTTACATAATAATCAACCATCCCGGCGGAGTCCAGGGTCTGTCCCTCGCGGGCGAGGACGTATCGGCCGTTTTCGTAGAACTCGCTGGAGGCCGGGTCGAGGGCGATGAAGCAGTCCTGGCCCGGCTTATATCCGGCAGCCTCGATGGCGGCCAGGATGGCCTCGACGGCGTCTTTGTTGGAGGGCAGGGAAGGGGCGAAGCCGCCCTCGTCGCCGACGTTGGTATTAAGCCCCCGGTCTTTGAGCACTTTCTTGAGCGCCTGGTAGACCTCGGCGCCCATCTGCATCGCTTTGGCAAAGGTGGCCGCGCCCGCCGGCACCACCATGAACTCCTGCAGGTCGGTGGATGCGGCGGCGTGGCGGCCGCCGTTTAAGATATTGAGCATCGGCACCGGCAAAGTATAGGTATCCACCTTGCCCAGGTAGCGGTAGAGCGGCACCTCCTGCTGGTTGGCGGCGGCGTGGGCCACCGCCAGCGACGCCCCCAGAATGGCGTTAGCCCCCAGGTGCGACTTGTCGGGCGTGCCGTCAAGCTCGATGAGGGCCTGGTCGACGGCGGTCTGCTCGGCGGCCTTCATGCCGATGAGCACCCCGGCGATGCTCTCGTTGACGTTGGCCACCGCCTTGAGGACGCCCTGGCCGCCGTAGCGCTTCTTATCTCCGTCGCGCAGCTCCAGGGCCTCGTACTGGCCGGTGCTGGCCCCGGAGGGTACTGCCGCCCGCCCCAGGGTGCCGTCGTAGAGCTCCACCTCCACCTCCAGGGTGGGGTTGCCGCGCGAGTCCAGGATTTCCCTGGACCTGATATCCTCGATAGTTGACATTTACCTCTCCGTTAGCCGGAATTACCTGGTCTGTTTTTAGTTATCAATCAGCTCCATGGCCTGGGACACGGCGTCGGCGGGGTCATCAGCCGCGATGATGCCGCCGGCGCTCCGGCCCTTCTTGGACAGCTGCCACGTCCCCAGGCCGACGACGGGCGTGCCCGCCTGGAGGGCGTAGGCGATTTCCGAGAGCGTGCCGTAGCTGCCGTCGAGGGCGATGACCGCCCGGCAGGAGCGCACCACCGCCAGATTGCGGGCGTAGCCCAGGCCGGTAGCGATGGGGATTTTAACATACTGGTTGGCGGCGCGGCGGTCTTCTCCGGGGAGGATGCCTATGGTAAGCCCCTCTTCGGCGCAGGCGCCGCGGCAGGCGGCTTCCATGACGCCCCCCAGCCCCCCGCAGACCAGCACCGCCCCGCGGCGGGCAATCTCCCGGCCGACGGCCTCGGCCACTTTGGCGACCTTGGAAGAGACATCGCTGCCGCCGATAACCCCGATGAATATTTGCTCTGTTTCCAACCGAGTGCCTCTGTCAGACAGGAAAATTATAACACCTGAGCGCGGGTGTGGCAATTACGGAGTTATCTATTCCCACCCAAGCCGCCCTCGCGGCATCCGCCGCTTAGCCCTCAGTTCCCTCCCCACTATAGGGTGTTTAAGAGGGGCGAAGCCCCTCTTCATAAAAAACATTCCCCCTCTCCAAACAAAATATCTAGGGTCTCCCCAATGCTGAGTTTGGAGAGGGGGATTAAGGGGGTGAGGTAAGCAGGTGCTCTGACTTAAAAATTGTTATCTAGCCAAAATACCCCGCCGCCAGCCAGACCGCCTCGATGATAAAGACGACGGTGAAAAACTTGAACACGTAGCGCGCCGCCCGGCGCGGCATAACCAGGTGCGTCACGGCGCCGTCTTTCGCCCCATAGTGCTCGGCGAGGATGGTCAGCGGGCAGCGTCCTCGGTTGAGGGCGATGGAAGCGCCGTCGAACATGACGACGGCCATGGCCGCTATCAGCCAGCCGTCGTATCGCCCCACGATGGCGGCGTAGAGCGCGTAGGCCAGGCTGGCGCACATGACCAGGAAGAGGGACAGGTGCACGGACTTAATGGCGATAACGGTCTTGTTTTCCATCGGGCAGGTTTCAGTTGAACCGGTTCATGGCGGCTTTGAGACCCTGACTGATGAGGCAGGTTACCGCCTGGCCGACCTCGGGGATGGCCTTGTCGATGGCCTTTTTCTCCTCGTCGGTAAAGTTGGCCAGCACGTAGTCGATGACGGCGGCCTCTTTGTCGGCGGGGGAGAGGCCGGTCTCGTCGGGCCGGCCGATGCCCACCCGGATGCGGTAGAAGTCGTTGGTGCCCAGGCGGGCGACGATGGACTCGATGCCCTTGTGCCCGCCGGAGCCGCCCCCCCGGCGCAGGCGGATTTTGCCCACCGGCAGGTCGAGGTCGTCGTGGATGACGATAAGATTATCGGGGGTGATATCCAGCTTGCGGGCGAGCGCCGCCACGGAGTCGCCGCTGGCGTTCATATAGGTCTGCGGGCGGGCCAGCACCGCGTGGCTCCCGCCAATGCGGCCGATGCCGGTGCGCGCCTGTCCCTGCTTTCTGTCGAAGCGGATGGAGTGGTCACGGGCCAGCTGCCGCACGCACATAAAGCCGATGTTATGACGGTTGCGGGCGTAGAGAAAGCCGGGGTTGCCCAGGCCGACAATCAGTTTTATCATCCAGGTTTTTCACTGGTGCAGATTATCCCTGCCCCCTTATTCGACCGTACCAAGGCTAGTATCCTGCAGAACATTGTCGGTTTCCGGGTCCCAGAAATAGATATTGCCGTTGATAACGGTGGTGCAGAAAACGCTGTAAAGCCCATTGGCATCCGGCCCGTCGTAGTCGACGGAAACCACGTAGCCGTCCGCCAGGGCGTCTTCCTGCACCTCCAGTGCCCGGCCAATCCAGGCCTCGGCGGTTGAGGTTATCGGTTTATCGGATACATCGTTGGCCAGCAGCCAGTCTTCCAGCTCCCGGAGCGAGGTGAAATCCCGCGGCGGATAGACGGCCTGAAGCGCCGCCAGCTGGTCGCTTACGGCGAGGAGCTGCGCCTCGATGGCGTCTCTCATTTCCTGCATTGTCTGGAAATTGCCTTCCAGGGTATTGTAAGCGGTGGTTAACTGTCCGTAGTCCGCTTCGAGGGACTGGTTTTCAACCTCCAGGGCTTCTTTTGTCGTTTGCAGGGTGTCAAACTGGTCCTGCTGGGCTTGTTTTTCGGCCTCCAGTGCCGTTTTCTGAGCGAACAACTCGTCGTAGTCTGTCTGGGAGACGCCGCATCCGGCCAGCGCCAGGCTGGCTAAAATCACCGCCGCCAGTACCAGAGGTAAGATTCGGGTCCTCTTCATCTCCAATTCCTTGCCCCCTTTCACGAAATCTGGCTTTATTCTACTATTTTAAACACTTTATTGCCAGAGGCGAGGCTCAGGGCTGCTCCAGCATGCGGAGGAACTCGGCTTCGGTGAGTTTGGTGATGCCCAGTTTATCCGCCTTAGCGGCCTTGGAACCGGGGTCGGCCCCCACGACGACGAAAGTGGTCTTTTTGGTAACGTTATCCCTGGCGGTGCCGCCCAGCGCCCGGAGGCGCGCCTCGGCATCGGGACGAGGCATACTGTCGAGCCGGCCGGTGAGGACGAACTCCTGCCCGGACAGGGGCAGGCCGGTAGCTTTGGCGGCCGTCCCGGTGGTGCGCACGCCGGCCTCCTTGAGCCGGCGGATGATATCGCGGTTGTTTTCCTGGGCGAAGAAGGCGGTGACGCTCCCGGCAATCTTGGGGCCGACGGCGCCGATTTCAGTCAGCCTCTCTTCACTGGCGGCGGCCAGGCCGTCCAGGCCGGGGAACTCGCCGGCCAGTACCTCGGCCGTTTCCGAGCCCACGTGGCGGATGCCCAGGGCGTAAATGAGGCGGGCCAGCTCCCGGTCTTTGCTATTTTCGACGGATTTCAGTATATTCTCGGCGCTCTTTTCGCCCATCTTGTCCAGAGCGGCCAGCTTATCCTTCTGGAGGTAGTAGAGGTCGGCGGCGTCTTTGACCAGCCCCTGTTCGTGGAGGGCGGCGCTGAGGTTCTCGCCAATGCCGCGGATGTCCATCGCCCCCCGTGAGGCGAAGTGCTCGATGCGCTGCTGCGCCTGAGCGGGACAGGCGGCGTTGGTGCAGTAGTACATCACCTCGCCCTGGGGCCGGACGATGCTGGCCTCCTCGCAGGAAGGGCAGAGGGGGCGGCCGGCTTTATCGTGGCGCAGGCTGGCCGGCAGGTCGTATTCTTTATTCCTTGACTTGCTCTCTTGGCTCTGTGGGGTGGGGCCGATGACCTCCGGGATGACCTCGCCGGCGCGCTGGATAATGACGCTATCGCCGACGCGGATATCCTTGCGGCGGATGTCGTCCTCGTTGTGCAGGGCGGCCTGCCGGATGGTGACGCCGCCCACGGCCACCGGCTCCAGGATGGCGTAGGGGTTGAGGGTGCCCGTCCGCCCCACGCTGATGCCGATTTCCTTGAGACGGGTGGTGCCCTGGACGGCAGGGAACTTGTAGGCCACCGCCCAGCGCGGCTCGCGGCCGATATCGCCCAGAGTTTGCTGGAGGGCGAGGTCGTTTATCTTGATGACGATGCCGTCGGCTTCATAGTCCAGCCCTTCCCGCTGCTCTTTCCAGGTTTTATAATATTCTTCAACCTCGCCGATGGTTTTCAGCCGCCGGTTGTTGGGGTTAACCTTGAAGCCCAGCGACTTGAGGTAGTCCAGCGTCTCCCAGTGGGTCTTAAGCGCCGGCCCGCCCTCGGCGTAGCCCAGCATGTAGATAAAGACGTCCAGCGGGCGGCGGGCGGTGATGCGCGAGTCCAGCTGGCGCACCGAGCCGGCGGCGGCGTTGCGGGGATTGGCGAAGAGGGGCTGGCCCTCGGCCTCGCGCTCCCGGTTGAGCTTGCGGAAGCCCGTCCGGGAGAGGTAGACCTCGCCGCGCACCTCGAAGCGGGGCGGGGTGTTCTTGCCGACGGCGAGGGGGATGGTGCGGACGGTGCGCAGGTTCTGGGTGATGTCCTCGCCGCGCAGGCCGTCGCCGCGGGTGGCCCCGGTAACGAACCTACCGTTTTCGTAGGTGAGGGCCACCGCCAGCCCGTCAATCTTGTGCTCGCCGACGAAGTCGAAGGCCGCCCCGCCGGCCAGCTTGACGGTGCGGGCGTACCAGGCGGCCAGCTCCTCGTCGCTGAAGACGTTGCCCAGCGAGAGCAGGGGATAGCGGTGGGTCACCACGCCGAAGGCCGCTACCGGCGCCGCGCCGACGCGTTGGGTGGGGGAATCGGGCGTCAGGAGGTCGGGGTGCTCCTCCTCCAGCTTTTTCAGCTCCCGCATCAGGGCGTCGTACTCAGCGTCGCTGATTTCCGGGCTGTCCAGGACGTAGTAGCGGTAGTTGTGCTGGTTGATTTGCGTCCGCAGCTCGGCGATTCTAGCCCTGGCTTCGGCGTGAGCGGTCAAGTGTAACCCCCGCGTGAGCTTACTTTCCTCAAGTATAGCACAGGGGGGCGAAACCGGGGAAGCGAGGGTCTATTCCTCGCGCCGCAGCTCCCAGACCACCGGGTTATCGGGGTCGGGGCAGGCCACGCGGGCCTTGTCCGGGCCGCTCTCCCAGGGGAAAGAGCCGCCGAACTCCAGCGTCTCGGCGAAGGGAAAGAGCGTGTAAAAGGCCCAGGAGCACATCCCCGCCGGCGTCGTCTGGCCGATGACGAACTCGTCGCCGACCTTGTGACCGGCCTCGCAGGTGCCCTCTTGCGAGATTACTTTAGCGATTATCTTGGCCATGCCGAACTCCTGCTATTTATCTTTAAGCCGCGTGCCGGTAATTTCCAGAAAATGGATGCCGTCCCTTTCGATATTCCGGCTCTCCGTAATCTCCAGCCTTTTCTTGAAGATAGGCCCGTCGACGACCAGGGTGTGGTACTCCCCGGCCTCGCCGCAGGGGGTGACGTCCTTCGTTTCCCCCAGCTCCTTGAGGTCGGCCAGGAACGCCCCGTCCACCTTACGCCCCAGCACCTCCGGCCCGAAGAACTCGCCCCGGGCGGCCACGACCACGCTGACGAAACCCGCCCCGATGAACTCCTCCACGAGCCGGGTCTGGTCGTCCTCCCAGAGGGGCAGGTAGCAGTCCAGCCCGGCCTCGCGGCAGACGCGGGTGACCCACTCGCGGTGCGGCTCGAAGTCAATATCGCCGAAGACGCCGCCGGTAACGCCGCCCTCTTTCATGGCCAGCAGCATTTTGTGGAACTCGGCCTCGTAGGTATCGTCGGCGGTGCGCTGCTGCACGATGGGTATCCCCAGGGCCTGCGCCTGTGCCGCGATAATCCCGGCGGCGATGCCGTGGCTGCGCGAGCGGAGGCCGTCGGCGGAGACCATGTTGGCCAGGCAGGCCACCTCCATCCCCCTGGCCAAAGCGCGATAGCCGGCCAGGCAGCCGTCCTTGCCGCCGCTCCAGGAAACAAAAACGCGCGTCATGGTGGGTTCACTCCTTCAGGTGCGATGTATCGTTAAGCAGGGTCAGTATCGCGCCCCGGTCGTAGGTCTCCACGATGCTGAGCGAGGCCAGGTCGAGGCGAAAGGCGAGCCACTTATCCCGTCCCAGCCCCAACAGGCGGCAGATGAGCAGCCGCAGCGGCCCGCCGTGGGCGACGACGAGCACCGTCTCGTCCTCACCGTACTTATCCAGCTCCTTTACAAAAGGGGTGAGCCGCCGGTCAAGGTCGGCGAGGCTTTCGCCGCCGGGGAAGGTCACCGCCCGCCAGTCCAATAGCTCTTGGGCCAGGGCCGGGTGCTGTTTTTCTATCTCGGGAAAGGTAAGCCCTTCGGCCACGCCGAAGTCGCACTCGCGCAGCCCGTCGCGGAGGTTGACTTTCAGACCGTGCGGCGCGGCCACGATTTCCGCCGTGGTGCGGGCGCGGCTCAGCGGGCTGGCGCAGGCGGCGTCGATTTTCTCGTCGGCCAGGCGCTGGCGGAGGCATTCGGCCTGGCGGAGGCCGATGGCGCTCAGGGGGACGTCGGTAGCGCCCAGGAACCGGTCGCTTTGGTGGCGCTCGGTCTGGCCGTGGCGGGCCAGCAGCAGCCGCGTCAAGGCTCTTCCTCCGCCCCGGCGCGTTTTTTAAGGAATAGCTGGGGATAGGCGGCGGTGACCCGCCGCAGCGCCGCCAGCTTGTTTTTAATTTCTTCGGCCACGGCGGCGTCGCCGAGGAGTTCCTTGAGGCGCGCCTGGTCAAGGCCGGCCACCCGCTCCCAGAGGCCCTCCGGCTCCAGCAGGGCGCGCACCTCGGCCTCGCTGAAGCCGGTGCGCTCCATGAGGCGGTAGGTGGCCTCGTGGCTGGCGCCGAAGACGCGGTTGAACCCCTCGGCGCGGCAGAACTCGATAATCCGCTGCTTGGTCTCGTCCAGCTCAACTTGCAGCTCCTTGATTTGCCCCTGCAGCTCGGCGTAGCGCTCCACGGCCTCGGCGGCGGCCAGACCGGGCAGCTGCGCCTGGGTGGCCGGGTCGGCCGCCGGGGTCTCGTAGAGGTGGCGGTAGAAAGGGCAGTGCGCCGCGAAATCGCAGGGGCAGTACTGGTTCTCGGTGGCGGGGAACTTGGCCGCGGCGATATCGGCGGCGGTGGCCAGCACGATTTGCCGGGCCTCTTCCAGCCGGGCGTCGTCGCGCGGCGGGCAGGAGCAGGGGGTGTTGGAGCGGAGGTGGTAGAGCGTCAATTGCTCCACGGGCAGGCCCCAGAGCTGCTGGGCGGCCAGCTGGTAGATGGTAAGCTGCAGATCGTTTTCCAGGTAGTCGTTGGTGAAAAGCTCCTGGTGGGACTTGTAGTCCACGATGGCCAGGCCACCGCTGGAGAGCTTGTCCACCCGGTCGATGTAGCCGCGCAGCTTGATGCCGTCGATGTCCAGGAGAAAGCCCTTCTCCAGGGCCACCGGCCGGCGGAAGTCGGCTTGGTGTATCTCCCAGAATTGGGTAAGGATTTCCCGCCCGTACTGCTTATAGCGGGCCTCTTCCTCCGCCGACTCGTAGCCCGCCGAGAGCCACTTTTGCTCGTAGTAGCGCAGCAGGTCGTTAAGCTCTGGCGGCGCGCCCGTATTGGCCTTAAAAAAGTACTCGACGCAGTTATGCAGCGTGGTGCCGAAGGAGAAATACCACTTCTCCCCGGTCTTGAGCCCGTCGATATATTGTAGCTTGTACTGCAGGGGGCAGGTACGGTAAAGGGAAATCTGGGTATAGCTGAGGGGTCTGATTACCATCCTCCCGTCTTTCTGAAGGGGGCATCGCTTCAGAAATCACCGTCTTACTTTTTCAGCGTAGCAATAAAATCGTCCAGTGTCAAAGCGGCCAGGGTGGAGGTCTGCAGCGTCCCCCGCGAGCCTAATTCGGTGGCGACCTTGGCGATGGTGGCGTTGTCCGGGGCCTCCAGGATATTGATGAAGTCGAACTGGCCCAGGGCCACGTACTGGCCGATGATGCGCACGCCCATGGCCTCCACTTCCTTGTTGACCTCCTTTATCCGCTGCGGGTTGGCCCGGACCGTTTTGCGGCCTTCGTCGGTGAGGTTGGTCATCATAATGTATAGCGGCATGTTTTCCTCCTACTGGTGATGTTAAATTATAAGGTGTAGCTATCTGTTTGTCCATAGGGGGAAATCCGGCGCACCGGGTGACGGCAACGTGATATTAGTCACTGGCAATCGCTGGCGGGGGGCGTTACAATAGAACAATGGGGGAAAACGTGACCTTTCTGGCCGCCCTGGGGGCCGGGCTGGCTTCTTTCCTGTCGCCCTGCATCCTGCCGATGGTGCCGGTCTACCTCTCCAGCCTCTACGGGCCTGAGGTGTTCGAGGCGCGGCGGGCGCGCTTGCCGGTCTTCCTGCACTCGCTCAGCTTCGTAGCGGGCTTCAGCATCGTCTTCGTCCTGCTGGGGGCCATCGTGGGGCTGACCGGCTACGCCGTTATCCCCGACTACAACCTGCTGGGCAAGATTGCCGGCGGCCTGCTTATCGCCTTCGGGGTGTTTATCCTGCTGGCGCGCAAAGTCCCCTGGCTCAACTTCGAGCGGCACCTGGCGCCGCGGCTGGGGCACACCACCGGCTACTTGCGCTCGCTGCTCATCGGGGCGGCCTTTTCGGTGACCTGGACGGCCTGCGTGGGCCCGATACTGGGGAGCATCCTGGCCATTGCCGCCACGAAAGCGACGGCCTGGCAGGGCGCCTACCTGCTGGCGGTCTACGCCGCCGGGCTGGGGCTGCCTTTCCTCATCGTGGGGGCGGCCTTCGACTTCGTCCTGCCGCTGCTCAAGCATATCCAGCGCTACAGCGGCTGGATTCACCTTGCCAGCGCCCTGCTGCTCATCACCGTGGGCGCGCTCATCCTCGCCGGCCAGCTTACCTGGTTCGCCTCGCTGGCGGGATAAGATAGAGATTGGAGCTATGATGAAAAAGATATACAGGATAACGCTGCTCGTCCTGCTGGCGGCGGCCCTGGCGCTAGCGGCGGCCTGCTCCGGCGGCGACGAAAATAATAACGGGGAGGCCGACGGCGGGCTACCCGCGCCGGGCAAACGGGCGCCGGCCCTGTCGCTTGCGAACCTGACCGGGGAGACGGTCACTCTGGCCGATTACCGCGGCCAGCCGGTGGTGCTCAACTTCTGGGCTTCGTGGTGCGGCCCCTGCCAGATGGAGATGCCGGTGTTCCAGTGGCTGGCCAACAACCCCGACTGGCAGGCGGAGGACGTCGTCATCCTGGCGGTCAACCAGGGGGAATCCGCCGACCTGGTAAAGGCCTTCGGCAGCTACTACGGCCTCACCTTCCCGCTGCTGCTGGATACGGACTACCAGGTGAGCTTCGCCTATAACGTGCGCCTTTTGCCCACCACCTTCTTTATTGATAAAGATGGTATAATACAGGAGATAAAGACCGGGGCGATTATCAGCACCGCCGACCTGGAAGCCAGGCTCAACGACCTGATAAACGCCAACTGAAACGCGAGGTTTGATGCTATGGACGATATCCTCAACGAGGCTTACGGCATTGTCCAGTGCAAAGAGTGCCCCTGGTACAAGACCTGCGTGGCGCCGATGAAGTTCACCGCCGAGGACATCCGCCGCCAGCTGGAGCAGGGGACGCCGGGGGTGAGCATCCCCCAGCAGATGGACGTCAACATGCAGAACCTGCTGGGCAGCATGGCCACGGCGGCGCAGAACTCTCTGCTGGAGGGCTGCCCCGTCTTCATCGAGCGGCTGCGCTCCAACCCCAAACTGGCCCAGCGCCTCAAGGAGCTGATGCTCAACTGGGGCGACGAAGAAAAGCCCCCGACCTAGCCCCGCCCTCAGGCGGCGTAGACCCGGGCGATATGCGCCAGCCGCCGGTAGGCTTTGGCCGGGTCTTCGGCGCGGAAGATGGCCGAGCCGACGCAGATAACGTCCACGCCGGTAGCGGCAATCTCGGCGATATTGCCTTCCTTGACCCCCCCGTCGATGCCTATCTCCAGGCGCGGGTATCTTTTACGTAAGCCGGTGATTTTCTCCAGGACTTCGGGCAGGAACGGGCTGCCGTAGTAGCCGGGGTCGACGGAGAGAAAGAGGACGCTGTCCACCGCCTTCACCAGGGGTGTAATGGCGTCGTTGGGGGTCGCCGGGTTCACCGCCAGCCCCACCGCCAGGCCCGCCTTTCTGACCAGGTTGACGACCTGCTCCGGCGCCGACGAGGCCTCGTAGTGGAAGACGAATTTGCGCGCCCCGGCCCGTTTAAAGTCCTCGATGTAGTCCTCCGGGTGGAGCGCCATGAGGTGCACCTCCCAGCCGAGCCGGGTGCTCAGGGCGGCCATAGCGGCGGCGGAGACGCTCCGCGAGGGCACGAACCGCCCGTCCATGATGTCCAGCTGGAAATAGTCGGTGAAGGACTCGGTGGCCAGCACCATCTTCCCCAGGGCGATGGGGTCGTCGGTGAGGACGGCGGGCACGGTGCGGATATCGCGGCTCATCTGCCGTTATTTTAGGTTCGGGGGGAGGGCGCTGTCAAGGCGGGGACTCCCCGTAAAAAAGTGGAGGGCGCCTTTGCAGACGTCCTCCACTTACGAGACTAACTCGTTACGAACCCAGCTCACTTGCGGTGTTCACCACCTTTAGCGTGCCGCTGCCTGGGGCAGTTCGGCCTATTTTATCGAGCCGGGTTCGCTGGCGATTGGCCCCACCCGCCGGCGGGGCTTCGCCAGTCTACCTCCCATACTCCCAGTAGAGCGTGAAGCCTCATCGTACACCTCCCGAAGCTAACTCAGGTTGTGCCACGAGCTTCCATTTTCATTCAACCACAGCCCCGGCGGCTTGTCAATACCCCGGTTACATCACCGAGCCGCCGGAGACGTGCACGACCTGCCCGGTCATGTAGCCGGTGACGTCGGAGGCGAGCAGGACGGTAACGTTGGCGATATCGGCGGCGGTGCCCAGGCGACCCAGGGGGAACGAGCCGAGCATGGCCGCCCGCATCTTCTCCATCTCTTCCGGCGGCAGCTGGGGCGCGCCTTCCCGGAGGATGGCGCCGAAATTGGTCGGCGCCGGGCCGGGGGCGACGCAGTTGACGCGGATACCGGCCGGGCCTTCCACGAAGGCCAGCTGTTTGGTAAACAGGTCGATGGCGTACTTGGACATGGCGTAAGTCCCCACGCCCATGGCGTACTGGTGGGTGGAGCCGGAGCCGACGTTGACGATGACGCCGTGCTGCTGCGCCCGCATCGCCGGGACGACGGCCCTGGTGACGTTCATCGTGCCGACCAGGTTGAGCTTGAGCTGCCTTTCCCAGACGGCGGGGTCCTGCTCGTCGATGGGGACGTTGTCCTTGTGCAGAATCGCCCCGGCGACGTTGCAGAGGATGTCAATTTTACCGTATTCGGCGATGACCTTTTTGACCATGGCGCCGACTGCGGCGGGGTCGGTGATGTCGGCCTTGAAGGCGATACTTTTGGCGCCCGCTTTGGCTACCGCGGCGGCGGTCTTTTCGGCGTCCTCCAGGTTAATATCGGTAACGGCGACGGCGCCGCAGCCCTCTTTGGCCAGCAGGAGGGCCGTTTCTTTGCCGAAGCCTATCTGGCTGCCGGCCCCGGTGACCAGGGCTACCTTGCCCTTAAAACCCAAGTCCATGAGTCTCTCCTTGATGCTGTGTTATCTATTCCCACCCTAGCCGCCCTCGGCACATCCTCGGCTTATCCCGAAGATACCCCCTTTACCCCGTTGCCGCGTTGCCTCGCTAGCTTACAGCACCGAGCCGCCGGAGACGTGGAGCACCTGGCCAGTGATGTAGCCGGCGGCGTCCGAAGCCAGGAAGAGAGCGGCGTTGGCGATATCGGCGGGGGTGGCGCCGCGGCCCAGCGGTATCTGCTTGGAAAGCATCTCGATGACGGCCTGCTTGTCGGGGGCCTTGATGAAGTTGGTAGGGGAGGGCCCCGGCGCGACGCAGTTGACCCGGATGCCGGTCCCGGCCTCGACGAAGGCCAGCTGCTTGGTGAAGATGTCCACGGCGGCCTTGGCCATGGCGTAGGTGGACACGCCGTGGCTGAACATGGCCGTGGAGCCGGAGCCGATGTTGACGATGGCCCCGGATTTTTGCTTTTTCATGTAGGGCAGGACGCCCTGGCTGACGAGCATCGTCCCCTTGAGATTGAGGCCGATTTCCCGGTCCCACAGGTCTTCTTTCTGGTCTTCCAGGGGGCCGCCGCCCAGGATGGCCCCGGCGACATTAAAGAGGATATCGATTTTGCCGTAGGCGTCGGCGACTTTTTTTACCATCGCCTGCACCTCGTCCCGGTTGGTGACGTCGGCCTTAATGGCGATGGACTTGGCGCCCGCCTTCTCCACCGTCGCGGCGGTGAGCTTGGCGTCGTCCAGATTGATATCGGTGATGGCGACGGCGGCGCAGCCCTCTTTAACCAGCCGGAGGGCAATCTCCTTGCCGAAGCCTATCTGGCTGCCGGCCCCGGTGACCAGGGCTACCTTGCCCTTAAAACCCAGTTCCATGGTTACCTCCTGTTTGCGGTGAAAATTTCGGCCAGCTAATTATATAACACATCAACCGGTGGGGGGAAATTATCTGACTGCCCCGCCACCACCCCCTCGGAGTTATCTATTCCCACCCTGGCCGCCCTCGGCGTATCCTCGGCTTAGCCCGGAGAAAATCCTCCTTTAATCCCCCTTTACAAAGGGGGACAAACGAACGGGTTGCCAGCGGTGATTCTAAGGGAAAAGGCCATCGTCTCCCTTTCGTAAAGGGAGAGTGAGAGGGATTCTCTCTCCTGGGAGTAGCCTGCAGATTACGGCGGCCAGCCCCGCCGCTAGAGGCCCAGGTAGGCCTTGCGGATGTGGTCGCTCTTGAGGAGGTCTTTGCAGACGCCTTCCAGGGCCAGGCGGCCGTTTTCCAGCACGTAGGCGCGGTCGGCCACCTGCAGCGTCTGGAGGACGTTCTGCTCGATGAGCAATATGGTAATCCCCTGCTCGCGCAGCGACTTGACGATGTCGAAGACCTCCAGCACCAGCCGGGGGGCCAGGCCGTTGGAAGGCTCGTCGATGATGCACAGCTTGGGCCGGGACATCAGGCCGCGCCCCATGGCCAGCATCTGCTGCTCGCCGCCGCTGAGGGTGCGGGCCAGCTGTTTTTCGCGCTCCTTGAGGCGGGGGAAAAGCTCGTAAACTTCTTTGAGGGTATCGTGGCGGAGTTTCCAGGTGCGGCCGATGTAGGCGCCCATCTCCAGGTTTTCCCGCACCGACATATCGGTAAAGAGGCGGCGCCCCTCGGGTATGTGGGAGATGCCCCGGGCCACGATGGCGTGGGGCACCAGGCCGTCGATTCTCTCGCCGAGGAAGATGACTTCGCCGGAAGCGGGCGGCATGGTGCCGGAGATGACGTGCACCAGGGTGGACTTGCCGGCGCCGTTGGCGCCGATGATGGCGACGATTTCACCTTCGTTAACCGTCAGGTTGATATCCCAGAGCGCCTGGATTTGGCCGTAGAAGGCGTTGATGTTCTTGACTTCAAGCATTGGCCTGTGCTCCCAGGTAGACTTCGATTACTTTGGGGTTCTTGACGATTTCCTGCGGGGTGCCTTCGGCTATTTTCTGGCCGTGGTGGAGCACGATAATGCGGTCGCAGACGTTCATGATGGCCTTCATGACGTGCTCAATCATAATGATAGTAACGCCCCGTTTGGATATCTTCTTGACCAGCTCCATGGCCTGGGCCACCTCGGTATTGGTTAGCCCGGCCATGAGTTCGTCAAGGAGGAGTACCTCCGGCTGGGTAGCCAGCGCCCGGGCGACCTCGAGGCGTTTCTGGTTGGCCAGCGTCAGGTCGCGGGCGGGTATGAGGGCCATTTGAGACAGACCGACGAACTCCAACAGCTCGTTGGTCTCTTTTTCAGCGTCGGCCCGGGAGATTTTCCGGGGCGCCCCGAAGAGTGCGCCGGCGCGCACGTTTTCGATAACGGACAGGTCGACGAAGGTCTTGGCCGACTGGAAAGTCCTGGCGATACCCATGCGGCAGATGCGGTACGGCTTAAGCCCGGTGATGTTGACCCCCTTGAACTTGATTACGCCGGGCTTGGGCACCAGCGCCGCCGAGATGAGGTTAAAGAGGGTCGTCTTGCCGGCGCCGTTGGGGCCGATGAGCCCCAGAATCTCGCCCTGGTCAACGTAGAAGTCCACGTTGTCTACGGCGGCCAGGCCGCCGAAATATTTAGTTATGCCCTCACCCTCGAGTATGTGCACGCATTCCCCCTATTCGTTTCCATAGATTCTGGGCCAATCCCATGATACCGTTGGGCAGGTACAGGATGGTGGCCACCAGAATGGCGCCGAAGATGAGCATGTAGTAGTTTTTGAGGACGCCCGTCGTCAGTAGCTCCTGGATATAGGTAAAGAGCACCGAGCCGACAATGGGGCCGTAAAGGCTGCCCATCCCGCCGAAGATGGCCATCAGCGCCGGGCTGAAGGACATCATCGGGTTAAAGGCGACGCCCGGGTCAACGTAAGTCAGTTTGGTCGCCATGATGACGCCAACGGCGCCCATGAAGACGGCGCTGAGGGCGTAGGTGAGTACCTTGACCATGGTAACGTTGATGCCCGAATGCGCCGCCGCTTCTTCGTTGAGGCCGATGCTGGCCAGCGCCAGCCCGTACTTGGACCTTTTTAAGAGAATGGTGGCAACCATAGTGACGATGAAGATGCCCAGCAGGTAGTAGAAGATGGTTTCGTTGCTCTGGAGCACGACGAAACGGCCGCGTGTGCCGGTGATATCGATTTCCCAGAAATATATCACCTCTTTGAGCAGCAGCACCAGGCCGAAAGTGAACATGGCGAAATAGATGCCCCGGAGCCGCAGCGTTATGGCGCCGACGACGAAGGCGATGGCGGCGCTGGCCAACCCCCCGACGATAACAACAATGAATAACGGTAACGTCTCTCCGAGTAACGCCGCCGTGTAAATGCCGATGCCGTAGAAGGCGGCCGTCGCCAGCGAGATGTAGCCGGTGCTGCCGGAGAATATCATCCAGCTGATGGAGAGGATGGTGTACTCCAGGAAATAGGTGAACATGGTGACGGTGTACCCGGGGCCGTATAGCGGCAAGAAGGCGACCGCAATCAGGAGTACCATAGGTACCCCGGCCTTACGCGCCAGCTGTTTCCAGTTAATCGTGCTCAAGGACATATCTTTATTTCCCCATGATGCCTTTTGGCCGCAGCAGTAGTAGTAAAATGAAGATTATATAATAGGCCGCCACGGATAGGCCGGGCTCCCAGGCGGTAACGCCGGTGCCGATGACGCCCAGGATAAAGCCCCCGATGAAGCTGCCGGGGATGCTGCCCAGTCCGCCCAGCGTTACGACGACGATGGCGATGAGCGTATAGCCCAGGCCCATCGTCGTGTATATCGGGTAGCAGATGCTGATGAGCGAGCCGGCCACGCCGGCCATGGCGGCGCCGAACCCGAAACATAATGACAGCGTATTGTTGATATTGACCCCCATCAGCCCGGCGATAGAGGCGTCCTGGGCGGCCGCCCGGATGGCCTTGCCGGTGCGGGTGCGGGCCAGGAAGAGGTAAAAAGCCGTGCCGATGGCGATGGCAAACGCCGCGGCGACCAGCCGGTTCTCGTTGAAGAGCGACCCGCCGATGGAAACGGCCCCGGAGAGGTAGGCGTAGCTTTGCGGCGTGGTGCCCCAGATGAGGACGGCGATGTTTTGCACGATAAATAAAAACCCGAAGGAGGCCAGCATGGAGTTGCTTTCGAAGACGCCGGGGTTGGGGGTTTTCCTCCGTATCGTGTTGAAGACAAACCGGTAGAGAACAAACCCGATAACAAACATCAGCGGGCCGACGATGAGGACGGTAACCAGCGGGTCGACGCCGTTATGATGCAGCCAGAAGGTAAGGAATGCCCCGACCATCAGGAACTCGCCGTGGGCGATGTTCAGCACCTTGGCGACGCCGTACTGGAGGCTGAGTCCCATCGAAACCAGCGAATAGATGCCGCCGATTAATAGTCCGCCAAGAATGATACTAAATGCTAGGTCCATAACGTCATCTCTCGGGCAGGCGTTGTCTAGATTATACCGGCAGGCTGTCTGAAGGCGACCCGAGGCTCAATTTATCAGAGGATACTGGCGTTATTGGCCGCGGTATACCTCCAGACAGCCTGCGAACTATTACTTTTTACTTTTCCGGGCTAGGGCCAGTTCGGCTTGGGATAGATGGGGTCGGCAGTGCGCTTTGCGCCGGGGTCAATGATTTCAAAGTAACCATCCTGCCATTGCCCGATTTGGCCGGCGTAGCATTCCTGCGGCAACAGGCCGCCGCCATTCTCACCCAGGATATCCCACCACATTTCTCCCAGAGCGGTATCGTAGTGTTCCTTGGTGAATACCTCCCTGACTTTGGCGCTGTCAAGGGAGCCGGCTTCCTCGATAGCCTGCTGGAAGTACTCCAGGGCGCTGTAGTATACCAGCGCGCCCCACCAGTCGACGAAAGCCTCTTCGTCACCGAAGGCGGCCAGGCCGGCCGCGCCGTTGGCGGCGACCAGTTTATCAGCCAGTTCGTTGGCCGCTGGGGAGCTCTTGCGGTTCCAGGCGCCTTCGCAGATAACGCCTTGCATGGCATCCTGGAAGATGTCGTAGAAGAAGCCGAAGTTACCGCCCGGGCCGAGCAGGACGGCTTTCGGGCTGAAGCCAAGCGCCATGGCCGTCTGCATGAAGAGTATGTTCTGGTTGGGATAGGCGAACATGCAGAAGATATCGGGGTCAAGGGCCTTGGCCTCCTCGATTATCGGGTTCAGGTCGGTGATGGAAATCGGTATGCTCGTGGAGCCCACGACCGTGATGCCGTTGAGTGTGAACTCACTCTGGGCGGTCAGGTTGTACTCGGCGCCGTGCAGGTCGGCCATGTAGCAGATGTAGGCCGTCTTGGCGCCCGCGGTATTCATGATTTCGGTGAAGACCGGAATCTGGAAGTGGTTGGAGTAGTTCAACACGGAGAAGACGTAGGGCAGGTCGGGCAGCTTCGGCTCGAGGGTGGTCGCGCCGCCTTCGCCGCAGATCATCAGTCTCTCGTACTTATTGGCGATGGGCGCCGCGGCGAAGAGCATGGCCGTGCCGGTAGGCCCGAAGAGGAAGTCGACGTCGTCCTGCGTGACCAGCTTCTCAATGTTCCGGGTACAGGCCGCCGGGTCGCTGGCATCGTCGTACTCGATGATTCTGACGGGGAGCATCTTGCCGCCCACGTCAATACCACCGGCGGCGTTGACTTCCGCGGCCCACATCTTATATATCGGGGCGAAGCCGTAGTCCTGGAAACTGGCCTGCGGGCCGGTGATGTCGCGCGAGGCACCGATGAGGATTTCGGTCTTATCCGTGCCGCCGCCATCGCAGCTAACGGCCATGGTTGCCAGCATTACCAGACAAATTGTTAGCGGTATGCTGTAGAGTTTAATCTTGTGCCACATATAATGTGCACCTCCTTTATTACCGACATATCTTTCAGTCTCTGGCTCATGTGTCTGCCATAAACTTCACCTCCCCGGTCTTAGGTTTTTCCTTAGTATCACGACATTAGTAATTTATCACGTCAGTGGCGAGATTTTAATTTTAAGTTCTCTATGATTTTATAGAGAAGTTCACGCCATATTCGACCGATTAGGTTTGCATAATTTAATGGCTATCCTGGTTTTAACGTTTCAGCCCCGGCCGTTTCGGAGGCGGCCGTGCCTTTTTTTAGCCAGCCCCTTAACGGATAGCTCAGGAAACTTTATAATACCTGCAGGTTAGTTGTCAAGTTTTCCCAAAATGATTTTATCTGCCCGTACCGTCGGGCAGGGGAGCGGCGGCCGGAAGGCCGCCGGCGGCGCCCCCGCCGGGCTTGCTTTCGCCCCGGCAATCCGTTTTAATAGAACGGAAAGACCGGGGGTTGGCCCGGTGCGAGGTGAGCCCGTGAAAAAAGAGGTGAAGCTCAAGAGCCGGTCGCTGGAGGGACAGGAGGCCGCCGATGTGCGCAATGTCATCAAGGCGATGGGATATGCCGACGACGATTTGACGGCGCGCCGTCCCGTCGTCGGCATCGCCAACGCCTGGAACACGCTCATCCCGGGGCATTTCGGCTTCCGCGAGATAAGCGACCAGGTCAAGA
>DAOUEP010000007.1:0-6857 GCA_034430515.1 Dehalococcoidales bacterium | reverse complement strand
GCCGGGTAGTTGGCCTTGAGGTAGGCCGTCTGGTAGGCGATGAGGGCGTAGCTGACGCTGTGCGCCTTGTTGAAGGCGTAGCCGGCGAAGGGCTCGATGAGGGCGAAGACCTCCTCGGCCAGCTGGCTGGGATAGCCCTGCTTTTTAGCCCCGGCGACGAAGCTGCGCCGCTCTTTCTTCATCGTTTCCAGTATCTTCTTGCCCATGGCCTTGCGGAAGACATCGGCCTGGCCCAGGGAATAACCGGCGAACTCGCGCACGATGAAGAGCACCTGGTCCTGGTAGACGATAACGCCGTAGGTCTCGCGCAGGATATTCTCCAGGGTGGGGTGGGGGTAGGTAATCGGCTTGAGACCGTGCTTGGAAGCGATGAAGCGGGGGATGTGCTCCATGGGGCCGGGGCGGTAGAGGGCCACCATGGCGGCGATGTCGCTGAAGGTGGTCGGCTTGAGCTCCTTGATGTAGCGGCGCATGCCGCCGCCCTCCAGCTGGAAGACCCCGGCCGTCTCGCCGGAGGACAGCAGGTCAAAGGTCTTTTTATCGTCCATGGGGATGTTGTAGAGGTCGATGTCCACGCCGTGATTGGCCTTGATAATCTCCCGCGCCCGGCCCAAAATGGTCAGGTTGGCCAGCCCCAGAAAGTCCATCTTGAGCAGGCCGATACGGGCGATGTCGCCCATGGAGAACTGGGTCATCACCGCCTCCTGGCTGTCGGTGCGGGCGCCGCGCTGCAGGGGGACGTAGTCGGTGAGGGTCTCCCTGGAGATGACGACGCCGGCGGCGTGGGTGGAGGCGTGGCGGGCGATGCCCTCGACGCGGCGGGCGGTATTGACCAGGTTGCGGATAATATCATCTTCCTGGTAGATGGCTTTCAGCTCCGGGTTCTCGTCCATGGCCTTGCCCAGGGTCATGCCGGGCAGGCCGGGCACCAGGCGCGCCACGCGGTCGACGTCGCCGTAGGGCATCCCCAGGGCGCGCCCCACGTCGCGGATGGCCGCCCGCGCCCCCAGCGTGCCGAAGGTGATAATCTGGGCGACGTGGTCCTGGCCGTACTTCTGTGAGACGTAGTTGATGACCTCGTCGCGGCGGTCGTCCTGGAAATCCATGTCGATATCGGGCATCTCCTGGCGCTCGATGTTGAGGAAGCGCTCGAAGACGAGGCCGTGCTCCAGGGGGTCGATGGGGGTGATACCCAGGCAGTAGAGGACGATGCTGGCGGCGGCCGAGCCGCGCACGCCGAAGAGGATTTTCTGCTCTTTCACGAAGCGGATAATATCCCAGACGACCAGGAAATAGTTGGCGAACTGGGTCTGCTTGATGACGTCCAGCTCGTAGTCCAGGCGCTGCTCAATCTCCGGGGTGGGGTGGGGGTAATACCGGGGGAAGCTCTGGCGGCAGAGGTCGCTGAGGTAGTCGTCGGGGGTCTTGCCCTCGGGCAGCTCGATTTCGGGCAGGTGCAGCCGCCCGAACTCCAAATCCAGGTTGCATTTGTCGGCGATGATACCGGCGTTCTCGATGGCCTCCGGGATGTCTTTAAAAAGCTCGGCCATCTCCTCCGGACTGCGCAGGTAAAAGGTGTCACCGGCCATCTTGAGGCGCTTCTCGTCGTGGATGGAGGAGTTGGTGCCGATGCAGAGGAGCAGGTCGTGGGCCGAGGCGTCCTCCTGCCGGATGTAGTGCGTGTCGTTGGTGGCCACCAGGGGGATGTTCATCTCGCGGCTCATCTGGATGAGGTAGTTGTTGACCCCCTCCGCCTCGGGGATGGGGTGGCGCATGATTTCCAGGTAAAAGTCCCCGAAGGTCTCCTGGTACCAGCGGGCCGCCGCCCTGGCCTCGTCGTAGTGGCGGGCCAGGATGAGCTGGGGTATCTCGCCGGCCAGGCAGGCGCTCATGGCGATGAGGCCCTCGTGGTACTGCGCCAGCAGCTCTTTATCCACCCTCGGCCGGTAGTAGAAGCCCTCCAGGTGGGCTTTGGTGGTCAGCTGGATGAGGTTCTGGTAGCCGGTTTGGTCTTTAGCCAGGAGGACGAGGTGGTAGTTGTTCTTGTCGCCGGCGGTGCGGGAGAGATGGCCGTTGGGGGCGATGTAAATCTCGCTGCCGATGATGGGCTTGATGCCGACTTCTCGGGCGGCCTGGTAGAACTCGATGACGCCGTACATGGCGCCGTGGTCGGTGATGGCCAGGGCCTCCATGCCCAGCTCTTTGGCCCGGGCGGTGAGCTGGTGGATGCGGCACATCCCGTCGAGCAGGCTGTATTCGGTGTGCACGTGGAGGTGGGTAAACATTGGTTTCCCCCCGGCTTGGACTGCTGTTTCAGATTATAGCACAGGGCGCTAAGAGGGAGTAAAGCGGTGCGGCGGTCTGCGGGAAGATTTATGAAATATTTAATTCCCCTTTGCCTGCCGAGGTTATTTCTGATATTATTAATACGGACTGACTAATGAGGATGGGTGGCGGTTTTATCACAATGTCACTTCAGAACATCCGCACGGCTTGAGTAAAATCAAATACGCAAAGGAGATATTCGCATGGCACAGAAAAAGAACGCCGTAATCGTCGGCGGGGGGACGAGCAAGTTCGGGGTGCGGCAGGCCACCATCCTGGACATGGTTCAGGAAGCCGCCGTGGCCTGCGCCGAGGACATCCCCGGCCTCAAACCCGCCGATATCGACGGCCTGATTATCGCTACGACCATGGCGGGGAGACACTCCTCCGCCCTGAACACCGCCCCGCTGGTGGTGCACCGCCTGGGGCTCAGCCCCACCTCCATCTGCATCCGGCTGGACACCCTCTGCGCCGGCTCCAACTCGGCGGTCATCGTCGCCAAGGGGCTGGTGGAGAGCGGCATCGCCGAGGTCATCCTGGTAACCGGCGCCGAGAAGGTCTACCTGCCGCAGCGCTGGGAGACCAATTATACCCAGCTGGCCGTCAACGACCACGACTGGGATTCGGCGATGGGGCTGGGCGTGCCGCCGCCCTTCTTCGCCATGATTGCCCGCATGCACATGAAGAAATACGGCACCACCAAGGAGCAGATGGCCCACGTCTCGGTGACGAATTATAACTACGGCACCGACAGCCCCAAGGGACACTTCGGCGGGCGGACGCTGACCATGAAGGAGGCGCTGGAGGCGCGCATCATCGCCGAGCCCTTCGGCCTCTACGACTGCTGCCCCCTCTCCGACGGCGCCTCGGCCATCATCATCGCCTCGGAGGAGCGCGCCAAAGCCATGACCGACCGGCCGCTGGTCTACCTGCGCGGCACCGGCCAGCACGCCACCCACAGCATGTCCGCCGGCTGGCCCGGCGACACCCTGGCCGAGTGGCCCCATCTCAAGGTGGCCGGCGAGACGGCCTATAAGAACGCCGGGCTGACCCCCAAGGACATCGACGTCGCCCAGACCCACGACTGCTTCACCATCTCCGAGATTATCGAGCTGGAGGAGCTGGGCTTCTGCAAGAAGGGCGAGGGCGGCCCGTTCGTGGCTTCCGGGGCCATCGGCATCGGCGGCGCCATCCCCACCAACACCGACGGCGGCCTGCTCGTCTACGGGCACCCCTTCGGGGCGTCCGGGGCGCGCCAGGCCATCGAGATATGCAAGCAGCTTCAGGGCCGCGCCCTGCACCAGGTCAAGGACGCCGCCTTCGGCCTGACCCACAACCTCAGCGGCACCTGCGCCCAGCATACCGTCGTCGTCTACGGCCGGGAGCCGGTCAGCTAAATACTGTACGTTAGGCTGGATAAGGAGAATAAAATGTCCGATTACGAAACCGCCAACATCGTCGGGACGCCGCACCTGGAAGGCACCTACGTCTCCGAGATGGATATGTGGCCCTTCGAGGCCCAGGAGCTCAACCGCATCTACCCCTTCTACGATAACCTGCGGGCCGGCCGCTTTACCACCACCAAGTGCCGGGACTGCGGCCATATCGCCTTCCCGCCGCAGGTCATCTGCCCCAAGTGCTGGTCGGAGAACCTGGAGTGGGTCGACCTGCCTAAGAAGGCTAAAGTCGTCGCTATCACCGAGACCCAGGCCGGGGCGCCGCTCGGCTTTCCCCCGCCGCTCATCATGGCCTGGCTCACCTTCGGCGAGGGCACGCCCCTCAAGCACCTGCTGGGGCGCCTGGTCAACTGCAAGGAGGGCGAGGTCAAGGAGGGCGATGAGGTCCAGTTCGTCAGCTTCGAGGTGTCGGCCCACCCCATGGAGATAAAGCGCGACGTCAAGGAGTGTAAGCGCGTCTACTACGCCTTCGAGCCGGTGAAGAAGTAGGGAGGCTCATGTCATTCCCCGGCTTGACCGGGGAATCCAGACCCCGTGGCCTCCCCGCTGGATTCCCGCTTTCGCGGGAATGACAGGTATGAAGCCGGGAATGACAGGCGATACTATCGTGCCGCAAGCGAATAATCTGAAAAAGGGGATGGAGCGATGAAAAAAATCAAGAATGTCACCGTGCTCGGGGCCGGCGGTATGGGGGCGCAGATAGCCGCCCTGGCCGCCGAGGCCGGCTACAGCGTCAAAGTCCGCGACATCGAACAGAAATTCCTGACCAAGGGCCGCGAGCTTATCGAGAGCAACTACGACCGCCGCATCAGCCGCGGCCGTCTTGCCGAAGCGGCCAAAAAGGAATACATGAGCCGGATGACCTTCCTCGTTGACCTCAAGGAAGCCGTCAAGGACGCCGACATCGTCATCGAGGCCGTCCCCGAAATCATGGACTTAAAAAAGAGCGTCCTCAAGGAGGTCACCGCCCTCTGCCCCGACGACTGCGTCTTCGCCACCAACACCTCGTCCCTGAGCATCGCCGAGATGGCCACCGCCGCCAAAAGGCCGGAGATGGTCGTCGGCACGCATTATTTCAACCCCCCCCACCGCATGACCCTGCTGGAAATCGTCCGCGGCGAAAAGACCAGCCAGGCGGCCATCGACCTGGCCGAGCAGGCCGCTATCGCCATGGGGCGGGCCGTCGTCCACGTCAAGGACGTGCCCGGCTTCGTGGCCAACCGCATCTTCTGCAACATGTCCAACGAGGCCGACTGGGCGCTGTCCCAGGGCGAGGCCAAGTCGCCCTTCGAGGTGGACGCGGCCATCAAGTACAAGCTGGGGCTGCCGATGGGTATGCTGGAGCTACAGGACGCCCTGGGCGGCGGCTCCATCGATACCCAGTTCCACGTCATGGAGTACTTCGGCGAGATGATGGGCAAGAGCTACGGCCCCGCCCCGCTGCTAACCAAATTATTTAAAGAAGGCCACTACGGCAAGAAGACCGGCCGGGGCTATTACGACTGGAGCGAGGGCAAGACCAACGAAATCCCGATGAACGCCGGGGTAGATTTCGACCCCATCCGCGTGCTGGCCACCGCCGTCAACGAGGCCGCCAAGCTCATCGAGATGGATGCCGCCAACCGCGAGGGCATCGATACCGCCGTCCTGCTGGGGCTCAACTACCCCCGCGGCGTGCTGCGCATGGCCGATTCTACCGGCCTGGACAAAATCGTCGCCGAGCTCGACCGGCTCTACAACACCTATAATAAAGAAGACAGGTATAAGGCCTCGTCCGTCCTCACCAGGCTCATCAAACAGGGCAAGCTGGGGCGCCAGACCGGCGAGGGATTTTATAGCTACGGCCCCGGCGAGTACGAGTTCGTCCTCCTGGAGAAAGACGAGAAGACCAAAGTCGCCAAACTTATTTTGAACCGGCCCAACCGCGCCAACGCCTTCAACGCCGACTTCATGACCGAGCTGGACAAGGCCCTCACCGAACTGGAGCGGGACGCCGGCGTGCAGTGCGTCGTCATTACCGGGGCGGGCGCCAACTTCTGCGGCGGCGCCGACGTCTCGGCCTTCGCCAGCGGCCGGGTGGACGCCGCCTTCAACTTCTCCGAGGCCCCCCACGACGTCTTCACCCGCATCGAGACCTATCCCAAGCCGGTCATCGCCGCCATCAACGGCCCGGCCATGGGCGGCGGGCTGGAGCTGGCGCTGGCCTGCGATATCCGCATCATGAACGCCAAGGCCATCGTGCGCCTGCCCGAGATTACCCTGGGCCTGCTGCCGGGGGCGGGGGCCACGCAGCGGCTGGGGCGGCTCATCGGCTGGGCGCGCGCCAGGGAGATGATTCTGCTGGGCGACCCGCTTCCGGCGGACAAGGCGCTGGCCTGGGGCGTCGTCCACTTAACCGCCGCACCGGATAAATTCGACGAGGTGGTCGGGGAGACCGCCGTGAAACTGGCCGCGGGCGCGCCGCTGGCCCAGAAGCTGGCCAAAGGGCTGCTCTACTATGGCGCCCAGGCGGACCAGCGCACGGCGCTGTACCTGGAGGCGGCCATCTCCGGCGACATCGCCCTGACCGAAGACCTCAACGAAGGTCTCACCGCCATGAACTACCGCCGCAGCCCCAGGTTCAGCGGGAAGTAGATGATTTAAGACGTCATTGCGAGTCCTTCCGCTGAAGGACGAAGCAATCTGCCAATACGGATTTGGAGATTGCCGCGAGCTCTCGCCCTCGCAATGACCGAGGCCGAGACTAAAGGAGTATTCCGTGGACTTCGCCTTCAGTCCCGAAGAAGAGGCCTTTCGCGAGGAGGTGGCCGCCTTCCTGGAGAAGGAGACCCCGGCGGCCTACCGCGCCAATAAGGTCACCTTCTTCGATATGTCCAGCCAGCCGGACTGGATTGCCGTCCACCGCGCCATGGCCGAAAAACTCGGCGGGCGCGGCTGGCTCTCGCTCCACTGGCCCAAGGAATACGGCGGGCAGGACGCCTCGCCGTTTCACCGCCTCATCCTCCGCGAGGAGCTGGCCCGCTACCACGCCCCCGGCTACGACTCCATCGGCGCCGGCATCGTCGCCCCGGCGCT
>DAOUEP010000006.1:0-2047 GCA_034430515.1 Dehalococcoidales bacterium | reverse complement strand
TTCCCCCGCAGCATCCGCGAAGATCTCATCCTGCGGGTGCACGAGAAGTGGGGCTGGGAGCGCGCCGCCCTCACCGGCACCATCGGTACTTACCAGATAAAGGGGGCCGTGCGCGACCTGGGCAAGGCGCTGGGGCTGCCGGAGGCGGAAATCGACCAGCTCGCCAGACAGGCCGACTGGGGCAGCGCCCGCAAGCTCAAGAGCAAGATGGAGCGGATGCCCAACTTCAAGGACAGGGTGGACGCCCCCGTCTGGCGCGACCTGATTGAGCTGGCCGCCGAGCTGGACGGCTTCCCCAAGTACCTGGGGCAGCACCCCGGCGGCATGATTTTATCATCGAGCCCGCTTACTGATATAGTGCCGGTGCAGCGCGGGGCCATCGCCGGGCGCTACGTCTGCCAGTGGGACAAAGACAGCATCGACGACGCCGGGTTTGTGAAGATAGACTTCCTGGCCCTGGGGGCCCTCTCCCAGATGCAGGAGGCCGTCGAGCTTATCAAGAAACGCACCGGCCGGCGCATCGACCTTTCCCGCATCGACTTCGCGGATAAAGCGGTCTACGATATGCTCTGCAAGGGAGACACCATCGGCATCTTCCAGGTGGAGTCCGCCGCCCAGATGCAGACCATCACGCGCCTGCGACCCCGCAACCTGCTCGACATGGCCCACGAGGTGGGGGCGGTGCGCCCCGGTGTGGGCGTCAACCACGGCGTGCAGGAGTACCTGGCCCGGCGCAGCAGGAGAAAGCCCGTGATCTACGACTGCCCCCTGGAGGAGCGGGCGCTGGAGCGGACCCTGGGCGTGGTGCTCTTCCAGGACCAGGTGAACCAGCTCGCCATCGATGTGGCCGGGTTCGCCCCCAGCGAGGCCGACCGCCTGCGCCGCGCCTTCGGGCGCAAGCACAACGAGGCCCTCATCGAGGAGTACCATAATCGCTTCATAGCGGGGGCCAGGGAGCGCGGCGTTGATGAAAAATCGGCCGAAAAAGTATTTAAGAAGTTCAACGGGCTCTACATGTTCCCGGAGTCGCACGCCTTCGCCTTCGGGGTGACGGCCTACCAGGCGGCGTGGCTGAAATACCACTACCCGCTGGAGTTCTTCACGGCCATCTTCAACCAGCAGCCGATGGGCTTTTACAACCTGGAGACCTTGAAAGAGGACGCCAAGAGGCACGGCATCCGCGTCCTCAACCCGGGTATTAACAAGAGCCAAGCTAAGTGCGTCATCGAGGACGGTGCCCTCCGCCTGGGCTTCCTGCACGTGACCGGCCTGGGCGAAGCGTCCGCCGCGGCCATCGAGCGCGGGCGGGCTAAGGGGGTCTTCACGAATATCGGAGACTTCCTGGAGCGCAGCGGCGTGCTGGAAGAGGTCGCCCTCAACCTGGCCGGGGCCGGGGCCTTCGACGGTATCGAGCCCAACCGCCGCAAGGTAAAATGGGAAATCGGGCTGCGCTACCGCCCCGTTAACTCCCAGCTGCCCCTGCCGCTGCCCGTGGCTCAGGACGTCATCGAGCTGGCCGCCCCCGGCAACTGGGAGCGTATGCGCGAGGAGTACGACGTCCTCAGCCTCTTCCCCGAAGGTCATGTCATGTCCCTCCTGCGAGCGCGCTTCAACGGGGGCTTTCGCACCAGCCGGGACATCGAGAAGCTGAGCGACGGCGCTCCGGTGACGGCCGCCGGGCTGGTCATCCGCCGCCAGCGGCCGCAGGGTAAGGTGGTCTATATAACCCTGGAGGATGAGTTCGGGCACATCCCCTGCATGGTCTTCGGCAAGACCTACGAAAAATACGAGCACCAGTTCCGCTCGCCGTTTCTCATCGTAAGAGGGCGGCTCACCCGCCGCGAGGGAACGCATAACGTGGTGATAAACCAGGTGGAGCCATTCAATGCATTGGACAAGGTGCCGCAATCGAAGGACTGGCGGTGAGAATAACTAAGAAGGACGTTTAGAGTCCTGGCCCGAAGCCGACCGGAGCAATTCCACCATGGTGATCAGGGCTTTCTTGGCATCAAGGCTTAGGGTATTATCAGCCTTTATCGCCGGTATT
>DAOUEP010000005.1:0-25988 GCA_034430515.1 Dehalococcoidales bacterium | reverse complement strand
ACCTTCACCGGCCCGACGGTCTTCGTTTCCCGCACCTTTTCTATCTTCAGGTCGTGGATTTCCTTGGTCTCGGTGTAGTAGCCGGCGGAGGTCGGCTCGGCGTAGGCGATGTGGTTGGTCAGGTCGAGCCGGGCGATGAGGTAAGGCTCGCCCTGGTGCAGGTAGATGGCGCCGGGGTGCACCAGGAAGAAGGCGACGTCGCCGCCGACGGTCTCGATGAGGGTGCCGGTGGCGGTATCGACGACGGCGTAGTCCTCGCCCGACGACGAGCGGATATTGACGTGCTGGGCGGGGTAGCTGATGCTGGGGGCGACGTACCAGCGCCCGCGTCTTTGTCTTAGCTGGCCGGCCTCGGTGAGGGCGTCGCGCTCGCTTTCGTGAGCCTCCCCGAAGATTTCGGTGTCGGTAGAGTCCAGGGGGCGCTCCCAGGCGGCGCAGAGGAGGTGCTCCTTGAGGATGTAGGGGTTGGCCGGGTTGACCAGGACGTGCTCGAAGGAGCTGCCGAAGAAGAAATCCGGGTGACGCATGAAGTACTGGTCGAGGGGGTTGTCCCAGGCCACCAGAAAGCTCAGCGACTCGCCGGTGCTGCGCCCGCTGCGGCCCGCCTGCTGCCAGGTGCTGGCGATGGAGCCGGGGTAGCCGTCCAGGATGGTCGCCTCCAGGCCGCCGCTGTCGATGCCCAGCTCCAGGGCGTTGGTGGCCACCACCCCCAAAAGCTCTCCCCCGAAGAGCCCCCGCTCTATCTTGCGGCGGTCTTCGGGCATGTAGCCGCCGCGGTAGGGCATCACCAGCCGGGAAAGCTGGTAGCTCTCTTCTTTAAGACGGTCGCGGGCATAGACGTAAATCAGCTCGGTGAGGCGGCGCGTGCGCGTGAAGGTGAGCGTGCGCGTCCCCTGCGAAACCAGCTCGGTGAAGAGCAGGGTCGCCTCCCAGTGGGCGCTCTTGCGGGTGGTCTTCTTCTCGTCCATCAGGGGCGGGTTCCAGAAGACGAAGGCCTTCCAGCCGCGCGGCGAGCCGTCGTCGGCGACGACCTCGGCGGGGAGGCCGGTCAGCCCTGCGGCGTGCTCGCCGGGGTTGGCGACGGTGGCCGTACACAGGATAAACTGCGGGTCAGACCCGTAGAGCTTACAGAGCCGCCGCAGGCGCCGCAGCACCCCGGCCACGTGCGAGCCGAAGACACCCCGGTAGACGTGCGCCTCGTCGACGACCACGTAGCGCAGGCGGCGGAAGAGGCTGGCCCAGTTGGCGTGGTTGGGCATGATGCCCACGTGGAGCATATCGGGGTTGGTGAGGATGACGCGCCCGTAGCGGCGCACGTCGGCGCGCTCGCTGCGGGGGGTGTCGCCGTCGAAGGTGGCTAAAGCCTCCGGCGGCAGGATGTCCGGCGAGAAAAGCTGGTGCAGCTTGCCCAGCTGGTCTTGAGCCAGTGCTTTCGTAGGAAAAAGATAGATGGCGCGCGTCCCCGGCGCGGTAAGCATGGCCTGCACCACGGCGATGTTGTAGCAGAGCGTCTTGCCGCTGGCGCTGGCGGTGGCCACGATAACGTTTTTGCCGCGGCGGATGTGGTTGACCGCCTCGGCCTGGTGGGAGTAGAGATTGGCCAGCCCGTTCTTCTCCAGGGCTTCGGTCAGCCGGGTGTCAAGGGGCTCGTCCAGCTTACCGTAGCGCGCCCGGCGCGGCGGGATGTGCTCGACGTGGGCAATCTGGCCGGCGTAGGCGGGGTCGGAGCGGAGCTGGTTGAGAAAGGCCTGGATTTCCATGCGCCGCCCTAGACCTCGATGAACTCCATTTCGTAGTCGAGCAGCTCGGCCTCCAGCCGCCCATTGCCGATGAAGGCGGCCACTCTGGAGAGCACCTGGTTGTTGTGGCGCTTGTTGTTACTGATGCAGCAGACGCCGATGACGGCCAGCCGCCAGTTGTCGTTGTCGTCCACCTCGGCCACGGCCACGTCGAACTTGTTGCGCACCCGGCTGACGAGCGACTTGACGACCTGCCGCTTGCCCTTGAGCGAGGTGTTCTCCGGCAGGCGCAGGCTGACCTTGCAGACACCGATGTTCATGGCGCGCTAAAACTTGCCCGCCAGCATCTGGTAGGTATCGTTTAGGGCCTGCGGCAGCACCCGGATATTGCCCAGCACCGGCACGTAATTGGTATCGCCCTGCCAGCGCGGGACGACGTGCGAGTGGAAGTGGTCGGCGATGCCGGCCCCGGCCACCTTGCCGATGTTGGCCCCGATGTTGAAGCCCCCCGGCTTGAAGACCTCCCCCAGCACGGTAAGCCCGCGATTTACCAGCGCGAAGTGCTCGTCACGCTCGGCGCCGGTGAGCTTTTCCAGGCTGTCGGCGTGGCGGTAGGGGGCAATCATCAGGTGGCCGGGATTGTAGGGGTAGCCGTTGAGCATGATGAAGTTGAGCTTGCCCCGGTAGAGGATAAAGTTGGCCGCGTCCTTGTCTTGTTTGGGCTTGTCGCAGAGGATGCAGCCCTTCGGCTTTTCCTCCAATATGTACTGGATGCGCCACGGCGCCCAGATGTGCTCCATGTTGTTTTTTCTCCTGTCGGGGATCTTTACGGTGCTATTGTAAGCGGGGATGGTGGGGGGAGTCAATAATACTACTTTAGAAAAAAGATATAACCAATTATTCCTAGTATTCCAATTGCAACAAATAGCACAATCGGTATGTATTTAACCTTACTATTAATGGGTGAAAAGCCAAAACATATACCTGTGCAGATTATAAATGCAACAGATAATCGTATAAAAATGTTTATAAAAACGGGTGGCAGTTTCTCCATATCGTAGAATTCGTATACAATAGTACCACTGAAGGTTTTGTATACCGCACTCAAGACAAATTGAGAGACATTAAGTATAGCCATTGAAATTGCAGCCCCAAATAGACCGAGTGATAATTTAGGTGTCTCATCAGATTTATTGTTTGATGATTTGTTGAGTGAATGCCATACCGCCCATGCTAGTGCTACTAAAGCGAGTAGTATTGCCGGGTAAGTCAATAAAAGTCCGAATAAGTTACTATCATTATATTTATCAAACCATTCGCCGATGTTGCCACATACAGGTTGATAATACTTAATCCATAATTCTAGAGTAGGTTGTATCCATAATTGTGCCCAAACCATTAACACAGCGGCTAGTAAGGCATCGGCCGTGATGAAAGTTCCAATTTTCCGTATCCCTTTTACTGTGTTTCCATTATCAGCCATTTTATCCCTCCGTGTGTCTCTTGCCCCACCGCCTCCCCCGGAGTTATCTATTCCCACCCAGGCCGCCCAGTGCCATCCGCGGCTTAGCCCATAGTATACTCCTCCCCGTCCTAAAAATCCCTCTCTCATCTCCCTTTACCAAAGGGAGACGATGGTAGTTACCTTAAGAGTTATCGCTGGCAATCCGTTCTTTTGTCCCCCTTTCTTAAAGGGGGATTAAGGAGGATTTTCTCTCCCGTGCGCCCGCCCCCCTTTTTGTCTATAATGGGGGCGGAGAAACAGAAAAATGGAATCGGGCGCATTACGCAAGATACTGGAGCTGGAAGCTCAAAAGGGCTACGCCGATACCGCCGTCTTCGGCGGGCTGGACAAGTTCCTCAAGAACTGGGCGGCCCGGGCCGGGGAGGAAATCGCCAGCCCGGCCAGCCTGCGGCGCTTCCGGGCGCTCTTCAAGGAGAGCTACGCCGCCATGACCCCGGAGCGGCGGCAGGCGTGGGGAGTTGAGGTGCTGGCCTTTCTGGGTGGGGTGGAGGGCAAGCCCGCCGCCAAAACACCAGAGGCGAAACCAGCTAAAACCAAATCACCGGCTCCCAAGCCCGCCCTCATAAAGAAGCCCGCCCCGAAGGTCAAAAAGGCAGCCCCCGCCGCTGATGGTGCAACGCTGGACTCACCCGTGACGGGCGTCCGGGGAATCAGCACGGCGCTGGCGGGCAAGTTCGCCAAGCTGGGCGTCAAGACAGTCCGCGACCTGCTCTATTTCTTCCCCCACCGCCACCTGGACTACAGCCAGCTCAAGACCATCTCCGAGCTTACCGCCGGGCAGGAGCAGACCATCGTCGCCAACGTCTGGCAGGCGCAGGAGGCCCGCCCCGGCGGGCGGCGCTCCACCGAGGCCATCGTCGGCGACGCCACCGGCAACATCCGCGTCGTCTGGTTCAACCAGCCCTATCTGGCCAGGACCCTCAAGACCAACAGCCGCATCGTCTTAAGCGGGCGGGTCGGCCTGTTCCGGGGGCAGCACGTCTTCCAGTCGCCGGAGTGGGAGAACGCCGAGGGGCCGGAGGCCGTCCACACCGGGCGGCTGGTGCCCGTCTACCCGCTCACGGCGGGGCTGCGCCCGCGCCAGGTGCGCAAGCTGATGAAGGAATTTATCGACCTCTGGGCTGCCCGCCTGCCCGACTTCCTGCCCGAAAGGCTGCGTCAGCGGCTGGGGCTAATGCCGCTGGCCCGGGCCATCGCCCAGGCGCACTACCCGGAGGACGCCGCCGCCAAAGACCGGGCGCGCCTCCGGCTGGCCTTCGACGAGCTTTTCCTCCTCCAGTTGGGCGTGATGAGCCGGAAGCGCGACTGGCAGCAGGGCCGCCCCGCTACCGCCCTGGATACGAAACTGCCGGTATTGGATAAATTCATCGCCTCGCTGCCGTTTAAGCTGACGGCGGCGCAGCACAAAGTTCTCGGCGAAATCATGGCCGATTTGACCAAACCCGTGCCGATGTCCCGGCTCCTCCAGGGCGAGGTGGGCAGCGGCAAGACGGTGGTGGCCACGGCGGCGCTGCTGGCGGCGGCGGGGAGCGGGACGCAGGCAGCCTTCATGGCGCCGACGGAAATCCTGGCCGAGCAGCACTTCCAGACCGTCCGCGCCCTGCTTTCGGCCCTGGGCGAGGAAACCGGCGAGGGCTATTTGAGAACTTATACCGGCATTTTAGACCGGCCCCTGAGCCTGGCCCTGCTCATCGGGGATATCCGGGCCGCCGGTAAAAAGGAGCTGAGGAAGCAGATTGCCTCCGGCGAAATAGATATCGTCATCGGCACGCACGCCCTGGTGCAGAAGGGGGTGGATTTCAAGAATCTGGCCCTGGCCGTCGTCGACGAGCAGCACCGCTTCGGCGTGGAGCAGCGCTCGGCATTGCGCGAGAAGGGCCCCAGCCCGCACATGCTGGTGATGACGGCCACCCCCATCCCTCGCACCCTGGCCCTGACCCTCTACGGCGACCTGGACCTGTCCGTCATTGACGAGGTGCCGCCGGGGAGGCCGGAAATCAAGACGAAGTGGCTCCGCCCCGACCAGCGCGCCTCGGCCTACGCCTTCGTGCGCAAGCAGGCCGCGGAGGGGCGGCAGGCCTTTATCCTCTGCCCGCTGGTGGAGGAATCGGAAGCGGTCATGGCCCAGGCGGCCACCGCCGAGTACGAGCGCCTCTCCCGCGAGGTCTTCCCCGATTTACGATTGGGGCTGGTGCACGGGCGGCTGGCCTCCCGAGACAAGGACGCCGTCATGGGGCACTTCCGCGACGGCAGGCTGGATATCCTGGTGGCCACGCCGGTCATCGAGGTGGGCATCGACATCCCCAACGCCACCGTCATGCTCATCGAGAGCGCCGACCGCTTCGGCCTCTCGCAGCTGCACCAGTTCCGCGGCCGGGTGGGGCGGGGGCAGTTCCAGAGCTACTGCATGCTCCTCGCCGAAGACCCCTCCGACGTGGGGCGGGAGCGGCTTGACATAATAGAGAACACCCATGACGGCTTCCAGCTGGCCGAGGCCGACCTCAAGATGCGCGGGCCGGGCGAGTTCTTCGGGACGCGCCAGAGCGGTCTGCCCGACCTGCGCATGGCCAGAATCTCCGACGTGGCTATCCTGGAGCTGGCCCGCCGCGAGGCCACCGGCCTCTTCGAGCTAGACCCGCATTTGAAACAGCCGGAACACCGGGCGCTGTCCGGGGAGCTGGCGCGCGTCTGGACGGGGGCCGGCGAATGGAGCTAGCGGGTAGTTGCGGTACATCAGCCGGCTAGGCATGGTTGCTTTTTGGCTGGCCTTTGTTGTATGATACCTCCGATATAGTACCGGAAGACAAACAGAGCAATTTTGAAATCGCCTTTCGCCAAGGTAATCGTCAATCCCGCCGCCGGGGCCGGTAGGACCGGCCGCCTCTGGCCGCGCCTCGCCGAGATGTTCCGCGGGCACGGGCTGCGCTTCGAGCACGACCTTACCGAGGCGCCGGGGCACGCCACCGAGCTGGCCCGCGAGGCCGTGGCGCGGGGGCACGAACTGGTCATCTCCGTCGGCGGCGACGGCACCATCAACGAGGTCGTCAACGGCTTTTACGACTCCGGCTCGCTCAACGGGACGGCCCTGGGCATCGTCTCCACCGGCACCGGCAGCGACTACATCCGCTCCCTGGGCATCCCCCGCCGTTACGACGAGGCCTGTAAGCGCTTCCTTGAGCCACGCCAGATTACCGTTGACCTGGGCGTGCTGGAGTACGCCCATAACGGCCACCCGGTGGAGCGGCTCTTCGTCAACTTCGCCGGCACCGGCTTCGACGCCGAAATCGTGCGGCGCACCAACCAGCGCCAGTACAAGGCCCTGGGCGGCCTGGCCGCCTATCTGCTGGGGGCGCTGACCACCGTGATTACCTACCGCAACCGCGATATCTCCCTGAAGCTGGACGGGGAAACGCTCGACCGGCGCGCCTGCGCCGTCATCGTCAACAACGGCAAGTACGGCGGCGGGGGGATGTTCACCGCGCCCGACGCCACTTTGGACGACGGCCTCTTCGACGTGCTCATCATCGACGATATCGGCAAGCTCGACCTGGTCCGGTCGCTGCCGCGCATCTACAAGGGGACGCACCTCACCCACCCTAAAGTAACCATGAAGCGGGCCAAAGAGATAGAGATAGCGCCCCGGGACGGGCGGCTACCGCTCCAGGCCGACGGCGAGCCGCTGGGCTACGTGCCGGCGCGCTTCCGCATCCTGCCGGCGGCCCTCAAAGTGGTCGTCTAGGCGCCGCCTTCTAGACTGATATCGGCGGCCTCCAGCCCCACCGGGCGCCGCCAGAGCGGCACGGCCTCCGGCATCACTTCCACGAAGACCACCTCCCGCGGCAGCTTGTAGTCGGCCATGCGCCCCTGACAGTAGTGGCGTATCTCCGCCTCGGTGGCTGTTTCCCCTGGCCGGAGCCTGACCAGAGCACGCACCGTCTCGCCGCGGACGACGTCGATGACCCCCGTGACGCGGGCGTCGGCTATCTGCGGGTGGGCCAGCAGGACTTCCTCGATGTCGTCGGGAAAGATGTTCTGCCCCTTGAGGATGAGCATGCGCCGCCGCCGCGCCGTGATGTAGAGAAAGCCGTCCTCGTCCAGGAAGCCGATGTCGCCGGTGTGCAGCCAGCCGTGGCGCAGGACGCGGGCGCTTTCCTCCGGCTGGTTGTAGAAGCCGCTCATCACCGGCCCGCGCGCCACGATTTCCCCCTCCGCGCCGGGGGGCAGGTCGCGGTCGTCCTCGTCGAATATCTTTATCTCCCAGCAGGGCAGGGGCCGTCCCGAGGCGCCGGGCGGGCCGCTGCCGTCAATGGGGGCGCAGGTGCAGTGGCAGACCGTCTCCGTCTGGCCGTAGACGTCGGTGATGTTGAGGCCGTAATACTCCTTGAAGAGCCGGACGACGACCGGCTCCAGGGGGGCGCCGCCGCTGACGCAGAGCCGCAGCGAGCCGATGTCGTGCTTGATGCCCTCGCGCCGGGCGACGTTAATCATCAGCGAGTAGATATAGGGGACGCCCATGTAGACCGTCCCCCGCTCCCGCTCCACCGTCTCCATGAAGCTAGCGATGGAGCGTCCCGTCCCCGGCACCACGATGACGGTGTTTCCGGTCAGGATGGAGCCCGCCAGCACCGCCGTCAGGCCGAACTGGTGGTACATCGGCAGGGCGAACTGCATGACGCGGTCGTCGGCGGTCTGCTCAAAGACCCTGGCCGAGTCGGCGGCCTCGGTAATCATGGCGCGGTGGGATAGGGCCACGCCGTGCGGCCGCTGGGTGGGCCCGCCGGTGTAGGAGATGACGGCGATGTCCTCCGGGTCGATGGGCACGTCCACCGGGTCGGCCGGATTTGAGGCGATGATTTGGTTATAATCCTCGTATTTGCCGGCGTGGGCTTCGTCAAAGGTGATGATATGCTGGATAGACTTGAAGCGGGCCAGTTCTGGCTCCAGGGCCGCCAGGGGCGGGTCTTCCACCGCCAGCGCTTTGGGGGTGCAATCGGCGAAGATGCGCTCCAGCTCGCCGGCGACGTAGCGGGAGTCCAGCGGGACGGCGGCGGCCCCGGCCTTGATGATGCCGAAAAAGACGGCCACGAACTCCGGGTTGCTCGCCTGGAGCGTGGCCACGCGGTCGCCCCGGCGGACGCCCATTTTAATCAGGGCGCGGGCGACGCGGTTGGAGTCCTCGTCCAGCTGGCGGAAGGACACGCGGCGGTCGCCCATGAGGAGGGCGTCCTTATCGAGGAAGCGCGCCGCGGCGTTCTCCAGGGCGTTTTTCAGGTTCATCGGCCCTCCCGGTAACAGGGTTGATTACGTGCGTCTATCGTAAAAACAGGCCCATTTTAAGGGAACAATTCAGTATAACAGAGTGTGACTGAATTTGAAAAGTTCGGTTAAACTACGGGCTAAGCGGCGGATATTATCCTGTTACTGCCCCTTTTCCAGCCGCGAGCTAAGCCCCACCGGTAGGCCCGCCTTCATCATTTTGCGCTGGGTGGCGGTGACGTTGTAGCCCACGCGGTGCTGCCGTATGATGCGGCCCTCGGTATCGTAGATGGCGTAAGCGGCCCGCGGGTCGCCGTCGCGCGGCTGGCCCACCGCTCCCGGATTGATTATCATCCGGTTCTGTCCCAGCACCAGCCCGACGGCCGGGGTAAAGCGCCCCGAGACGCAGGTGCCGTCTTCCTCCTCCTTGAAGATGGCCGGGGCGTGGGTATGCCCCACCAGGCAGTAGCGGTTGCTGAAAAAGGCCAGGTTGCGGTTGGCGATGCTGGTGGACATGATGTATTCCAGGGCCGGCTCGGCGGGGCCGCCGTGCACCAGGAGAAAGTCTCCCTTCTCCAGGGTCAGCGGCAGGTGCTCCAGATAATGGTTGTCGGCGGCGCTGAGCTGCTTCTTCGTCCAGACGATGGCCGCGGCGGCCAGGGGGTTGAAGAAGGACGCGTCCAGCTTGCCGATGGCGGCCAGGTCGTGGTTGCCGGCCACGCCGACGTGCTGGCAGTGCTTGAGCATCTCGATGCAGGCCGAGGGCTCGGGGCCGTAGCCGACGATGTCCCCCAGGCACCAGAGCTCGTCGGCGCCGCCCTGCTGCTCGATGTCCCCCAGCACGGCGGTGAGGGCCTCCAGGTTGCCGTGAATATCGGCCAGTATGGCGTAACGCATTTGAAGATAATATAGCAGGTTTGGCCGAATATCGCCAGAGGGCGGGCTAACCCGCCGCCTCCCATCGGTATAATCTACTCCCACCCGTCCCGCCTACGCACTAGGCTTCGGCGGGCAGGCCGCCCTCGCATCATCGGCGGCTTAGCCCGTAGATTTCCCCGTCTTGACAAAACACCCCCCCACCGTCTACGCTTTTATTGAGGCCGTGCTAGATGGGGAGCTAGCGGTGCCCTGAACCTGAAATCCGCTATAGCAGGGTCGAATTCCGGCTTGAGGCTCTCATCTGGTGGGACTGCCCTGGCTAAGCGGCGTTGAAGGCCGGGTCCTGCGCGGCAGACAGCTACGAACCCCGTCAGGTCCGAAAGGAAGCAGCGGTAAATAGCGTTATCTGGGTGCCGCAGGTTCGCCTGGCTGGAGCTGGCTGGTCCGGGCAAGCCGTTAGGTGGAGTCGAGGGCGGGTGCACGGCCTCTCATTATTATGGAGAAAGACCCGCCGCGCGGCGGCCCCGATGCCATGCTGGCCGAGACCCGGCGGCTGATGCGCCGCCACGGCCTGCGGGCGCGTAAAGGTCTGGGGCAGCACTTCCTCACCGATTCTGGCGTGCTGGATACTATCCTGGCCGCCGCCGACCTCTCCCCGGCGGATACCGTCATCGAGGTGGGGCCGGGGCTGGGCATCATGACCCGCGAGCTGGCGGCGCGCGCCGGCGCCGTCATCGCCATCGAGCTGGATAACCAGCTGGCCGCCGCCCTGCAGGAGACCATGGCCCCTTACGAAAACTGCGTCATCGTCAACCAGGACGTCCTCGGCACCGACCCGCTCGCCCTCCTGAAAGGCCGGCCGCCGCACGTCCCGCCGGAGCTTCAGTCCTACAAGGTCGTCGCCAACCTGCCGTACTACATCACCGCCCCGGTCTTGCGGCACTTCCTGGAGGCGTCGCTCAAGCCCCGCGTGATGGTGGTCATGGTGCAACGGGAGGTGGCGGAGGTCATCACGGCGGCGCCGGGGCAGCGCACTTTGCTCAGCAACAGTGTGCAGTTCTACGGCTCGCCCCGCATCGTGGCGGCAGTCCCCGCCGCCGCCTTCTACCCCGCCCCGGAGGTGGACTCGGCGGTGGTGCGCATCGACGTTTATGACAAACCTCCCGTTGACGTGGACGACGTGGCCGGTTTTTTCCGGCTGGTTCGGGCCGGTTTCCGCGCCGCTCGCAAGCAGGCGGCCAACTCGCTGGCGGCGGGGCTGGGGCGGCCTAAAGAAGACGTCCTGGCGCTGCTGGCGCAGGCGGGCATCGACCCGAAGCGCCGCGCCGAGACCTTCACGCTGGAGGAATGGGCGAGGCTATTGCGGGTAATCCATAAGGATTCCCTTTCCCTTGATGGAAGAGGGTCGGGTGAGGGTGAAACGGAGGCCCCCTCACCTTAGTCCTCTCCCGCAGCGGGGAGAGGAGACAGAGTTGAAAACAGATGACGATTGAAATCAACGCTCCCGCCAAGCTCAACCTGACGCTGGAAGTGCTGGGCAAGCGCCCCGATAACTTCCACGAGATTAGAAGTGTCCTGCAAACGATAAGCCTGCATGACACGCTTTATATTGAGTCCGGCAAGGGTTTTGACTTTATGGGGAGCATAACTGGCTGGGAGGCGGAGAAAAGCCTCTTAAGCCGGGTTGTGCGTCTGTTGTCTCCGGACGCTAAGCTGGAAGCAAAAATCACACTGGAAAAACATATTCCTTTAATGGCCGGCCTTGGCGGCGATAGTTCAGATGCCGCAGCATTACTAAAGGGACTCAACGAGTTCTGGGGGTTGCAGCTTTCTCCACCAAAGCTCCGGGAGATGTCTATACAGCTCGGCTCGGATGTAACTTTTTTCCTGCGAGGCGGCACGGCCCTGGCCGAGGGGCGGGGGGAAATAATCACGCCCCTGCCGCCCCTGAAAAATATATGGATGGTGCTGGTGATGCCGGAAACGCCCGCCGCGTCGGGCAAGACGGGGCGGATGTACGCCGCCCTGAAATCCGCCCACTATACCGACGGCAGTATCACCGGGAAGCTGGTAAAGACGCTGCGGGAAAGGGGCGAGTTCAGTCCGGCGCTGCTCTTCAATACCTTTGAAAATGTCGCCTTTGAGGACGATGCCCTGCGGGCGTATCGCGAGCACTTAATCAAGCTGGGGGCGCCCCATGTCCACCTGGCCGGCGCCGGGCCGGCCCTGTTCGCCATGTTCCAGGATAAATCGGAGGCCGGGGAATTATACCGCCGCTGCCGCGACCAGGGGATGCCGACGTATCTGGCGGAGACGGCATGAAAAATCTCAGGATTTGGGGGAAACCGCCTTATAGAGTAGCCGTGATTCACGGCGGGCCGGGGGCGCCCGGCTCGGCGGCGCCCGTCGCCAGGGAGCTGGCCGGAGACAGGGGCGTGCTGGAGCCGCTGCAAACGAAGGATACGCTGATAGGTCAGATAGTCGAGCTGCACGCCGTCCTCAGTCGGCACGCCGCTTTACCCGCTATCCTCATCGGGCACTCCTGGGGGGCGATGCTGGCCTTTATCGTTACGGCCCGCTATCCGGCGCTGGTGCGAAAACTCGTTCTCGTCGGCAGCGGCCCCTTCGAGCCAGAGTACGCCGACAATATCACCCCCGAACGCCTCAACCGGCTCAGCGAGGCGGAGCGGGTCGAAGCCTTCCGGCTGATTGACGTCATCAACGACCCCGCCGCCCCGGACAAAGACGGGCCGATGGCGCGCCTCGGCGAGCTTTTTGCCCGGGCGGACGCTTACGACCGGCTGCCCCCGGAGGAAGAGCCGGAGCCGCTGCCGGTCAGCGAGGCCGTCAACCGCCGGGTCTGGGCGGAGGCCAAGCCGCTGCGTACCAGCGGGGAGCTGCTGAAAATGGGGGGGAAAATAGCCTGTCCCGTCGTCGCCATCCACGGAGATTACGACCCCCACCCCGCCGCGGGCGTCAGCGGGCCGCTCTCTCGCGTGCTGAAGGACTTCCGGTTCATCCTGCTGGAGAAATGCGGCCACGAGCCCTGGGAGGAAAGGTACGCGCGGGACAGGTTCTACGCGATACTGAAAGACGAGCTGAAGTAGACTATAATATCGGCAGGGATTATCAGAGCAGAAAGCAGGTGTTTTATCATGGCCTACGTTACCGAAGATAATCTGCGGGAGGCCTTCGCCGTCGAGAGCCAGGCCGAACGGCGCTATACCTTTTTCGCCGAGAAGGCGGCCAGGGAGGGCTACCCGCAGGTGGCGCGGCTCTTTAGGGCGGTGGCCGCCGCCGAGACGATTCACGCCCGTAACCACCTCAACGCCATGGACGCCATCGGCGCGACCAAGGACAACCTGCTGGCGGCCAGTATGGGGGAGCGGCAGGAGTTCACTTACATGTACCCGGCCTTCGTCGAGAAGGCGGAGTTGGAAAAGAACGACCGGGCCGAGCGCACGTTCCGGTGGGCTGGCGAGGTGGAGAAGGCGCACCACGCCCACTTCGAGGCGGCCCTGGCAGCGCTCAAGAAGGGGAAAGCTCCGGAGGACGCCACTTACTACGTCTGCCGGGTCTGCGGCAATACCGTCACCGGCCAGCCGCCCGATAAATGCCCCGTCTGCGGCGCGCCGGCGAAGGCGTTTGAGGAGGTGGGGTAATCTATTCCCACCCTGGCCGCTCTCGGCACATCCACGGCTTAGCCCGGAAAGAAAATCCTTCTCACTCTCCCTTTACGAAAGGGAGACGACCCATCATGCAAGGTGTATTGTCCCCCTTTGAAAAGGGGGACTAAGGAGGATTTTTCAGAGATAATGACCTACTTATCCCCCAGAAACCCCCGCACCATCGCCTCCTCTTCTTCCCGGCTGTCAATCCGCCCGTCCAGCCGGGCCTCGCGCAGGGCTAGCAGCGCCTCCTTGATATGCGGCCCCTCCGGGACGCCCATCTTCTTGAGGTCTTCGCCGCCCAGGACGGGGTTGACGTGCCGCAGCACGTTCAGGTAAAGCTCGATGTGCTCGGCGGCGGTCGGCGAGCCGGTGGCCAGCCGGGCGGCGGTCAGCGCCGTCAGACCCAGGCCGTGCAGGTAATGGTAGACCCGGCTCGGCGGCAGGCCCGGCTCGGCCAGCTCGACGGTTTTAGCCTTGACGGCCAGCGTATCGCGCAGTACCCGGCTCGCGGCGGCGGGCAGGCGGAGGTAGTTAGTCAGCTTTTCGGTCTCGGTGTCGGCCAGCCGGTAGAAAAATAAGGCCAGGTAGAGTACTGTCGAAGGTGCGGCGGGCAGGCAGACCTCCCGCGCCCGGCCGAAGCTCTCGGCCAGCCACTCGTCGCCGGTCAGGGACGGATTCAATTTTGCCAGTACCCCCAGGTTGCCGGCGCGCGCCAGGGCCTTTTCCGGCGTCTCCTCCGTAAGGTAAAGCTCCAGCTCGCGGCGGGTGCGGCTGCCGCCGACCGTCCTGAGGTGCGCCAAGCCCTTTTTAAGCAGGTCTAGGGTCACTGGCTCGATGCGGAAGTCGAGGCGCTGCTCGTAGCGGACGGCCCGCCAGATACGGGTGGCGTCGTCGCGGAAGCTTCGGTCGTGGAGCACCCGGATGAGCCGCTTTTTCAGGTCTTTTTGCCCCCCGTGCGGGTCGGCCAGCTCGCCGTAGTGGCGGGGGTCGAGCGCCACGGCCATGGCGTTGACGGTGAAGTCGCGGCGGGCCAGGTCGTCGTCAATCGTGCCCGGCCTCACCTTCGGCAGCGCGCCGGGGCGGGCGTAGGTCTCGGCGCGGGCGGTGACGATATCGGCGCGGCGGCGGCCCCAGCGGAGGCTGGCCGTGCCGAAACGGGGATGAGCGGTGATATCGGCCTTAAAGAGGGGAGCAATCTCCCCGGCCAGCGCGATGGCGTCCCCCGCGACGACCAGGTCCAGGTCAAGGTTGGCGCGCTCCAGGAGCAGGTCGCGTACCGCCCCGCCCACCAGGTAGAGCGGCTGGCGGCGCTCGCGGGCGATGATGCCGGCCTTCTCGATGAACTCGTTCAGGTCGGTGGGGAGCTGCTCTTCCAGCCGGTCGGCGAGATTAGTTGGTTGAGACATTTTAAATATTATAGCATAAGCCTTGATTGTCATTTCGGGCCGGAACCGCTTATAATGAACCGTATGGGCAAAGTGGTCGCCGTGGTGGGCATGGCCGGCGCCGGCAAGAGCCAGGCCGCCCGATATTTCCGCGAGAAGGGCTACGCCGTCGTCCGTTTCGGGGACATTACCGATGATGCGGTCAGGGCGGCGGGCCTGCCCCTGACCGAGGCCAGCGAGCGGCCGGTGCGGGAGAAGCTGAGGAAAGAGCACGGCATGGCCGCCTACGCCGAACTGAGCCTGCCCCGCATCGAGGCGGCCCGGAAAAAGGGCAATGTGGTGGTGGACGGGCTTTACTCCTGGGAGGAGTACCGCTTCCTCAAAGACCGCTACGGGGACGATTTTATTGTTCTGGCGGTCTGGGCGTCGCCCCGGACGCGCTACGCCCGGCTGGGCGCCCGCAAGGTAAGGCCGCTGACGCCGCAAGAAGCGGCCAATCGTGATTATGCCGAAATCGAGAACCTCAACAAGGGCGGGCCGATTGCCGTGGCCGATTACACCGTCGCCAACGAGGCTTCGCTGAAAGAGATGCAAGCGCAGGTTGAAAGGATTATTAAGAAGCTGAAATGACGGAGATAAAAACCAGACCGGAAAAAGACGAGTATTTCCTCAAGATTGCCTCGGTGGTGGCCGAGCAGTCCACCTGCCGGCGGCACCACATGGGGGCGGTAGCGGTGCGCGACAAGCACATCCTGGCCACCGGCTATAACGGGGCGCCCTCCGGGGCCAAGGACTGCCTGACGCTGGGCTGCCTCCGCGATGAGTTTGGGATAGAATCGGGGACGCGCCAGGAGCTCTGCCGCGCCATCCACGCCGAGCAGAACGTCATCATCCAGGCAGGGCTGCACGGCGTCAGCTTAGAGGGGAGCACCGTCTACTGCACGCACACGCCCTGCGTGCTCTGCGCCAAGATGCTGGTCAACGCCAAGATTGCCCGTTTCGTCAGCTTCGGGAAATATAACGACGACGAGTTCCTCAACCTGTTCAAAGAGGCGGGCATTGACGTGGAGATGAAGCCGCGGCCTCCGGCGGAGGTAACCTTCCTCGACTAGCCCTTGCGCCCGACGGCCTTACGCACGGCCCCGGCGATATCAGCCGCCGTCAGACCGTATTTCACCAGCAGCTCGTCGGGCTTGCCCGACTGTCCGAAGATGTCATTGACCCCCACGAACTCCATCGGCACGGGGTGGTGCGCCGCGACGACCCGCGCCACGATGCTCCCCAGGCCGCCGTTTAGCTGGTGCTCCTCGGCGGTAACGACGGCGCCGGTCTCTTGAGCCGCTTTAATAATGGCCTTCTCGTCTATCGGCTTGACGGTGGGCATATTGAGGACGCGGCAGTTGATGCCTTCTTTAGCAAGTTCCTCGGCGGCGGCCAGCGCCTGGCTCACCATGACGCCGATGGCGATGATGGCGGCGTCCTGGCCTTCCCGCAGGGTAACGGCCTTACCGATTTTGAACTTATAGCTTTCGTCGTAAATCAGGGGCAGCTTGGGGCGGGGCATGCGGATATAGCAGGGGCCGACGTGCGCCGCGGCGGCCCGCACCGCCCGGTCGGTCTCGATGGCGTCCGCCGGGACGATGATGGTGAAGCCGGGCAAAGTGTTGACCAAAGCGATGTCCTCCAGGGCCTGGTGGGAGGCCCCGTCCTCGCCGACGGTAACGCCGGCGTGGGTGACGGCAATCTTGACGTTGAGCCGGGCCTGCGCCACCGAGACGCGTATCTGGTCGAAGCAGCGCCCCGGCGCGAAGACGGCGAAGGTGGAGGCGAAGGGAATCTTGCCGGCGGCGGCCAGCCCGCTGGCGATGCCAATCATGTTGGCCTCGGCGATGCCCACCTCGAAGAAACGCTCCGGGAATTCTTTGGCGAAGAACTTGGTCATCGTCGAGGGGGAGAGATCGGCGTCCAGCACCACGATGTCCGGGTTGGTCTTGCCCAGTGCCACCAGGGTCTGGCCGTAGGTCTCGCGCAGGGATACGGCGTCGCTCATCAGGCCAGCTCCTTCAGGGCCTGCTCCAGCTGTTCGGCGTTGGGGGCCTTGCCGTGGAAGTCCACGTTGTTCTCCATAAAGCTGACGCCCTTGCCCTTGACGGTGCGGGCGATGATGACGGCGGGCTGCCCCTTGACCTTTTGGGCCGCGGCCAGCGCATCAAGCACCTGGGAAATATCGTGCCCGTCAATCTCGGTGACGTGCCAGCCGAAGGCCGCCCACTTGTCCTTGAACGGCTCCAGCTTCATGATGTCGCGGTTGAAGCCGCTCAGCTGGATGCCGTTTCTATCGACGATGGCGGTCAGGTTATCCAGCTTGAAATTGGCGGCGGCCATGGCGGCCTCCCAGGTCTGCCCCTCGTCGCACTCGCCGTCGGAGAGCAAAACGTAGACGCGCCAGCCGGCCCCATCCAGCCGCCCGCCCAGCGACAGCCCGGTGGCGAAGGATAGCCCCTGCCCCAGGCTCCCCGAGGACATCTCCACGCCGGGGGTGTGGGTGCGGTCGGCGTGCCCCTGGAGGTGGCTGCCCAGCTGGCGGAGGGTGTTAAGCTCGCTAACGGGGAAATAGCCGCACTCGGCCAGGGTGGCGTAAAGGACGGGGGCGGCGTGCCCCTTGCTCATGACGAAGCGGTCGCGCTCCGGCCAGGCGGGGTCGGCGGGCTTATGGCGTAGAATGCGCCAGTAGAGCGCTGTGATGATTTCCACCGCCGAGAGCGAGCCGCCGGGGTGGCCGCTGCCGGCCCGGGCAATCATGGTGACGATGTGGCGGCGCAGCCTCCTGGCGACGGCGGTTAAGTCCTCGTCCGAATGGAAAACCCCGGCTCTGGCGGGGCCGGCCGGGGTTCGGGAAGATTTCTTATTAACATCGGACGATGCTTCCACAGCGTCTCCATTATACAATACGAAAGGGGTCAGGTCTAGCCGTTTCAGGCCATCTTGGCGCCGATATCGTTGCGTTCGGTCTTTTTGGCAATATCGGTCAGCGCCTTCCGTGCCATCAGGGCGGCGTCCTCGGCCTTTTTGGCGGCCACCTCGGTCTGGCGGGCGGCCTTCTCGACTGCCTGCTCGGCGCGGGCGGCCACGTTAGCCGCTTCCCTGGCGGCCTTGGCGGCCCGTTCCGGGGCCTCGCTGGCCATCTTCAGGGCTTCGGCCGCCGAGTTGACGGCATCGTCGGACTTCTGGTTGGCGTCGGTGGCCCGCCGGATGGCCTCATCGGCCTTGGCAATCATCTCGCTGGCGATGCGGTTGGCCTTTTCCACGGCCCTTTCGCTGGCGGCGACGACCTCCTCGGCCTGTTTGGTGGCGGCTGCCGCCGCCTGGTTGGCCGCCTGGGCGGCTGCTTCGGCGCGGCGGGCGCTCTTCTCGGCCTCGGCGGGGGCCTTCTCGGCGGCGGCGATGGCCTGGCTGGAGGCCGCTTCCGCCTTGCGGATGGATTCCTCCGCCGCCTGCCGGGCGGCAGCCTGTAATTCTTCGGCCAGACCGGTGGTCTTCTCGGCGGCCCGGTTGGCGACCTCCTCGGCCTTACGGATGGCCTCCTCGACCATCTCCTGGGCGGCAAGCTTGACGGCCTCGGCTTTGGCGGCGGCCTTCTCGACGGCCTCGTCGGCCTTGCGGATGGCCTCCTCGGCCGCCTGCCGGGCGGTAGTCTCTACTTCTTTGGCTTTGGCGACGGCCCCCTCGGCGGCCTGGCTGGCCCGACCGGCGATTTCCGTCGCCTTACGGACGGCTTCCTCGGCCACTTGCCGGGCGGTAGTCTCCGCCTCTTCGGCCCGACCGGTGGCCTTCTCGGCGGCGGCGGTGGCCTGGGCGGCGGCCGCTTCCGCCTTGTGGACGGCTTCATCGGCCATCTGCCGGGCGGCCTGGTTGACCTCGTCGGCCCGATTGACGGCCTTCTCGGCGGCGGCGATGGCCCGGGAGGTCGCTTCCTCGGCCCATTTCTCCACGTCCTTGGTGGCCTTCAGCGAGACCGCGGTGGCCTCTCTGGCCTGTTTGACGGCCTCGGCGGTCTTTTTGGCGCTCTCGGCGGCGGCGTCCCGGGAGGCCTTGGCGGAGGCCTCGGCGGCCTCTTTGGCCTGGCGGGCGGCCTCGGTGGCCTTCAACCCGGCCTCGGCGGCGGCATCCCGCGATGCCTTAACGGCGGCCTCGGCCTTGGCGATGGTTTCGGCGATGGAGCGGTTGGTGGTCTCGGCTACCCTGGTGCCGGTATGGTGGGTCTCCTCAGCCTTCTTGGTGGCCTCCACCGAGGCCCGCGTGGCCGCTTCGGCGGCGTCCCGTGCCGCCTTGCCGGCTTCCTCGGCGAAGCGGGCGGCCTCCACAGCCGTCCGGATGCTCTCCTCCATCTCGTCCAGGACCTGGGGCAGCGGTTTGGCGAGCAGTCTCGTCAGGTAATCGGTCTTTTTGCCCGAAGACATTCCCACGCTTTTCTTGGCCATTTTTCCCCTTCCCAAGACGCTGACGTTGCGTCATGCCGGCGGGTTTCCGGGTGGTCTCGTTCCCTAGATTAGTCGTTTTGGAGGGAACTGTCAAGCCAGCTGGTAAAGCTGGCCGGGCGGCCCGCGCCGCGAGCGGTTACGATTGATTTTTCGGCCCGGATATGCTTAAATTGACAGGGTGAAAGGGGAATGAGATGGAAGAACTGAACCTTAAGGCCGCCCGGAGGGAAGTCCTCGGCAAGAAGAACCGCTTCCTCCGGCGGCAGGGAATAACCCCGGCCCACCTTTTCGGGCACGGGATTGACTCGCAGTCGCTGCAGTGCGACACCGCCGAACTGAGGAGCATTCTCTCCCACGCCGGGGAGACGCGCCTGATTAGCCTTAAAATTGAAGGCGACGACGAGGCGAAGAGCGTCTTCGTCCGCGAGGTGCAGACGGACGCCCTGGGCCGCTACCTGCTGCACGTGGACTTTTACCAGGTGAAGAAGGGCGAGAAGATGGCCGTCAACGTGCCCATCGTCATCATCGGCGAGTCCCCGGCGATGAAAGGCAAGAACCGTATGCTGGTCCACGGCATTACCGAGCTGCCCATCGAGTGCCTGCCGGACAAGGTGCCGCCGCAGATAGAAGTTGACATAAGCACGCTGGAGGAGCTGGAGCAGCCGGTTCTGGTTAAAGACATCGTCCTCGACCCGGATATAACCGTCCACGCCGACCCCGAGCAGCTTATCGTTAAGGTCACCGAGGTCATGGTGAGGCCCGAGGAGGAAGAGGCGGTCGTGGCCGAGGGTGGGGAAGAGGCCGAGGAGGGCGCCGAGGGCGAGGCCAAAGCCGAGGAAGGTGGGGAGAAACCGGCCGCGGAGAAGGAAGCCGGGGGCAAGGAGAGGGAATAGCCTCCCCCGCCTCCATCTTGCCGCCGGCCCGGGTTTGACGATGATAATCGATTTCCACACGCACGTGCTGCCGCCGTGCCTCAAGGCCGACCACAGCCGCTGGGTGGAAAAAGATGCTAACTTCGCCGCTATCTACGCCGGCGAAAAAGTCCAAATCGCCACCGCCGACGACCTCATCGCCGCCATGGACGCGGCAGGTATAGACCGCTCCGTGGTCGTCAGCTACGCCTGGAGCACCCCGGAGCTGTGCCGCGAGGCCAACGACTACATCCTGGAAGCGGCGGCGCGTTACCCCGGTCGCCTGCTCGCTTTCTGTACCGCCCCCTCGCTGACCGACGACGCCTCGCTGGCGGAGCTGACGCGCTGCGCCCTTGCCGGCGCCCGCGGCATCGGCGAGATAAGGCCCGACCTGCCGGAGGCGGATTTCATCAATAGCGGGCGGATGGAGCCGCTGGCCGCCTTGCTGCGGGAGTACGGCCTCATCCTGCTGGTGCACGCCTCGGAGCCGGTGGGGCACGTCTATCCGGGCAAGGGGGCGGCCACGCCGGGAGTCCTCTATCCCTTCATCGTAAGCTTCCCCGATATACCCGTCGTCTGCGCCCACTGGGGCGGCGGCCTGCCCTTCTACGCCCTGATGCCGGAGGTGCGGACCGCCCTGGCGAACTGCTATTTTGATACGGCCGCCTCGCCCTTTCTCTACCGGCCGGAGGTCTACCGCCGCGCCATCGACCTCGTTGGCGCCGATAGAATCCTCTTCGGCAGCGACTACCCCGTCATGCCGCCCGCGCGCATCCTCAAGGAGATTGACGAAGCCGAGCTTACCTTCGCCGAGAAGGACGCCATCCTGGCCGGCAACGCCCGCCGGCTGCTGGGGATATAGGCCCCGTTATGGAAGAGATGCGCGCGTTCGTCGCCGTGGCCCTGCCGCCCCCGATAAAGGCGAAGCTGGCCCAGGTTCAGGCGCAACTGCGAGCGGGCGCGGCGGCGCCGGTTAAGTGGGTGGCGCCCGATAGCCTGCACCTGACCTTGCAGTTCCTGGGCAATATCGGCGCCGGCATCACCGGCCGCATCACCGCCGCCATCACGGAGGCCGCCCGCGGCGAGGCCCCCCTGCGCCTGGGGGTTGACGGCCTGGGCGTTTTCCCCGACCCCCGGCGGGTGCGGGTGGTCTGGGTGGGCCTGGGCGGGGATACGGCCCGGCTGGCGGGCCTGCAGAAGCGCATCGAGACGGGATTGGAGCCGCTGGGATTCACCCCGGAGAAGCGCCCCTTCGCGCCGCACCTCACCCTGGGGCGCGTCCGGGACGGGGCCAGCCCGCCGGAGCGGCAGGCGTTGGGAGAGCTGGTTAAGGCGGCCGGCTTTGAGGACGGCGGCGAGTTCACCGTTGACGCCATTTACCTGATGCGGAGCCAGCTTACCCGCGAGGGGCCTATCTACAGTCGCATCGGCTCGGTCAACCTGGGGTAGGGTTTTCCGCCTCGCCCCATCGGAGTTATCTATTCCTACCCGGGCCCCACCTGCGCACAAGGCTTCGGCGGGTAAACGCCCTCGCGGCATCCGCCGCTTAGCCCGTGAGTTTGCCCCGCCGCCCCTCAGGGTATTGCTATAAGGCGAAAATGTTTACCAAATATTTACACGTCTTGTAGCTAAATTGACGTTTTGTTTAGTCACTGTTAACTACAATATGTACCGGAACAACCCAAAAACCCGGAGGCGCCGGATGACAACGAAGGCCGATAAGAAAGAAAGCATCCTGCTGGTTGATGACGAGGAAGCGCTCAGGGGCATCCTCAACAAGGGACTGGAGATGCGCGGCTATACCTGCGCCGAGGCCGGCGACGGCGAGCAGGCCCTGGAGAAGCTCAAGAGCGACCCCACCGACCTGGTCATCATGGATATCAACATGCCGGGACGGCCCGGCAACGAGGTCCTGCCGGAGATGACGGAGAAGTTCCCCGGCACCTCGGTCATTATGGCCAGCGGCGTTAACGACAACCGCGTCATCGCCCAGTGCATCAAGGACGGCGCTCAGGACTACATCCGCAAGCCCTTCCGTTTCGAGCAGGTCTTGCAGAGCATCAACGGCACGCTGGACAAGCGCCGCGTGATTCTGGAGATACAGCACTACTTCCGGAGCGTGCGGCGCCACAGCCGCCGGGCCGGGCCGCGCCAGCTTTTCCTGGGCGCTATCGAGGCCCTCATCAATACGCTGGAGGCGGTGGACAATTACACCTACGGCCATTCCCACCAGGTGATGGAGATGGCCCTGGCCATCGGCCGGCGGCGCCGGCTGGACGAGGACGAGTTGGAAGACCTGCGCTGGGCGGCCCTGCTCCACGACGTGGGCAAGATAGCCGTCGACCCGGACATCCTCAACAAGCCCGGCGAGCTCACCCCCGGCGAGTACCGGCACATCATGACGCACGCCGTCGTCGGCCCCTCGCTGGTCAAGCCCTTCGTCAACGATAACGTGGTGGAGATAATATCGCACCACCACGACCACTACGACGGCGGCGGCTTCAACCAGTCGCTCCGCGGCAGGGACATCCCGGTGGGGGCACGCATCATCGCCGTGGCCGATGCCTACCAGGCGATGATTTCCAACCGGCCTTACCGGCCGGCGATGACCGCGGCCAGCGCCATCGAGGAGCTGCTGGCCTGCAGCGGCTCCCAGTTCGACCCCGTTATCACCGCCATCTTAATCACGCTGGTGCAGCAGAAGGCCAGCTAGCCGACCGGCGCGCCGCCCCTTCATTTAACGGCTCCTCCGACCGGATACCCTTGTCAACCTCTTTCCCTTTGGGGTATACTGAAAGCGGCTCACACCATATTTCGGTTGGGAGGAGGACCCCTATGGAACAGTTCGGTTTCCCCAAGTGTCAAAAGTGCGGCAGCGGTGATTTGGTGCCCCTTTCCGATTTCGGCAGCCAGGGGGCGTCAATCCGTTATAAGGCCTGGGTCTGCACCAATCCGGATTGCGGTTACAACCTGAAAATCCGCAACGGTGACGTTTATATCAACGAGCCCATCATGAGCGGCGCGCTCCACAACTCCCGCAACCGCTAGGGCCGGGGCGTCTTCACAGCTGAAAATACGGGTGGTGAACGTGCATCCTCCGGTTAGAACTCTCAAGAGGATAGCACTCGACCTGCTTTTCCCGCGGTGGTGCATCGGCTGCGGCGGGGAAGGTAATTATATCTGCGCCGCCTGCCGGGAGAAACTGCCGGCTATCCTGCCCCCCGTCTGCCCCCGCTGCGGGCGCCCCGGGGATGGCGGGCCGGTCTGCCCCGGCTGCGCCGACATGGGCGACCAAATCGACGGCATCCGGGCTCCCTTCCTCTTCGAGGGCGTGATACGCCGGGCCGTCCACGAGCTCAAGTACCGCAACCTGCGGGCGCTGGCGCCGCAACTGGCCGGCTTTCTCGACGACTGTCTCCGCCGCTATTCCCTGCCCGCCGACGTCCTGGTAGCGGTGCCGCTGCACCCCCGCCGCCTCCGCGAGCGGGGCTACAACCAGAGCGCCCGGCTGGCCGGGGAGCTGGGCAAACTCAGCGGGCTGCCGGTGGCCGAAAACGCCCTGGTCCGCACCACCTACGCCCCGCCCCAGGTGAGGTCGTCGGGGGAGGCGGAGCGCCAGCGCAACGTGGCCGGGGCCTTTGCCTGCCCCCGCCCCGGGACCGTCGCCGGGAAGCGGGTAATATTAATTGACGACGTATCCACCTCCGGGGCCACCCTCAACGCGGCGGCGGGCGCGCTCAAAGATGCCGGGGCCGCCTCGGTGTGGGGGCTGGTGCTGGCCCTGGAGGCGTAGTGTAAAGAAGCAGTAAGTAACGCGCGCTGGAGGAGTGAATCGCTATGGAGCTACAGATTGCCGGGACTAACCTGGAAGTAACCCCGCCGGTGCAGGCGTACATCGAGCGCAAGCTGAGCAAGCTCGACCGGCACCTGCCCGACATCATCGACGTCAAGGTGGAGGTCTCCGAGGAGGGCACCAAGTCGCCGCAGCAGCGCTACCTGGTGCGCGTAACCGTTAATAGCGGCGTGGGCGGCGCCGTCTTTCACGGCGAGGAGCGCGGCGAAGACCTGCTCCGGGCCGTGGACAAAGTGGCCGCCGTGATGACCCGGCAGCTGGAGCGGCGCAAGGGCAAGCTCTACGACCGCGGGCGGGGCAGCCCCCTGGCCCGGGGCAAGTATAGCCAGGCCGAGCCGGAAGCGGACGAGCGGCGGGTGGTCAAGACGAAGCGCTTCCCGGTCGAGCCGATGACCCAGGAAGCCGCCATCGCGCGGATGGAAGAGCTTGGCCACAGCTTCTTCCTCTTCTTCGATGCCGACGCCGGCGAGGTGCGGCTGCTCTACCGCCGCCGCGATGGCAACTACGGCATCATCGAGCCGGAGTTTCGCTAGGGCGTTGTTGACAGCGACACGCCGGAGTGCCATACTGTTCCCGGAAGGGGAAAGCGACCGTGGCGAGAAAGAATTACATCTACCTGGCCCTGACGCTGGTCTGTCTGCTGGGGATTATCCTTATCTTCGTCTTCGACGGGTATATCGGCCTCTACGATAGCCTCGTTATGGATAACGGCCTCTTTGTCCAGCACGTGGATGGCGACCAGTGGGACGATAATAACGAGTTCGGCTATTATATTCCGTCGGCGGCTACCGAGGGCAGTGATATCGAGTTCACCTACACGGTGGCCAACCGCCGCTTCTCGGCCTACGAGGCCCCCGTGGCGGTAACGCTGTGGTACGGGCAGGATAAAATAGCCGACCTGGCGGCGGCGACCCTCTCCGCCGGGGCTTTCGCCGAAGCCGAGCTTACCTGGACGCTGGTGGCCGCCGAAGTGCGCCCCGCCGATTTCCCCGAGGACGAGTACTATAATGCCATCATGGTTATTACCCGCGGCGAGGTAGAGCGCCGCATCCGGGTGAACATCCAGCCCATCATTTATCCCGCCAAAGAGGTAGTCGTCACGCCGTCCGGGTAGCGGCCGGGAGTAACAACATGAAACTGGAATACATTTTATACGGTTTCGGCATCCTCCTCTGCATTGCCGGTGTCGGATATCTGGCGGCGGAGTACGTCAGCTACCTGTCCGAAGTCGGCAAGATAGGGGCGCTGCTGCTCACGGTGGGGCTGTTCGCCTTTCTGGGCAAATTTTTCCAGGGATTGGGGTGGTAGCCTATGGCCGTCGCCGTTGCCATTATAGCCACGCTGGGGTTCATCGCCTGGTTTGTCGCCTGGGCGATTAAGGAAAGGGGCGTCAGGGCGCACTCCGTCAGCTACGGCGTGTCCATCGTGGCCGCCATCATGACCTACGCCTATTTCCTGAGCATGGACCTGCCGCAGCTGGTGAAAATCCTGGTCAGCATCATCCTGGGCATCGTGCTCATTATCGGCGGCGCCCTTTACGCCCGCCACCTGGCGAGCAAGTCCTAGCCTTTTATCCGGGTGCCGTGATGACCGAGGGACTGTATTACACTGTTTTCCCCACCGACGCCGGCTGGGTGGGCCTGCTGGCATCCAGCGCGGGACTGCGCCGCCTGGAGCTGCCCCTCCCTTCGGAACAGGAAGCCCGCCGGCTGCTGGCCGAAGACGCCGCCGAGAACCCCGCCCCCTTCGAGGACTTAATGGGGCGCCTGCGGGCGTATTTCTCCGGCCGCCCGGCGGAATTCCCCGATAAGCTGGACTTGAGCGCGGCCACGCCCTTCCAGCGCCGGGTCTGGCGGGCGGCGCGGGCAATTCCCTACGGCCAGACGCGCACTTACGGCTGGCTGGCCGGGCAAATCGGGCAGCCGGGGGCGGCGCGGGCGGTGGGGCAGGCGATTGGCCGTAACCCCATCGCCGTCATCGTCCCCTGCCACCGCGTGCTGGGAAGTTCCGGGCTGGGCGGTTTCTACGGGGGGCTGGCCTTGAAACGCTACCTGCTGCGGCTGGAGGGTAACCGGCTCTAACCGGCTATTGGCGGGTGCGCCGTCTGGCCTCGGCGGTGCCCCGCAATTTCAGATTCAGGTAGTCCGTATGGTACTCCTCGATGAGCCCTTCTCCGGCGAAGCTGTAATAGCGGTTATCCCCGATGATGATGTGGTCGAGCACCTTGAGCTGCATGACGATGCCGGCGTAGATCAGCTCCCGCGTCAGGGACTTGTCGCTGGCGCTCG
>DAOUEP010000004.1:0-2001 GCA_034430515.1 Dehalococcoidales bacterium | reverse complement strand
CGATGACCAGGGCGCTGGGGGCGGGGGCGGGCAGGCCGCCGCGCGTGCGCGAGCCGCTGCCGGTGCTCTCCTTGCCGGCCAGGGCGGCCGTCTGGAGGTCGTAGAGGAAGCCGGCGACAACGCCGTTTTCTACCAGCGGGACGCGCCGGGAGGGCACGCCTTCGTCGTCGCCGGGGCGGCTACCGGGGCGGTAGGCCAGCGTGGCGTCGTCATCAATGCTGAAGCGCTTATCGAAGACGGTCTTGCCGAGCTTATCGCCCACCGGCGAGGCCCCTTCGAGGACGGTCTTGCCGTTGAGGGCGGTGATGAGCGGCATGACGAGGGCAGTGACGCCGTTGGGGGTAAAAATTACCGGCAGCGACTTGGTGGGTGCTTTGGCTTTTTGGGCCGCCAAATCGAGCTGTTTTAAGACTAAATCGGTAATCGCTCTGGTATCGGCCAGGGGGTGGCAGGAGGCCTCGCCCTCGCCGACGAAGAGCATGTCCGTCCCCTCGATGAGAGTCCCCTCGATGTCCAGGCTGAAAAAGCTCTTGCGGTAGTCGGCTTTACCCCCCTGCGTGTTGAGCAGGCTCATGGTAATCACGCCGCGGCTGACCCCGGCCTCGCAGACGATGCCCGGCGTGTGGCCGGTCACGGCGGCCACCATCGCCTTGCCGAGCTTAATCATGTCGTCAAGGGAAACGTCCGGTACGGCGGGGTCGTAAATATCAACCTTGGGATAATCGGTGGCGCCGGGGAGCTTGAAGCGGGCCTCGGTGCCGAAGGCGGCCGTCTCCACGGCGGCGGCCACCAGCGCCTTGGGGTCGCCCTCGTCCGTGGTCGTGGCGTAGCCGGTGCGCCCGTCCCGGACGATGCGCAGGGCCAGGGTGGTGGTCTGGTTGGTCTGGAGCTGCTTGAGGCGGTTGGCCTCGAAGTGCACCTGCGTTTCCTCGGTGGCGACGCGGAAGACCTCCGCCGTCGGGGCGACTTTCTTGGCCTCGGCCAGGATGGCTTCCATTACTTCCCTCCGATGAGGCAGTGCCGGATGCGGATGTGGGGACTGCCGTTGGATACGGGCAGGGGCATCTGTCCCCCCTTGCCGCAGCCGCCGCCCTGGTTCATGTCCAGGTCGTCGCCGATGGCGTCGATATTCTGCAATGTGGTGAAGACGTTGCCGGTGAGCATCACCGGGCGCAGCGCCTCGGCAATCTGGCCGTTGCGTATCATGTAGGCCTCGCCGGCGGAGAAGGTGAACATCTCCATACTGGTCATGCCGCCGTACCAGTTCCTGGCGTAGATGCCCTCTTTGATGTCGGCAATCATGTCGTTAAAGGTCGTCTGGCCCGGCTCGATGTAGGTATTGGTCATGCGCACGATGGGCGGGTAGCGGTAGTTTATAGCGCGGGCGTTGCCGGTGGCCGCCTCATTCATCCTGGCGGCGGTCTCCCGCGAGTGCAGCCGCCCGACGAGCTTGCCCTCCCGGATGAGGTAGGTCTGGTGGGCGGGGGTGCCCTCGTCGTCGTAGGCGTAGCTGCCGCGCAGGTTGGGCAGGGCCGCCGAGTCGACGACGTTGAGGTGTTTACCGCCGAACTCCTTGCCCAGGGTCATGATTTCGCGCATGCGGTCGTTTTCGTAGACGAAGTCCGATTCGGATAAGTGGCCGAAGGCCTCGTGGACAAAGACGCCGGCCAGGATGGGGTCGAGGACGACGGTATACTCGCCGCCCGGGGCCGCCGGCGCATCGAGCAGGGCCACGGCGTTGCGGGCCATCTCCTCGACCTGCTGATGCAGACCCTTAATCGCCCCGAAGTCGCCGCGGCTGCCCAGGGAGAGCCCCACCTGCTGCACCTCGCCGTCCTTGGCGGCGACGGCCGTCAGGCGCAGGCCGACATCGGCGCGCTCCTGGGTGATGCAGCTCCCCTCGGAGTTCATAAAGATAACGCGGCGGCGCGAGTCGCTGTAGCCGATGGTGGCCGTCTGGATGCGCGGCACGCTCCAGATAATCCGGTTGTACTCGTCCAG
>DAOUEP010000003.1:0-15069 GCA_034430515.1 Dehalococcoidales bacterium | reverse complement strand
CAGCAGGCGCAGGTCGCCGGGGTAAGCCCGCAGGCGGCTGACCACCGCGGCGTCGATGCCCTCGATGGCGGCAATCTTGGCGGCGGCGTCCCCGCCGTGGGCGGCCTCGTCGGGCGCCTCGATGTGGATGACCACCAGGTCGTGCTTTTCCAATGCCTTTAGCGCCCCCTCGGCCTGGGCGGCGTTGTCGCTGTCCGGGCCGTCGGTAACCCCGGGGATGTCCAGCACCGTCATGTCGGCCATCAGGGCCAGCCCCTTGAGTAAATCCACGCCGGAGGTGAGGGCGGCCTTGAGCCCGTATGCCTCGGAGAAGGGCGGCATCTCCGGGACGCGCCCGCTGCCCCAGAAGAGCCAGATATGGGTAACGGGCTTGTCGCCGCGGGCCAGCCGCGCCTGATTGATTTGGTGGCCTCTCAGGGCATCCTGGGAGCGGGCCATGAGGTCGCGGAGAAACTTGCTCCCCTCCCCCCGCGGCAGGTATCCGGCGATTTTCTTACCGGGGATATCGTGGGGCGGGGTGCAGGCGGCTTTGAGCGCCCCGGCGTGCCCCCGGAGCTTGAGGATGTGGCGGTAGCTCAGGCCGGGGTAGAACGTCACGTCCTCGCCGCCGAGTTTTTCGTTGAGGGTCTGGATGATTTCCCCGGCTTCCGCGGTGGTGATGTGCCCGCCGGAGTAGTCGTCCATGTTGCCGTCGGCCACAGTAACCAGGTTGCAGCGGAAGACGGCCTCGTCCGGGCCGACGGCGATGCCCCGGCTGCGGGCCTCGATGGTGGCGCGGCCTTTATAATAAACGCGGGGGTCGTAGCCCAGGACGGACATGCAGGCGCAGGCGCTGGAAGGCTCCATGCCCGGCGGCACGGTGCGTGCCAGTCCCAGGCAGCCGGCCCCGGCCAGGGCGTCCAGGTGGGGGGTAACCGCCAGCTCCAGGCTGGTCTTCCCGCCGCGCTCCGGCAGCGGCCACCCGGCCGCCCCGTCGATGATGAGGATGACGTATTTCATATGCCCACGCCACCGCCAGGCTTTCCGCAGTTGCGCAACTACGCCGCCACGCATCGCGGAGGCCGGCGCCCGGCCCTCCTCTGCCATTTTAGGGGGGCGGCCACGGCCTGTCAACGGGCGACGGGGGCTAGTCCTGGAGGGCGACCAGGTCGGGCAGGAGGACGACGCTATAACCGGCGTCGGCCAGGTAGGTCATCTGCTCGCGGAAGTTCTCGACCGGGACGGAGGTGCCTTCCGGGCCGTCGTCGGTAATGAGATGGTAGGTAAAGGACACCACCGTGCTGCCGCTGGCCCACTGGCAGTACTGGCGGAAGGTCTCCAGGCTCTGGTCGGAAATCTGCCAGGAGAAGATGTGGTAGCGGCGCAGGGGGTCGGTATCGGTCAGGTCGTAGTACCGGTCCTCGTTCCAGCCGGCGCGGCCGCAGGTGAAGCCGGCGGCGATGACGCTGTCGATAATCCGCTCGTCCCACTCGTAGTAGGGGTAAATCATCGTCTCCACCTGAAAGCCCATCCCTTCGAGGATGGCCTTGGAGTCGGTTATCTCCGTCCGGAGCTCGGCGTCGGTCAGGCCGACCAGCGAGGGGTGGGTCTCGGTGTGGCAGGCGATATCCATGCCCAGCTCGGCCAGCACCCGGAGCTTGTCCTCGTTCATGTAGCGCCAGAGGCCCTGGCCGGTGCCGATGACGCCGGTGATGACGCCGAAGGTAGCCGCGAAGTCGTGCTCCAGGAGCACCGGCAGGGCGGCCTCGTACTGGTTGGCGAAGCAGTCGTCAAAGAAGAGGCAAATCAGGCGGGCGTCCTCCGGCAGGGGCTGGGGGGTGCGGCGGTGGTAGACGGTCGGCGTCGGGGTGGGCGTCGGGGTCGCGGTTGCTGTCGGGGTGGGTGTCGGGGTCGCCGCCAGGGCCTCGGTCAGGCTTGCGGTCAGGCTCTCGGTCAGGCTCTCGGTCAGGCTTTCCTTAAGGCTGTCGGTGAGACTCTCTTCCCAGCCCTCCGGCAGGCTCGCCTGGCAGCCGAAGACGCCCGCCAGACCCAGCAGGCACAGCCCGGTGGCTATTATCTTTTTCATGGTTCACCCCCGTGGCGGCGCGCCTGGGTCAGTTGAGGACCTTGCGGGAGACCTCGGCGCCGATACGCCTCATGCCCGCCCACTTCACCTTGCGGCGCAGGAGGACGTCAATCATGCTCTTAATCATCACAAAATCGCAAAGCTGCTTGTAGCCCAGTATCAAAAACGGCGAGTAGAGCGCCAGCTTCCAGTCCTCGCCGTCGAGGCGAATGGCCAGGAAACAGAGCAGGAACTGTAAAAAGCAGAAGAAGCCGAAGGGTATCAGCAGCGACAGCCCCGCCCCGCCGACCGCCAGCATGACGATGGCCGCCAGGGTCACCAGCCCCGCCAGCGGCAGAAAGGTCATCGAGATGGCCATGTAGGGGAAGGCCAGCCGCTGCAGAAAGCCGTAGCGGTGGTTGTAGGCGGCGTCGTGGTGCTTCCACATGGCCTGGAAATTACCCCGGTACCAGCGCAGCCGCTGCTTGACGAACTCGCGAATGGTCTCCGGGGCCTCGGTATAGGAAACGGCCGAGGAGCTGGCCTGGACGACCTTGCCCGACTTGAGCGCCTTGATGGTGATGTCAAAGTCCTCCACCAGAGTATCCGTGTCGTAGCGGCCGCTGCTCTCCAGGGCCTCGCGCCGGTAGGCGCCCAGGGCCCCCGGCACCACCGAGACGCTGCCGAAGATATCCAGGGCGCGCCGGGCGATGTTGATGCTGGCGATGTATTCCAGCGCCTGGCACTTGGTGAGCAGGTTGCCGCGGTTAAAGACCTTGATGTTGCCGGCCACCGCGGCCACCTCGGGGTTGCGGAAGGGTTTCACTAATTCAACCAGGGTGTTCTTGCAAACCCGGGAGTCGGCGTCGACGATGACGATGACCTGGCCGCGGGCGAACATCAGGCCGTGGTTGAGGGCGGTGGCCTTGCCCCCGTTGGGACGGTGTATCACCTTAACGCCCCGGTCGGCGAAGCCGTCGGCAATCTGGCGGGTGCGGTCGGTGGAGCCGTCGTTAATGACGATGACCTCTTTATCGGGATAGGTCGCCTCCAGGACGGTCTCTATCGTCCGGGCCAGCACCTTCTCCTCGTTATAGGCCGGGATGAGGACGCTGACCGTGGGGGTGTAGGCCGTATCGAAGGCATAGAGCTCGCGGTGCTTCTGGTAGATGGCCAGCGGCACGGTGAGGAAGTTGAAATAGACCGTCATGGTGAGGCTGACCATCATCACCCAGGCGATGACGGTAAAGGCCTGCCAGAGATAGAGCGCCGCGGCGAAGGCCAGCGGCATGAGCACGAAGAGGAAAGACAGGCTCGCCAGGGCAATCCAGAAACCGGCCCCGTGTATGCTCTGTTTGCGGGTGGCCGCGGCGACGAGGAAATGAACGATGATAAATAAAGCGCTGCCCGCGCCCAGCGCCAGCGAGAGATAGGACTGGCGGGACGGCACCAGGGTGAGAAAGGCGGCCAGCAGGCCGAGGATGATGACGGCGATAATCGTGTTGCGGCGCATTTTACCTCACCGGATTAGTCTGGTCGGCCAGCGCGGCGTTAGCCCCGGCGGCCCGGCCGGGCGCCTCGAAGAGCTCCTCGGCCGGAATGACCTTGATGCGCTGGTAATCGGCGAACTGCCTAGCCTCGCGGCTCAGCTCCGGCACGGTGACGACGACCTTATCGCGGATGCTGGCGTCGTAGGCGGCCGTATCGAACCGCATGACGGCGTTGACGTCGCTTTCCTCATCGCCGGTGATGATGCCGGCGGCCAGCCGGTGGTTGACGATGCCGTCGTCCTTCTGGGCATAAAACTTCAGGGTATGCTCCGTCCCGCTGCGGCCGGTGACGTGGTAGTCGCGGTGGACGGAGTAGCCCCGTTTTTCCAGCAGCCACTGCAGCCGGTCTTCGGGGCTTAGCCCCGCCGGGGCCGCGGTGGGTTTGCCGAAGGCGGCGGGCGGCATCCGCAGCAGGGCCCGCAATTCCTCGAGGCCGTACACCCGGATGCCCTGGCGCTCGGCGAACTTCATGGCGTCGTCGGCCAGGCGCGGCATGGCGATGACCATCTTGTTCTCGATGCCGGTATCGTATATCTTGGAGTCGAAGCTGAACAGGGCTTCGATGTCCACCGCCTCGCCCTCGCGCGGCGCCGAGAGGATGCCGATGACGACGGTATGCCGCGTTATCAGCTCATCCATCCCGGCCACCAGGTCGAGGGTGTGCATCGCCCCGGAGCGCCCCTTGACCGGTACCGCCTCCTTGATATCGTAGCCGAGGCGTTTGAGGTAGTCGATGAGCTGCCGCTTGGGCTCCAGCTCGAACTCCAGGTGGCGGCGGTGCGCCTCGTTGAGGTGGTAGCGGTAGAGCGGCACGCGGCGCAGCTCCTCCATGGCGTAGACATCGCCCGTCTTCAGGTCGCGGCACTTGACCGCCGGGCTGGGAAAGGCGCTGTGGCAGGAGTTGCAGACGTAGCGCATCCCCGGCTTGCGGTAATCGGTGCCGATGAGCTTGAGCTCGCGCTGGCACTTGGGGCAGACCAGGTTAAGGCCCTTATGGAATTCCTCTTCCGGGCCGATAAAGCCGCAGTTAAAATGCTCCAGGAGCTGGCCGCGCGTCAGCTTGTCCGAGTCGCAGTGCGGGCACCGCTCCACGGGCGTCAGCTGCAGGCTGCCGGACGGGCTGGCCAGGACTTCCTCGGCGTTCTCCCGCACCAGGATGCCGGCATCGGCCAGGCGCTCCAGCACCGACGCCGTTGCCCGCCCCGAAGTTCCCATGATGTCGTCGGCCTGGGGGTAGGCGAAGCCGTCCTTGAGGCGCAGGTCTATTTGCGGTTTAATCTCGCCGTTCGGGCCGCTCAATAGCTCGCTGACCAGCCGGGCCGCCTGCGGCTCCTGCCAGATGTTGGCGCTTCCCGTCGCGGCCGGCGCTTCGGGGGCGGGCATGGGGGCAACCGGCGTCTCGCCCGCAGGCAGGGGGGTCGCATCGGACGCGGGGGCCGGGGCCTCCGGCGCGGCTAACTCGGGCGGAGCGGCGGCCGCAAGACGGGCGGAGCTTCCCGGCTCCAGGGTGTCCATCTTCTCGCGGAACTGGCGGTACTCCGTCTCGGCGCGCGCCAGCTTGATGCGGTGGGCCAGGTCGCCGGCCTGCATGGGCTTGCGGCAGTAGTGGTCGATGCCGATTTTCCGCCGGTGGTCCCACATCTCCCAGGAGGAGGTCCTGCCGACGAGGATAATAATGGCCCGCGATATGCCGCGTATCTGGCGGGCCGCCAGGCGCGCGTCGCCGCCGAAGACGTTCTCGTCAACGACGACGATATCGTAATCGCCGGCCTTGATATCCCAGAGGTCTTCCTTGTACTTGGAGGCCTCCCGGACGCGGATGCCGTCCCGGGCCAAGGACTTCAGCTCCCGCTTGTTCAGGAGAGATTTTTTGGCTAAAATCAGGACTCTGCTCATCTTTACCCTGCCGTAACATACCGGCGCGCGGCTCCCGCCGTGACGCCTATGGTTAATTTTTACCACCGCGGGGGTATATCGGGCATAAACACCGCCGAGTCTGGCGTAAAGAATACGTAAACATTTGGGGGAGGTATTAACGGGGGATGACGAAAGTACGCCCTCGTGATGCGGGCGCGCGGTTTTAATGCGCCGTTTATGGGGGCGTATTGGAGGGGGAAACGCGGGGCTAAGCCGAGGATGTTAAGGGGTGGTCTGGGTGGGAATAGATAACACTGTTGGGGTGGGGCGGGGGCAAACTTACGGGATAAGCGGCGGACGTGCCGAGGGCGGTTTGGGTGGGAATAGATAACACCGACGGAGGCGGGGAGGCCGGCTACTTGCCGCCCCGGAGCCATCAGTGTATAATTACAGGCGGCGGGGCGTAGCGCAGTCTGGTAGCGCGCCGCGTTCGGGACGCGGAGGTCCCCGGTTCAAACCCGGGCGCCCCGACCACTCAATCCTCCTCCCCTTTGACCTCCTCCCACAGGGCGTTCTGCGCCTCAAAGGAAAGCGCGTGGAAGTCCTGGCCGCGCTGGCGGCAGAGTGTTTCCATGCCGGCGAACCGCCGCAGGAACTTGCCGTTGGCCCGGCGCAGGGCCGCCTCCGGGTCGATGCCGTCGCGGCGCATGACGTTGGCCAGGGTGAAGAGCAGGTCGCCGTACTCGCCGGCGCGCTCCGACGTGTCTCGGGCGGCGCGGAGTTCCTTGACCTCCTCCACCAGCTTATCGATGACGCCTTCGGTATCGGCCCAGTCGAAGCCGACGCGGGCCACCCGGCGCTGGACTTCGTAGGCGTAGGCCAGGGCGGGCATATCGCGGGGGACGCTGGCCAGCATCGAGGCGTCCCCGCCGCGCTCCTCCCGCTTGAGGGTCTCCCAGTTGTGCATCACCGCGTCGGCATCGGCGGCCCTGGCGCTGCCGAAGATGTGGGGGTGGCGGCGGATGAGCTTTTCGGTAATGCCCCGAATCACGTCGCCGATGGCGAACTCGCCCGTATCGGCGGCTATCTGGGCGTGGAGGACGATTTGCAGCAGCAGGTCGCCCAGCTCCTCGCGCAGCTTGGCGGCGTCGCCGGCGTCAAGGGCCTCCAGCGCCTCGTAGCACTCCGAGAGCAGGTTGGCCCGCAGCGAGACGTGGGTCTGCTGGCGGTCCCAGGGGCAGCCGCCAGGGCCGCGCAGGCGGGCGATGATGGCCGTCAGGGCCTGGAACTGGCTCAAATCTTCCGGCAGGTTCAAATTATACTCCTTCAGTCGGGCAGCACCGCCCCGACGATGTCGCGGTGGCCGTTGACGAACGCGGCGGCGGTCAGGGGCTTGTTGCCCGCCAGCTGGAGCCGCCGCACCTCCAGGAGGCCGGCGCCGGTGCCGATACTTATCCCCCCGCCGGGGAGGCTCAGGACTTTCCCCGCCGCGGCTTCGCCGGGGACGGCGGCGGCCTCGATGATTTCCATTCGTTTGCCTCCCCACTTCGTATAGGCCCCCGGCCAGGGCTGGTAGGCGCGCACCAGGCGCGCGATGCGCTCGGCCGCATCGTTCCAGTCAATTTCCCCGGCCCCCTTGCCGAAGCGGGGGACGTAGGTGGCCGCGCTTTCGTCCTGCGGCTGCGGCGTTATCTCGCCGCGGCCCCAGCCGGATAGCGCCTCCAGCAGCAGCGCCGCTCCCACCTGGGCCAGCTTGGCCGTCAGCGTGCCGGCCGTATCGTAGTACAAAACGGGCACGGCGGCGCGGGCCAGCACCGGCCCGGTATCCAGCTTTTTCCGGACGAGCTGGATGGTGACGCCGGTGAAGGCGTCACCGGCCAGGATGGCCGCCGCCACCGGGGCGGCGCCGCGGTGCCGCGGCAAAAGCGAAAAGTGGACGTTGAGGCACTGGCGCGGCGGGATATCCAGCACCGCCCGGGTCAGTATCTGGCCGTAGGCGCAGACGACGATAGCCTCGGGCTCAAGCGCTGCCAGTCTTTTCAGCTCGCCGGCGTCGCGCAGGCTCGTCGGCTGGCGGACGGGCAGGCCCAGCTTCGCGGCGGCCAGCTTGACCGCCGGCGCCGCCAGGGCGCGCCCCCGCCCCGCCGGGCGGTCGGGCTGAGTGTAGACCGCGGCGACCTCGTAACCGGCCCGGACGAGGCCCTCCAGCGAGGGGCAGGCCGCGGCGGGCGACCCCATAAAAACGATGCGCAACTTAGTCCTCCGGTTGCCAAGATTCTAGCATTAAATTTTTTTTTTAACAACCGAGCGTGGTCAGGCGAGGGAGGGTAGGAAACCGGCAATAAGAGCCGTTTACGGGAGCTTTCAGGGGTGGCCAACGGCGGCCTTCCGCCGCTTGCAGCCCCCTTAATAGTTGCCACACCGGGGCCGCCGGTTGTATGCTTGTTGGCGTTAACAATTTAACGAAAGTTCATTTTTCCTCCAGCGACCCCGCCCCAACCGGCGGTCAATCCCGATTAAATTGCTGACCACGGTCAAGTGTCGGCCGATGCATGACAGGGGGTGAATTTGTGCCCGCAAGGCCCCGGCCCGCGGGCACCGCGAAACAAAGTATGGAAACCGCCCGTACCCGGACACCGCAGGAGATATGGGAGACGGCCCTGGGCGAGTTGCAGCTCCAGGTGAGCCAGCCCAACTACCGCACCTGGTTCAGCCGCACCGCCGGGCTGAGCTACCGGGACGGGCAGTTTGTCGTCGGCGTCCCCAACGCCTTCGCCGCCGAGTACCTGGAGCAGAACCAGCGCTCCCTCATCGAAAAGGCCCTCATCGGGCTGACCTCCCCGGACGTCCGCATCGTCTTCCAGGTCAACGGCAAGCGCCGCGCCGCCCCCACCTCGCTGCCCGACCCCGGGCCGGTCTACACCCGCCTCAACCCGGACTACGTCTTCGACGCCTTCATCGAGGGCGGCAGCAACCGGCTGGCGCGGGCGGCGGCCCTCTCGGTGGCCCAGAACCCGGGGCACACTTACAACCCCCTCTTCGTCTACGGCGGGGCCGGGCTGGGCAAGACCCACCTGCTCCACGCCATCGGCCACCTGGCCGCGGCCGCTCACGTCAACGTCGTCTGCACCAGCGCCGAGCAGTTCACCAACGAGTTCGTCACCGCCCTGCGCGAGCGTACCACCGAGGAGTTCCGCAACAAGTACCGCTCTTTGGGGATGCTCCTCGTCGACGACATCCACTTCATCGGCGGCAAGGAGCAGACCGAGGAGAGCTTTTTCCACACCTTCAACGAGCTGCACAACACCAACCGCCAGATTGTCATCACCAGCGACTGTCCCCCCAAGTCGATGCCGCTGCTGGAAGAGAGGCTGCGCTCCCGCTTCGAGTGGGGCCTCACCGTCGATATCCAGCCGCCCGACCACGAGACCCGCCTGGCCATCCTGGAATCCAAGGCCGGCCGCCAGGGGGTGCGCGTGCCGCGCGACGTGCTGGACTACATCGCCCGCGAGGCGTCGGACAACGTCCGCGCCCTAGAAGGCTCGCTCAACCGCGTCGTCGCCTTCGCCCGGCTGCTGCGCGTCGAGCCCAGCCTGGCCACGGCCGCCCGCGCCCTGGAGGACATCGCCAGCAAAGAGGTCATGGCGGACGCCATCAACCCGTCGGCTATCGTCGCCGCCGTGGCCGCCTCTTTCGAGCTGCCCGCCGAGATACTCACCGGGCGCCGGCGCGACAAGGACTCCATTATGGCCCGCCGCCTGGCGATGTACCTCATCCGGCAGGAGACCAACTGCTCGGTGACGCAGATCGGCCGGGAGCTGGGCAACCGCGACGCCGCGGCGGTGACGGCCGCCTGCAAGAAGATAACCGGGGAGCTGGGCACCAACCCCTTCCTCAAGCGCAAGCTCCGCGACATCCGCCAGCGGCTGCGCCCGTAAAACGGGCAAGCCCGCCATCCACTCCTGCTGTTATTATTAAGAGCTACCGTATTGTTTCTCTCCCGCTCGATGCCCCTATTGTAGCTATCCCGAGATACTTCCAATATTATGTCATCCCACCCGCACCCCGTCATTCTGCGCTTTATTTAGCCGTAATATGGCTAGTATTTGTCAGCATATGGCGATTGTTTTGGGGTCTATTTGAGTGCCGCCAGCCGCCGTCAGGCGTCCTCCCCGGCGTCAGCAGCCGGAGGATATCTCTACCCATTAACTCCCCTGTTATTAGTGCTGTTTTTAACCTCTTCCTCTGTTATGTGCTATTGTATAATCATCATATAACTCTTTCGACTGGTGAACACTGATGTTCGACGAAGCCGAGATAAGCATCCGGGCAGGTAATGGCGGCGACGGGGCCGTCAGCTTCCGCCGTGAGAAGTTCGTGCCTTTCGGCGGGCCGGACGGCGGCGATGGTGGTGATGGGGGCAGCGTTATTATCCGGGCGGATACCTCCGCTGACGACCTGCGCCGCTACCGCCAGAAGCGCGCCTACAAGGCCGCCCCCGGACAGAACGGTCGACACGCCCGCCAGCACGGTAAGAACGGCGACGACCTCATCCTGACGGTGCCGCCGGGGACGGTGATTACCGTGTCCGGCGGGGACGATGACGCCATCAACGCCGACCTGGCCAAGGTCGGAGACGAGGTAACCGTGGCCGCGGGGGGTAAGGGCGGCTGGGGCAACGTGCACTTCAAGTCCTCGACCAACCAGGCGCCGCGTATCGCCCAGCGGGGCGAGCCCGGCCAGCAACGCACGGTGCGGCTGGAGCTGCGGCTCATCGCCGACGTCGGCATTATCGGCTACCCCAACGCCGGCAAGTCCACCCTGCTGGCGAAGTCCTCGGCGGCCAAACCCAAGGTGGCCGACTACCCCTTCACCACCCTGGAGCCGGTGCTGGGGGTCGTGACGACCGGCAACGACGAGTTCGTCATGGCCGAGATTCCCGGCCTCATCGAGGGCGCCCACGCCGGACGCGGGCTGGGCCACGAGTTCCTGCGGCACGCCCGGCGCACCCGGGTGTTCGTCCACCTGCTCAACGGGGAGGCGGCCTCGCCCGCCGCTGACCTAGCCCGACTCAACGAAGAGCTCTACCGCTACGACCCGGAGCTTTCGCGCCAGCCCCAGGTGGTGGCCGTCAACAAGATAGACCTGCCGGAGGTCGCCGCCCGACTGGCCGAGCTTAAAAAGGAGCTAAGCGGCGCCGGGGTCAAAGCCCGCTACATCTCGGCGGCCACGGGGGAGGGCGTCCCCGACCTGCTGGCGGCCGTCCGAGCGCAGCTGCAAATATCGAAAGAGACCGTAAAACCCGAGCCCGCTGCCGGCCGGGTCTTCCATCCCGCGCCGCGGGGCGATAAAATAGAGGTCAGCCGGGTGGGCGACGAGTTCGTTATCCGGGCGCCGGAGCTGGAACGGATTTACGCCGGCAGCGGCGTCGGCCCCGGCGAGCTAAGCTGGCAGCTCAACTACCGCCTCCAGCGGCTGGGGGCGGCGAAATTGCTGGAGAAGGCCGGGGCCAGGCCCGGCGACAAGATACGCTGCGGAGACCTGACGTGGGATTGGTAGAGCGATGAAAATAGGCGTGCTCGGCGGCACCTTCGACCCGGTGCACCGGGGGCATATCGCCATGGCCCGGGTCGCCCGCGAGGCGCTGGGGCTGGACAGAGTGCTGCTGGTGCCGGCGGGGCGGCCGATGTCGGTGAAGAACGCGCTGCTGACGGGGGCGCGGCACCGCCTGGCCATGCTGCGGCTGGCGGCCGTCGGCGCGCCGGAGCTTGAGGTATCCACCGTCGAGACCGACCGCTCCGGCCCGTCCTACACCGCCGACACCCTGGCGGCGCTGCGGCAGGAGTATGGCGAGGAAGCGGAAATCTATTTTATCCTCGGCGACGACTGCCTGGCCCACCTGCCGACCTGGCATGAGCCGCAGCGACTTATCAAACTGGGCCGTTTGGCGGCGGTGCCCCGCCCCGGCTATCCCCGCCCCGACCTCAAGGCCCTGGAGGCGAACCTGCCGGGTATCAGCGCGCGGGTCACCCTGCTGCCCGGCCCGCATATGGATATCAGCGCCACGGACATCCGGGCGCGGGCGGCCCGCGGCGAGCCCCTGGGCGACCTGGTGCCCGAGGACGTCGCCACCTACATCAAAATGCAAAAGTTATACGCCAATTATCAGGAGGTCTAGCATGAAAGCCATCGGTATCGTCGGCAGCCCCCGCAAGGCCGGCAACACGGAGATACTCACCGCCCACTGCCTCAAGGCCATGGCCGAGGAGGGGCTGGAAACGGAGCTGGCGCCGCTGGCGGGCCGGGACATCAGGGGGTGCAACGGCTGCTGGTACTGCGCCGAGCACGACGGCTGCTCCATCGAGGACGACCTCCAGCCCGTCTTCGCTAAGATGCTGGCGGCGGACGTGATTATCGTGGCGTCGCCGGTGTACTACGGCTCGGCCACGTCGCTGGTCAAAGGCTACCTGGAGCGCGCCGGGCTGATGGCCCGCCGTCACGGCGGCCTCAAGGGCAAGGTGGGCGGCCCGCTGGTGGTGGCCCGCCGCGCCGGCCAGAACTTCACCTTCGCCGAGCTGCTGTACTGGTTCCACATTCAGCAGATCATCAACCCCGGCTCGACCTACTGGAACGTGGCCTTCGGGCGGGAGAAGGGTGAGGTTGAGAGCGACGAGGAAGGGATGTTGACGGCCTGGAACTTCGGCAAGAACTGCGCCGAGGTGGCCAAAAGGCTGCGTAAATAGTTCGCAAAATATTCGCAAATCACAGGGTGGTCATCGCCCGCCGTCATGGGCTATAATGAAACGGCCTAACGGAGGTTAAACTTGAGCGAAGCCAGCGTCATCACCCCGGAACTGGAGGCCCTCCTCAACGTGGACCTCGGCCCCGATGTCTACGAAATAGAGAAGGGAATGCTGCGTAAGTTCGCCGAGGCCATCGAGGACCCCAACCCCCGCTGGCTCCGGGAGGCCCCGCCCACCTTCCCGGCCGCCCTCGTCCCCGCCACTTTATTGCACAAGCTCTTCAACACCCCCGGCCCGCTGAAGCGTCTCCTCAACGGCGCCAGCGAGCTGGAGTACCTCCGCCCCATCGAGGCGGGCGACGTCATCTCGGTAACGGCCCGGCTCACCCGGCTGCGGCAGATGGCCGGAAGGGAAGGCCCCAGCCTCTTCATGTTCACCGAGGTCACCTGTACCAACCAGCGCGGCGAGGTGGCCGTGCGCGGCAAGAACACCTACATCAAGTATTGAGATAGCGATGACAAAACAGGTCTATTACGAAGATATCGAAGCCGGCAGCGACCTGCCGGGGCTGGTGAAGTACCCGACGACGATGCAGCTGGTGAAGTACGCCGGGGCCTCCGGCGACTACTACCAGATTCACTACGATAAGGACTTCGCCGTGGCTAACGGCCTGCCGGGGGTCATCGTGCACGGCTGGCTGGCGCTGTCCTTCCTGGGGCAGCTCGTCACCGACTGGCTCGGCGAGGGGGGCGCCCTGCTCAAGCTGAGCGGCAGCTACCGGGGCATTAACCGCGTCCACGAGGACATCATCTGCAACGGCAAGGTCGTCAAGAAGTACGTCGAGGACGGTAAGAACCTGGCCCGGCTGGAGCTCTGGGCGGAGAACCCCGCCGGCGAGAGGACGGTCACCGGTACGGCCGTGGTCAGCCTGCCGTCGCGGGGGTAAGTTATCTATACTCGCCCTGCCCCTCCTCCCCGTCGAAGTTATCTATTCCCACCCAGGCCGCCCTCGGCACATCCACGGCTTAGCACGCAGGTTTCCCCCACCACTTGACCCCGCCGGAAGTTGTATAATATGGGGCGGTCATGTATAAGTACCGGCTCAGCGAGCACACGGCGGATACTGGCCTGGAGGCCCGCGGCGAGACCCTGGCGGCGGCCTTTGCCAGCGCCGCCTACGGCATGTTCGCCATCATCGCCGGGCTAGGTAGCGTGCGCGAGGCGGAGACCCGCCGCGTCGTGGCCGCTGCCGATGATATCGAAGGGCTGCTCTTCGAGTGGCTCAACAGCCTGCTCTATTACTTCGACGTCGAGCAGCTTATCTTCCGGCGCTTCGATATTACCGAGCTTTCCGATACCCGCCTGGTCGCCGACTGCCGCGGGGAAAAGTACGACCCCGCCCGCCACCGCCTCAAGACGGGGGTGAAGGCGGCCACCTACCACCAGCTCGAGGTGGATAAGGCGAAGAACCGCGTGCGGGTCATCTTCGATGTATGATTTAATGTCATTGCGAGCGTAGCGAAGCAATCCATAAGACTATTAGAGGCAGTGACGGAGATTGCTTCGTCGCTATACTCCTCGCAATGACGGAAGAAGGGTAGAGGAGGTGAGTCATGCCCGAATGGGGCGGCAAGCTGGAAAAAATAGACGAATATCGCTTTCGTATCCCGAAAGACTACAAGCCGGGCATGCGCGTCCCCGGCCTCATCTACGCCAGCGACGCCATGATTGGACAGATAATGGCCGACCAGGCCCCGGAGCAGGTGGCCAACGTCGCCTGCCTGCCGGGTATCGTGGGGTACTCGCTGGCCATGCCCGATATCCACTGGGGCTACGGCTTCCCCATCGGCGGGGTGGCCGCCATGCGCGTGGCCGACGGCGTCGTCTCGCCGGGAGGAGTCGGATTCGATATCAACTGCGGCGTGCGCATCATGCGCACCAATCTGGTCAAAGATGACGTCGCCCCCAAGATAGACGAACTCATCGATGCCCTCTTTTACGCCGTCCCCTCCGGGCTGGGCTCGAAAGGTAAAATCAAGCTGAGCGGCCGGGAAATCGACGAAGTGCTGAAGAAGGGCTCGCGCTGGGCGGTGGAAAAGGGCTACGGCCGCCCCGAAGACCTGGCCACCACCGAAGAGGGCGGCGAGATGATTGGTGCCGACCCGCAGCGCGTCAGCGCCCGCGCCAAGGAGCGCGGCATCCCGCAGCTGGGCACGCTCGGCTCGGGCAACCACTTCCTGGAGGTGGCCGTCGTCGACGAAATCTACGAGCCGGAGACCGCCCGCGTCATGGGCATCGAGGCCGCCGGCCAGGTGATGCTCTACGTCCACTGCGGCTCGCGCGGGCTGGGGCACCAGGTCGCCGACGACTATATCAAGGAGATGCTGCGGGCCATGCCCAAGTACGGCATCGAGGTGCCCGACCGCCAGCTGGCCGGGGTGCCGGTGAACTCCCCCGAGGGCAGGAACTACCTGGCCGCCATGTGCGGCGCCGCCAACTACGCCTGGGCCAACCGCCAGTGCATCTCTCACTGGGTGCGCCAGGCCTTCGGCCGGGTGATGGGGATGAGCGAGCGGGAGGCGGGCCTTGAGCTCATCTACGACGTCACCCACAACATCGCCAAGCTGGAAGAGCACGAGGTTGGGGGGAAAAAGGTAAAGCTCTGCGTCCACCGCAAGGGGGCGACGCGCGCCTTCCCCGCCGGCCACCCGGATGTTCCCGCCAAGTACGCCGCCGTGGGGCAGCCCATCCTCATCCCCGGCGACATGGGGCGGGCGTCTTATATTTTAGTAGGCACGGAAGGGGCCATGCGCGAGACCTTCGGCTCCACCTGCCACGGGGCGGGGCGCCTGCAGAGCCGGGCGGCGGCCAAGAA
>DAOUEP010000002.1:0-5254 GCA_034430515.1 Dehalococcoidales bacterium | reverse complement strand
TCCTCGAAGGCCAGGGCTGGCTCGACGAGCGCGCCATGCTGCGGGCCGAGCTGACCAGCCAGGGACAAGAGACGCGCACCTTCGACGCCCTCAACGACGTGGTGGTGGCGCGGGGGGAAATCGCCCGGCTGATACGCCTCGAGGCCGCCGTGGACGGCCAGCCGCTGGCCGCCTACAAGACCGACGCCGTCGTGGTGGCCACGGCCACGGGCTCCACCGGCTACGCCCTGGCGGCGCGCGGCCCCATCATGTACCCGCAGTCGCGCGACTTCCTGCTGGTGCCGGTAGCGCCCCACCTCAGCCCGGCCTACCCGCTGGTGCTGCCGGAGGCGGCGGCGGTAACGCTTAAGTTGAACACTTACCACGATGCCACCCTCAGCGTCGACGGGCACATCAATATCTCGCTTGTCGACGGCGACGTGATTACAGTCAGGCGCAGCCCCCACACCGCCCGGTTCTTAAGAATCCGCCCCAGGGAGTCGTTCTACGGCTCGCTGGAGGCCAGGCTGAAAGGAAAGCAAGGTGAGTCAGGTAGAGAAGGCTAAGATAGCCGATATTCCCCAGATGCACAAGCTGATTAACGATTACGCCAAGGCGGGCGAGATGCTGGCGCGGCCGCTTTCCGAGCTTTACGAGGACATCCGCGACTACTTCGTCATCCGGGAGGGGGAGCAGGTGGTCGCCTGCGGGGCGCTACACGTCAGCTGGTCGGACCTGGCCGAGATACGCTCGGTGGCCGTGGCCGGCGACAGCAAGGGCCAGGGGCTGGGCGGCCAACTGGTGGACGCCTGCCTCAAGGAGTCGGCGGAGCTGGGCATCAAGACCGTTTTCTGCTTCACCTACCAGCCCGCTTTCTTCAAGCGCTATCAGTTCGCCGATATCGACAAGATGGAGCTGCCGCGCAAGGTCTGGACGGACTGCTTCCGCTGCCCCAAGTTCCCCAACTGCGACGAGACGGCCCTCATCTACCACGCCGCGGAGGAAGACTAACTTGGCCGAGGAGGAAATCTCCAGCCGCCCGGTCTTTAAGGGGCGCGCCATCCGGGTGCGCGTGGCCACCGTGCGCAAGCCCGACGGCACCGAGACGACGCGGGAAATCGTCGAGCACGACGGCGTCATCGCCGCTATTCCCCTCGATAAAGACGATAACGTCCTGCTGGTGCGCCAGTGGCGCACCCCGGCGGGCAAAGACCTGCTGGAGATACCGGCCGGCGGCATCGACCCCGGCGAGGCGCCGGAGGCCACCGTTATCCGCGAGCTTCAGGAGGAAATCGGCTACAAGCCGGGCAAGCTGGAGCGATTGGGCGGCTTTTACACCGCGCCGGGCTACGCCACCGAATACCTGCACGTCTACCTGGCCACCGACCTGACGCCGAGCCGCCGGCACGCCGAGGACACCGACGAAATCGAGCTGGTAAAGGTGAAGCTTACCGAAGTCCCCGGCCTGATTAGCTCCGGCCAGATTGAGGACGGCAAGAGCATCGCCGGGCTTTTTATGTATCTGGAGTACCGGAAGAATAACTAGTGCTTCCACTCCAGGCGTCGGCCCCCCATGAGGTGCATGTGCAGGTGGAAGACCACCTGGCCGGCGTCCGGCCCGCTGTTGATGGTTAGCCGGTAGCCGTTCTCGGCCAGGCCCTGCTCGCGGGCCACCCGGTTGGCCGCCCGCACCATTTTGCCCACTAGATGCGCATCGGCGGCGTCCATCTCGGCCAGGGAGGGGATGTGCTTGCGGGGGACGACCAGCAGGTGCACCGGCGTCAGCGGCCGGACATCGGGGAAGCAGACGACGTCCTCGTCCTGGTAGATGATTTGGGAGGGTATCTCGCCGCTGGCAATCTTGCAGAAGATGCAGTCTTCGGATTCTTTATTCATCTCCATCACCCTCCCAGCTTCTTAATCACGGCGTCGGCCACCTGGGACGTGCCCACGGCGGTGGGGTCGTCGCGGCGGGGCTTTATGTCGTAGGTGACGGCCTTGCCTTCTTTAATGACGGCGGCGATGGCCGCTTCCAGCCGGTCGGCGGCAGTCGCCTCGCCGAGGTGACGCAGCAGGAGCACGCCGGAGAGCATCATGGCCATGGGGTTGACCCGGTTCTGGCCGGTGTACTTGGGGGCGCTGCCGTGGGTCGGCTCGAAGAGGGCGACCCCCTCGCCGATGTTGGCCCCCGGCGCCAGCCCCAGCCCGCCCACCAGACCGGCGCAGAGGTCGGAGATGATATCGCCGTAGAGATTGGGGGCGACGATGACGTCGTACTCCTGGGGACGGCGCACCAGCTGCATGCAGAGGTTATCGATGAGGGCCTCCTGGAACTGGACGTCCGGGTAGTCTCTGGCCACCTCCCGCGCCACCGAGAGGAAGAGTCCGTCGGAGTACTTCATGATGTTGGCCTTCTGCGTGGCCGTTACCTTTTTCCGGCGATAGTGGCGGGCGTAGTCGAAGGCGTAGCGGACGATGCGCCGCGAGCCGCTCTCGGTAATCATCTTGATGGAGAGGCCGGCGTCGCCCCGGATGACGTCGCCCTTTTTCTTATTGATGAACTTGATGAGGTCTTTGGCCTCGGCGGTGCCCGCCTCAAACTCGATACCGGCGTAGAGGTCTTCGGTGTTCTCGCGGACGATGACGATATCCACGTCCCGAAACGGCGTGGGCGCGCCGGTGTAGGTCTTGCAGGGGCGGATGCAGGCGTAGAGGTCTAAAGCCTTACGCAGGGCGACGTTGACGCTGCGGAAGCCCGTCCCGACGGGCGTAGTCACCGGGCCCTTGATGGCGACCTTGTTCTTGCGGATGGACTCGATGACGGCGTCGGGCAGAGGCGTGCCGTATTTAGCGATGACATCGGCGCCGGCGTAGGCCAGCTCCCAGTCGAACCTGACGCCGGTGGCCTCCAGCACGCGCCGCGTGGCCTCGGAGATTTCGGGGCCGACCCCGTCGCCGGGGATGAGGGTTACTTTATGTGCCAATGGTTTGTCCTCTCTAAAGCTTAAATTCCCCGTGTTTCTGGATGTAGGGAATCAGCCCGCCCTCGTTGAGAATCTTGAGCATCACCGCCGGTATCCTGCCGAAGCTAAGCTCGGCGCCGGTGGTGACGTTGCGCACCTTGCCGCCCGCCAGGTCCACCTCCAGCTCGTCGCCGTCGTTGATTTTATCGGTATCGCAAATCAGCACCGGCAGCCCCAGGTTGATGGCGTTACGGAAGAAGATGCGCGCCACGCTCCTGGCCAGGACGGCGCTGACCCCGGCCATCTTGATGACCAGGGGGGCGTGCTCGCGCGAGGAGCCCAGCCCGAAGTTGAGCCCCCCGACGACGAAATCGCCGTGCTTGACCTTTTTAGCAAAATTCACGTCGGCGTCCTCCAGGACGTGCTTAGCCAGCTCCGGAAGGTTGGAGCGGAGGTGGGCGTAGCGGCCGGGGATGATGTGGTCGGTGGAGATGCCGTCGCCGAACTTGTGCGCCCTGCCCTTGAGCATCAGAGCACCTCCCGGGGGTCGGTAATCTCGCCGGTGAGGGCGGTGGCCGCCGCCGTGGCCGGGCTTCCCAGATAAATGAAGCTGTTGGGGTTGCCCATGCGCCCCTTAAAATTTCGGTTAGCTGTCGAGAGGCAGGCCTCGCCGTCGCCGAGGGCGCCCTGGTGCAGGCCCAGGCACGGCCCGCAGCCCGGCGGCAATATCAGACCCCCCGCCTCGATGAATGCCTGGATATAGCCCCGCGCGATGGCTTCGGTGAGCACCCGCCGCGAGGCCGGGGCGACGATGAGCCGCACCGACTCCTTACGCTGCTTGCCTCTCAAAATGCCGGCGGCCACCTCCAGGTCTTCCAGCCGCCCGTTGGTGCAGGTGCCGATGACCACCTGGTCTATCTTCGTCCCTTTAAGCTCTTTAGCCAGGGCCGTATTATCTACCGTATGGGGCTTGGAGACGGTCGGCTCCAGCTTGCCGGCGTCGATTTTAATCTGCTTTTCGTAGCTGGCGCCCTTGTCCGGGGCAAGCTCGCGGTAGTCCCCCGCCCTACCCTCGGCCTGGAGATATTCTTTCGTGGCGGCGTCGGCGGAGAAGAGCCCGGCCTTGGCCCCGGCCTCCACGGCCATGTTGGCGATGGTGAAGCGCCCGCTCAGGCTCATCCTGGCGACGGCCTCGCCGCCGAACTCCAGGGCCTTGTAGGTCGCCCCGTCGGCACCGATAAGCCCGATGAGGTGCAGGATAAGGTCTTTGGCGCTGACGCCGGCTTGAAAAGCGCCGCTCACCTCGATGCGGAACGTCTCCGGCACGCGCAGCCAGGTACGCCCCAGCCCGAAGGCCACCGCCACGTCCGACGAGCCCATGCCGGTGGCGAAGGCCCCCAGCCCCCCCGCGGTGACGGTGTGCGAGTCGGCCCCGACGATGACGTCGCCGGGGCGGGCGTAGGCCTCGGCCACGATTTGATGGCAGATGCCGTCGCCGGCCTCGGAGAGGACGCCGCCGGAGGCGCGCGCGAAGTCGCGCAGGAAGATGTGGTCGTTGGAGAGGTTGGCGTTGGGGCTGGGCGCGGCGTGGTCGATGAACAAAATGGTGCGTCCCGGGTCGGCCAGGCTCAGGCCGGCGGCCTGGAACTGGCGGACGGTCAGCGGGCCGGTGGTGTCCTGCACGAAGGCCAGGTCAACTTTGGCGATGACGATATCACCGGCCTTGGCATCCATGCCGGACTTTTCGCTCAAGATTTTCTCGGCCAGTGTTTTGGGCATAACATATATCCGAAACTTTCGCTTATATTTAACAATAATCTTAGAACTTCTACAACCCTTCTGGCAGCTCCGTCGCTACAGCTTCAATTTTTGAAGCCGTGATTTTATACGACTATAGGTCACCATGACTAAATAAGCCAAGGCCGTTACTACGATGGCAAGGAGTAAGTCAGTCACGAAGGGCAGGTTGATATCAGCCAGGAAAAAAAGCTCGTTCAATAAAGACCTAACCAAATCCGCCCAGAACATGGCCACGGCCACGATTAGCCCGAATTTAAGGTTGGTCGGGACACCTTGAGCAATCTCGGTGATTGATTTCCTTCTTACGGTATTACGCTTCTTTACTGTGGACATTCTCAGTCTCTCCTCTCCTCGAATCTTGTAGTCGGATACGATACTGCGGCACAACCAAGCTCACGCCGCGAAAAATGACAGTGGCACCAGTCTTAAAGGGAATATAAAACGACCGATCAAGGAGGCGTCACCCTACCGCCCGTAGTTTCATCTCCTTTACCCCCCAGGGGGGGGATAAA
>DAOUEP010000001.1:0-8982 GCA_034430515.1 Dehalococcoidales bacterium | reverse complement strand
GGCAATTGAGGCGTTCTCTAAAATAGCGTCCAGGGTTTCCCGGCCGAGGGGTGAGGTCTCGTCCTGGCGAGCCTTTTGCAGGGCGGCCAGGACGTCGTCGCCAAGCTGGTAGCCGGCCTGCTGGAAGAGGCTGGATACGGCCCCGGTAACGGCGCTGGCCTTAATATCGCGCATGGCCTAGCTGCCTTCCGCGAGGAGCTTGCGGAGCTCGATAATCATCTCCGGCACGTCTATCTTCATCGGGCAGCGCTGGCGGCAGCGCCCGCAGGTGAGGCAGGTATAGGCGATGGAGGCCGCCTTTTCCAGGTCTTCGTTGACGATGGCCGCCCAGACGGCGCCGATGCCGGCGAAGTACTTATCGCCGAAGTGCCCGGCGGTAACGGCGAAGACGGGACACTCGTAGAGGCAGCCGCCGCAGCGCAGGCAGTAGAGCGCCTGCATCAGCTTGGGGTACTTGGCCAGGCGCGTGCGCCCCCCGTCGAGGAAGATAACGTGGAACTGGCCGGGGCCGTGGGCGCCGTAGGTGGTGACTTTTTCGATATCGCCGGTCTTGGAGGGGCCGCTTATCAGGCTGACGTAGGAGGGAATGGTATAGTTGGCGTAGCGCCAGGTAACCTCGGCGACCTTGTAGGCGTCGCTCAGGGTAGGGACGAGCTTCTCCATGCCCACCAGGGCGATGTGCACCGGCGGGGCGCCGGTGGCCAGGCGGATGTTGCCCTCGTTCTCGATGATGAAGAGGGTGCCCGTCTCGGCGGCGACGACGTTGGCGCCGCTGATGCCGATATCGGCCCGGAAGAACTTATCGCGCAGGAACTCGCGGGCCGCCCCCACCATGGCGGCGATGTCGGATTCCTCGGTAATCCCCTGCCCGATGACCTTGGAAAAGAGGCGGGCGACGTCCTCGCGGGGGACGTGAATGGCCGGAGATAAGATGTGCATCGGGCGGGAGCCGAGCTTCTGGATGATAAACTCGCCCAGGTCGGTCTCGTAGACCTCGTTGCCCTTTTCCTCCAGGTACTCGCGCAGGCCGATTTCCTCGCCGGTCATCGTCTTGCCCTTGACGATAAGCTGGCCGGTGCCGGTTATATCGGAGATGATTTTCAGGGCTTCTTCAGCCGTCCGGGCGATGTAGCCGTGGCCCCGGTTCTCCTCGATGGCGGCCACGGCTCGCTCGGTGAGAGCCTCCATATCGGGGATGGCCTTTTCCTTTATCTTACGCACCTCGTCGGCCAGCGCCACGGTGTGGGGGAACTTTTCCAGGGCGGCCTTGACGTTGGCGCGGAAGCTCTTGACGGCGCGCGTCAGGGCCAGGCGCAGGCGGTCGTCGTGGGCCGCCCCCATGATTTCTTTCTTATAGCTCTTGAAGTCCGATGGTTTTTTCATGCCGCCATGGCCTCGGCCACCACTTCGGATAAATCGAGCACCGCGACGTTATCGGCCTTGAGCTGGCGCAGCCCGTCCTTAAGCTGCATGACGCAGCCGGGGCAGTGCGTCACGATGATTTCCGCCCCCGTCTCCAGCAGCTCGCTGGCGCGGTTGACCGCCAGCACCCCGCTCAGCTCCGGGAAGACCGTCTCGAAGCCGCCGCCCCCGCCGCAGCAGGTGGCCCACTCGCCGCGCGTCCACTCCGGCTCGACCAGGGTAATCCCCTCGATGGCGCCCAGGATGCGCCGCGGCTCGTCCACCAGGTTGAGGTAGCGCACCAGCTGGCAGGGGTCGTGGTAGGTTACTTTGACCTTGCGGGGGTACTTGAGCTTGAGCGAGGGTAATTTCTCGGCGACGATTTCCAGAAAGTGGCGCACCTCCAGGTCGTAGCCTTCCACGTAGCCGGGGAACAGCTCCGCCAGGGCGTGGGTGCAGTAGGGCACGATACCGATGACCCGCTTCACCCCGGCGGTCTTGAGTTTGTCGTAGGCCTGGCGGGCGTTGGCGGCGAAGCGCTCCCGCAGCCCGGCGTGGTTGAGGGGCGCCCCGCAGCAGGGCTCGGCCTCGGCCAGGTAGCCCGGCTCCAGACCGAGCTTGCGCAGCACTTTGACCGCCGCCGTGAGCGGCTTGACCTCGGGCGCCTCCTTGCCGGGCAGGATGCCCCGCGCCAGGACGCTGGAGTAGATGCCGGGCAGGTTTAAGCCCAGCTTCTTCTGGAAGCGGGCGAAGCGCATCGGCAGCTCCGCCCCGATGACACTCTTGTCAATCCCCCGCACCAGCGACATCAGCCTCTCCAGCTGGGCGGAGTACTGGTAACCGCACCCGGCGAAAAAGATGGTCTCGGCGCGGGGGGGCAGGTTAAGCCCCTGGGCCCAGCGGGCGCCCTGCTCCTTGGCAACGCCCAGGATGTTCTGCCGGGAGGTAATGTTATCGGCCAGGTAGGTCAGTCCGGGGGGGACTAAATCACTTTCCATCGTAATTACCGGGATAAATCCGCGGTGGCCTCCAACAACTAATGATACATCCCGCCGCCACGGTCTGGCAAGTGAGCGACCCGCAACAAAGCAAGCCCCCTCCCGGTTAAGAAAGGGGGCTATGGACTTACTGATTAACTTTAATTTTACTTGAGCACTTTACCCAGCGGCAGCACCTCGCGGCCGAACTTGTTATTGATGATGACCGCCGCCGAGCCGTAGACCGCCGCCGCGCCGCAGAAAAGCCCCTCGATGCCGGGGACGATGGCGGGTATAGCGCCGAAGAAATGCGCCGCCAGCAGGCCGAAAAGTACCGTCAGCGAGACGAAGACGAAGAGGTGCATCCAGGTCATCTTGAGGGCGCCGATGGCCATGTAGCCGGTGAAGATGCCCCACATGATAAAGAGCCAGGCGATGCCGGAATTATCCAGCGTTACCAGCCCCAGCCACTGCAGCAGGAAGCTGAAGGCCAGCCCAATCCAGAAGACGCCGTAGGAGACGAACGCCGTCAGGCCGAAGGTGTCGCCGCGGCGGGCGTCGATGATGCCGGCGATTATCTGGGCCACGCCCCCCCAGAAAAACCCGAAGATGAGGGGCATGGTTGATTCTATCCAGCCGATGTTGTGAATCTGGAGCAGGATAGTGTTGAGTCCGAACCCGGCCAGGCCCAGGGCCCCCGGGTTGGCCCATTGCGGTTCCTCTTTGGTGATGACTTGTGCCACTGATACCTCCGTAATAATTTTAGATACAACGAGTGGCCGGAAGATAATCCCCCAGCCACCCGTTTCACACTAGCTATTTTTTTCTGCCGGCCAGCAGGGTGTCGACCACGGACGGGTCGGCCAGGGTCGAGGTGTCGCCCAGGCCGTCGGAAGAGCCGGCGGCAATCTTCACCAGAATGCGGCGCATGATTTTGCCGCTGCGCGTCTTGGGCAGGCCGTCGGCGAACTGGATGACGTCCGGCGTGGCGATGGGCCCTATTTGCTGGCGGACGTGGGTCCGCAGCTCCTTCTCCAGCTCCGGCGTGACCGGCTCGCCGGTCTTGAGGGTGACGTAGGCGTAGATGCCCTGCCCCTTGAGCTGGTGGGGCATGCCCACCACGGCGGCCTCGGCCACCTTGGGGTGAGAGACCAGCGAGCTTTCCACCTCGGCGGTGCCGATGCGGTGCCCGGAGACGTTGATGACGTCGTCGATGCGGCCCATCAGCCAGTAGTAGCCGTCGGCGTCCTTGCGGGCGCCGTCGCCGGTGCAGTAGTAGCCGGGGAACTTGCTGAAATAGGTCAGTTTGAAGCGCTCCGGGTCGCCCCAGAGGGTGCGCATCATGCCCGGCCAGGGCTTCTTGATGCAGAGCCAGCCGCCCTCGTTGACGCCGGCCACGGTGCCGTTCTCGCGGAGGATGATGGGCTCGACGCCGGGGAAAGGCACCGTGGCGGAGCCGGGCTTGGTGGGGATGGCGCCGGGCAGCGGCGTAATCAGGATGCCGCCGGTCTCCGTCTGCCACCAGGTATCCACGATGGGGCAGCGCTCCTGGCCGATGACGCGGTGGTACCACATCCAGGCCTCGGGGTTAATCGGCTCGCCGACGCTGCCCAGCAGCCGTAAGCTGGAGAGGTCGTGCTTGGCGGGCCACTCCTCGCCCTCGCGCATCAGGGCGCGGATGACGGTGGGGGCGGTATAGAAGACGTTGACGCCGAACTTCTCCACGATTTGCCAGAAGCGGTCGGGGCCGGGATAGGTGGGCACGCTCTCGAACATGAGCGAGGCCGCCCCGATGGCCATCGGCCCGTAGACGATATAGCTGTGGCCGGTGACCCAGCCGACGTCGGCGGTGCACCAGTAGGTGTCCTCGTCTTTGATGTCAAAAATCCATTTCATGCTCTGGTAGCAGTGCAGCAGGTAGCCGGCCTGGGTGTGCACCACGCCCTTGGGCTTGCCGGTGCTGCCGCTGGTGTAGAGGATAAAGAGCGGCGAATCGGCGTCCATCGGCTCTGGGTCGCACTCGGCGGTGATGTCGGGGGCGTTCATCTCATCGGCCCAGACGTAGTCGCGGCCCGCCTCCAGGGGGATTTCGATGCCCAGCCTCTTGACGACGATGACCGTCTTCACGTCGGGGCACTGCTTGAGGGCGTTATCGGCGTTGGCCTTGCTGTTGATGCTCTTACCGCTGCGGTAGTAGCCGTCGGCGGTGATGAGTATTTTGGAGTCGCAGTCCAGGATGCGGTCGCGCAGGGCCTCGGCGGAAAAGCCGCCGAAGACGACGCTGTGCACCGCCCCGATGCGCACGCAAGCCAGCATGGCGATGGCCAGCTCCGGTATCATCGGCAGGTAGATGGAGACGGTATCGCCCTTCCGGACGCCGTGCTTCTTGAGGACGTTGGCGAACTTGCAGACCTCGTGGTGGAGCTGCTGGTAGGTGTAGACCTCGCTGTCGGCGTCGGGCTCGCCCTGCCAGATAATGGCGGCCTTGTTCTTGCGCCAGGTCTTGAGGTGGCGGTCGAGGCAGTTATAGCTGACGTTGATTTTACCGCCGACGAAGAAGCGCACCTCGGGCTTGTCGTCAAAGTTGTACTCCAGGAACTTGTCCCACTTCTTGTACCAGTCCAGCTGGTCGGCCACCTGGCCCCAGAACTCTTCCGGGTTCTTGATAGACCAGTTGTAGAGGGCCTTATACTCTTCCAGGCTCTTCAGGGCGGCCTTGTCGGCGAACTCCGCCGAGGGCTTGAAGACGCGGTTCTCCGCCATCATCGAGGCGATTTCCTGGCCGGAAATCTGCCCCAGGAGGTCTTCCTCGGTCTTAGTATCGCCCGCGGTCAGCTGAACGGCGTCCTCGGCCCCGTTGAGGGCGTGGCGGATGAGCTTTTCCAGCTCCTCCGGCTGAAAGGGCTTTACCAGAAAGCCGGTGGCCCCCAGCCGGATTCCCCGCGTCATAATATCCACCGAAGGATAACCGCTGATGATGATGTACTTGAGGTCGGGGTATTTCTTGCGGGCCTCCTCCAGCACGGTAATGCCGTCCTTGCCCGGCATGCGCACGTCCAGCACCACCGCCCCGAAACTATCGTCCTCCATGAGCCGCCGGAACGTTTCCTCGCCATTCTCGGCGGTAACGACCTGGTAACCCTTGTCGGTCAGCCAGTCCGTCAGGGACTCCCGCACGATGCTCTCATCGTCGGCTATCAGTACCTTCTTGCCTTCCGTCATCGATTGCTTCTCCTTTCGTGATTCGTAAGTTGTTAACCGGATATACCGGCTTTTTACCCGCTTGAAAAGCTACCAGCTTTCCTTGATGAGGCGGCGCAGCAGCCAGGTGGCGTGGCGGCGGTCCAGGCCGCTGACCCAGGTCTCTATCTTTTCGATGTTGCCGGAAATAAGCGCCTCGATTTCCTCGTGGCTCAGGGTGTAGTAATGGTTGCCGCCACCGGCGGCCTCGTCCGGCTCGGCGGGCAGCGGCTGGCCCTCCCCGGTGGCCCGGGTCAGGGCCGCGATAATGGCCTCCCGCTTCTCCTGCCGGTCGTCGCGGTTCAAATTGCGTCGCTCTCTTGCCAAAATAAATCTCCCGGTCGGGCGCTTCTAATTAAGCCTACCACCGCGGTTATCTTCTCCGAACCGCCCTGGCGGCGTATTTCGGCGGTCGGCAGGTCGTATTCGGGGTGGTACTTTGGTGCTAATACCGGATACCTAAATCCCCGGATTGAGATTTTCGGCGGAACGTTCTAAAATAGTAATGGATTACATAATTAACGATTAAATTTGTGATAAGGCGGGAGAACGCCATGAAAACGAGGATACTCATCGCCGACGACCACGCCATGCTGCGGGAGGGCATGCGCAACCTCCTGGAGGCGGAGAAGGACTTTGACCTGGTGGGCGAGGCCGCCGACGGCGAGGAGGCCGTCCGCCTGGCCGCCGAGCTCAAGCCGGACATCATCATCATGGATATCGTCATGCCCCGCCTCAACGGCGTGGAGGCCACCAAGCAAATCAAGCAGGTCAGCCCGGCCACGTCCCTGCTCATCCTGACGGCCTACAGCGATATCCGCTACATCATCGGCCTGCTGGAGGCCGGCGCCTGCGGCTACCTGCTCAAGAACTCCCCCGGCAAGGAGGTGGTGCGCGCCATCCGCGCCGTCCGCTCCGGCGAATCGGTGCTCGACCCGGAGGTAACCCGCAAGCTGGTGCAGCGCCTGGCCAGCCTCTCCAAGGGCCCCGACGAGCGCGAGACCGGCGGCCAGCTGACCGCCCGCGAGATGGAAATCCTCAAGTGGGCCTCCCGGGGGATGAGCAACAAGGAGATATCCGAGAAGCTCTTTATCAGCCTGCGCACCGTCAAGGCCCACATGACCAATATCTTCAACAAGCTGGGCTGCTCTTCCCGCACCGATGCCATCATCAAGGGACTGAAGCAGGGTTACATCGACCTTGACGATATCCAGTAGCCCCGCCGCACACCCGAGCGGATAAAGGTGGCGCCGTGAAGCTATACCGCCGTTCCCGCCAGCTGGCCAGGTTAACCGCCGCCAGCCCCCATTTCTGGGTACTGCTGGCGATGTTCGCCGTCGGCATCATCTTCCAGTATCCCCAGCAGATACTGCGCTTCGACTCGCCCTCGCTGCTGAGCTCCCTGGGGCTGACGCGCCACGCCCTGGAGCGCATCCTCTTCCTGATACCGGTGACCTACGCCGGCATGTTCTTCGGCCCGCGGGCGGGGCTGGTCACCCTGGGGGCCGCCATGGCCGTTATCCTGCCGCGCGTCTTCCTCATCTCCGAATACCGCGTCGAGGCCTTTCTGGAATGCGGCGCCATCCTCATCCTGGGGGTGCTGGTGAACCTCTGGTTCGAGGCCAAGCGGCGGGAGAGCCGCCGCTACCAGCAGCTCCTGGAGCGGCTGGAGGTCTCCGAGCAGGGGATGAGCATCTCCGAGCAGAAATACCTCTACCTTTTTGAAAACGCCAGCGACGCCATCTGGGTGCAGGACGTCAACGGCCTGTTCGTGGACGGCAACCGGGCCTTTGAAAAGATGACCGGGTTCAAGCGGGGGGAGCTGGTGGGGGTGCAGCTGGCCAAGTTCCTCAGCCCGGAGTCGCTCAATCTGGCCCGCGAGGTGCGCTACAAGCTCATACGGGGCGAGGACTTCGAGCAGCCCTACGAGCAGCAGTTCTCCATCAAGGACGGCTCGGTGATGACGGTGATGATGAGCACCAACGCCATTACCGCCGGGGGGCGCATCAGCGGCTTCGAGCACGTGGCCCGCGACGTCACCGCCGAAAGGCAGCAGCAGGAGAACGTGCGCGCCTACATCCAGCAGATTACCCGCGCCCAGGAGGAGGAGCGCAAGCGCGTCGCCCGCGACCTGCACGACGACGTTTCCCCCTACCTGCTCATCCTCATCCAGCAGCTGGATAACCTGGCCTCCGGCCAGCGCCTCAAGCAGGCCGACCTCAAGGATTACATCCAGAAGCTGCGCGACCAGGCGGTGCAATCGCTGGAGGCGACGCGACGCTGCGCCCAGGGGCTGCGCCCCCGCATCATCGACGACCTGGGCCTGGTGGCCGCCCTGGAGTGGATTGCCGAAGACCTGGAGAAGTCCCGGAACATCGCCGTCGAGGTCGCCACCACCGGCCTCGACCGCGAGCTGCCGGCGGAGACGCAAATCGTGCTCTTCCGCATCGCCCAGGAGGCGCTCAATAACGTCCGCAAGCACGCCGGGGCCGGCCGCGTCAAGATTAAGGTAAGCGGCGGCGGCGGCCGCATCGTGATGACCGTAGCCGATAACGGCCGGGGCTTTAAGGTGCCCGGCCGCGCCGAGGATATGGTCAGCGGCGGCAAGCTGGGGCTGATGGGCATGTACGAGCGCGCCCGGCTGGTGGGCGGGAGCCTGGATATAAAGTCCAAACCGGGGCAGGGCACCGAGCTTACCGTGCGGCTGCCCTGGGGGGATAAGTGAAATCTCCGGCCTATTTCGCCGCGGGCTCCCCGGCCCCGTTCTCCTGGTGCGCCGGCAGCACGATGGTAAAGGTGCTGCCCCTCCCCACCTTGCTGGCCACCTCGATGCGCCCGCCGTGCCGCTCCACGATGCCGTAAGACACCGCCAGCCCCAGCCCCACCCCCTTCACCTCGTCCTTGGTGGTGAAGAAAGGGGTAAAAATCTTATCCAGGTTCTCGCGGGGGATGCCGCAGCCGGTATCGCTCACGGCTATCCGTACCCACCCGTCCGCCGCCGAGGTGCGGATGGTGACGCGGGCGCCCTCGCTCACGGCCTGCACGGCGTTGACCACCAGGTTGATGATGACCTGCACCAGCTGGTTGAAATCGGCCACGACCAGCGGCAGGCCGGCCGCCTCCTCGCGGGCGATTTCGATGCGCTTCATCTTGGCCTGGTGCCCCGCCAGCGCCACGGCCTTATCCAGGGCGCGGCTCACCGTGACCGGGCCCAGGTGCGGCTCCGTCTGCCGGGCGAAGTCCAGCAGCCCGCGGATGATACCGGTGCAGTGGTCGATGGCCCCTTCCACCTTGGCCAGGTTCTGCTTGAGTTGCTCCTTGTCTACGTCCTCGCGGGCCAGCTTGTCGCTCATCAGCCTGGTAT